>CAMLFK010000308.1 GCA_946479255.1 uncultured Oxalobacteraceae bacterium
CTGATGATGGTGGCCCAGCCGCCCACCACATTGGGCACCGAGGCGCGCTGGGTCAGGCGGCCTTCGCGGCCCACCACGCGCGACACGTCGGTCACCGCGCGCACCATCTTTTCCTTGGTCTCGATGATGTCGTTGAGAGTGTCGGCGATCTTGCCAGAGATGCCGCTCCAGTCGGAGGGCATGCGCGCCGTGAAGTCACCCTTTTTGAGCGCCATCAGCGTGGCGAGCAAGAGCTTGATGTCCAGCTCTTCGGCCATTTCTGTCATGTTATTCATCGACTGGTTCCTCGTTGTTTTGAAGTGGAAGGTGCGGCCTGGTTTGAATTCCGGCTCATGATGAGGTCTTGCGGACCGGTTTGTGCAAGCAGCGGCAACAGGGCCGCGGCCTTGAGTGGTGAACTGAATAAGGGACCCTGGTACTGGTCGCAGCCGAAGCCGCTGAGCAGCTTGAGCTGGGCTTCGTTCTCGACACCCTGCGCGAGCACGCGCATGCCGAGCGCGCGCCCGAGGTGGACGATGGCGGCGGCCATGTCGGTGCCGCCTTCGCTGCCGATCGCTTCCACAAAGGCGGCATCGAGCTTGAGTGTATCGAGCGGCAGTTCCTTGAGCGCGGCCAGGGCCGCCCCGGCGCTGCCGAAGTCGTCGACCGACAAGCCCACGCCGCCGGCGTGCAGCTGGCGCAGCAGGGCGGTGGTGCCACTGCCGCCGGCCAGTAAGTACTCGGGTATTTCCAGTTCCAGTTCGCCCGGCGCGAGCGCGTGCTTGGCTACCTGCTCGAGGATGCGTTCGGCCTGGCCGCCCTGCGCTTGCAGCAGCGGCAGGTCGACCGACAAGGTCAGCTGCGGCAGCTGGGCCTTTGATCCGCGCCACATGGCCAGCTGGCGGCAGGCTTCGTTGATGGTCCAGTCGCTGATCCGGGCCAGCAGGCTGTCGTCGTCCAGGTCGTGCAGAAACTCGGCGGCCGCGAGCAGCTGGCCGTCCGCGCGGCGCCAGTGCAGCAGCGCTTCCAGGCCGCACAGGCTGCGGCCGGGCAGGGCGGCCTTGGGCTGAAACAGCAGTTCGAACTGTCCCTTGGCGAGGGCGGCGCTGAGCGCCTCGCGCTGCTCGCGGCGTTCCGCCTCGCGCGCGTTGAGCTCTTCGCGGAAGAACTCGATGCTGCCGCGCCGGCGCTGTTTGGCGTGGTACATGGCGGTGTCGGCGTTCTTCATCAGCTGCGAGGCGCCGGCGGCGTCTTGCGGATACAGGGCGATGCCGATGCTGGTGCTGGCCGAGATGCGCTGCCCGCCGACGTCGAATACGTGGGCGTGCGCCTGCTCGATCTTGCGCGCCACCCGCACCGCGTTGGCGGCCGCGCCGCGGCCCTCCAGCAGCACCACGAATTCATCGCCGCCCAGGCGCGCCACCACGTCCGACACGCGCACCGCGGCCAGCAGGCGGGCCGCCACCTGGCGCAGCAGTTCGTCGCCCAGCTCATGGCCGTGATGGTCGTTGATGGCCTTGAAGTGATCCAGGTCGAGGAACAGCAGGGCGAATTCGTTCTGGTGGCGGTCGGCATAGGCGACCGCGTGTTCGAGCTGCTGGATCAGCGCGCGGCGGTTGACCAGCTGGGTGAGCGGATCGCGCACGGCCAGCGCGTTGGCGCGTTCTTCGGCCAGCTTGCGTTCGGCCACTTCCTGCTCCAGCTCGCGGTTGATGCGCTCCAGGTCCTGCATGCGCTGTACCCGCAGGTCCTGGTTCAGGCGCGCCAGCTCCTCGGTCTTGGCCTGCAGTTCCAGGTTCTTGCGGGTCAGGTCGACGAATACCCCGACCTTGGTCTGCAGGACCTGCGGAATCACCGGCGTGAAAAGGTAGTCGGCCGCGCCTTTCTGGTAGCCCTTGAGGCGGTGCATCTCGTCGGCGTACAGCGCGGTGATGAAGATGATCGGCACCGAGGCCGAACGCGGGTGCGAGTGGATCGCCTCGGCGGTCTCGAAGCCGTCCATGCCGGGCATGTGGATATCGAGCAGGATCACGGCGAATTCGTCGGTAAGAACACGGCGCAATGCTTCCTGGCCGGAGGTAGCGGTGACGAGCTCGAAATCGTACTGCCGGTCGGCATCCATGAGGATGCTTTCGAGCGCAAACAGGCTCGCGGCATCGTCGTTCACTAATAGAACTTTAGGTATGTGCACTCTGGTACGGAACTTGAAAGGGTAAAGCCGCATCCAGCCTGTGCTGTCACGGATGAGTAAAACAATACGCTAGTACGCCGGCCAGTCAAGTAAAAACACTTCATTCCAGACAGGTTTGCCACACCGTATAGTTTAACAATTTCCTAATGGAATCTGAAAGGCGTTTTGGAAGGGTAGCAAAGACGAAATTTCCATGACGCACGATTCGTCATTGGCTCTTTATCCGTGTCATCAGCACGACATACGCAAGGTTTAATAAGTAAATAACACCCAATCGGGAGTTGCTACCAAGAATCACCCGTAAAACTGGTTCAATTGACCAAAAGTCACAAAAAATAGATGGATTAATAACGGCATCGCATGATCAAGATCAAACATCCGCAATGATTACTTAGTTAAAGTTTGGTTAACAACAACGCGGGAGCAGAAATCATGGTGGAAGTCGGAAAGATGATGTCTCTCTTCGAAGTTGACGAAGAGTCGTCGTGGAGCGAGGCCCTGTTTGCATTCGGGAAATCCTTGGGCTTCGAACAGGTGCTCTACGGCGTGGTGCCTTCCAAACACAGCAGGCTGGAAACAGCTTTTATAAAAAGCAATTACGCTTCGGACTGGCGCACTCATTACGACGCCGAGCGCCTGGCCTATATCGACCCGACGGTGGCGCATTGCCTCACCAGTGCGGTCGGCGTGGTGTGGCAGCCCGAGCTGTTCCAGACCACCCCGCAGCGCCATATGTACGAGGAAGCCTGCGGCCACGGCATTCGCTCGGGGGTGAGCTTGCCGGTGCACGGTCCCAGCGGCGAGTTCGGGGTGATCAGTTTCGCCAGCGACGACCTGCCGGACCAGCATTTCGCCCGCCGCGTGCAAGAGCAATTGCCGACCCTGTCGATGATCCGCGACTACGCCTTCGCGTCCTCCCTGCATTACATGGGCGCCCGCGATGCGCCGGAACTGCCGCCGCGCCTGACCCGGCGCGAACTGGAAGTGCTCAACTGGGTCATGGTCGGCAAGTCTTCATGGGAAATCTCGCGCATCACCCGCTGCTCGGAAGCGACGGTGAACTTTCATATCGGGAATATCCGGCAAAAGTTCAACGTCAACACCCGGCAGCAGGCTTTGGTCAAAGCCATCCGCATGGGGATCATTACCCCGGAAGATCCCCATCGCTGAGGCGTCCCTTGACATACAACTTGACCAGGATCGCCACCGGTGGCGGAATGCCCAGGCCGGTTTCGAAGCGGCTGCCGCTGGACTGCGTCACGCCGAAGCGGCCCCAGAATTTCTCCTGGCTTTCGCGCTTGCTCAGGCGGAAGCGCTTGAGTTCGCCGTGCTGGGTGATTGTCGGATCCGCCATGGTCCCGGCCTGCGGCAGGGGCTGTTGGTCGGGAGTGTGGCGCTGCACCGTGGCGGCGCCCGTGCTGAAGTTGTCGTCCGAAGCCATTTGGTTCCTCGCATGCATAAAATTGAAGTATTCCACTTCACGCCGCGCCGCATCACCTAGCAACCCTACTAGTTATGCAAGATGCAATTGTGTTCGATTATTTATGCGTGTTGCATAATTATCTACAAACCAATAATTAATGACAAAAGGGGGTAGTTCATGGCACTGCACATCCGTATCGCGGCAAGGCGGCAATTCAAGTCGCGCGACCTGTGGGAAATGCACAGATTGCGCGCCAAGGTGTTCAAGGATCGGCTGGGATGGGAGGTTCCGGTCCTCTCCGGCATGGAAATCGACGGCTACGATGCGCTCGAGCCGCTCTACATGATGATCCGCACGATGTCCTACGACAGCGTTGGCGGGGACCTGATCGGCTGCTGGCGCCTGTTGCCGACCGATGGCCCGTACATGCTCAAGGACTCCTTTCCCCAGCTGCTGCACGGCCAGCAGGCGCCGGCCCATCCGCGCATCTGGGAGCTGTCGCGCTTTGCGGTGGAAAGCGACTGCCGCGAGGGCTTCGGTTTCTCGCAGATCACCATGGAGTCGATCCGCGCGATCATCAGCCACGGGCACCGGGTCGGGATCGAGCAGTACGTGACCGTGACCACCACCGCCATCGAACGCCTGCTGGGACGCGCTGGCGTGCTCACACGGCGCTTCGGCGCGCCCTGCCGGATCGGGGTGGAGCAGGCGGTGGCGCTGTATGTCGACGTGGCCGCGACCTATGCGGCATTGTGCGAGTCGCGCGTGGCTTGCTGAGTTCTACAAGGCGCCGGGCGCGCCCATTGCGTCAGCCGCCCTGGCCGAGTTCATTCAGGCGCGCCGCAAGGTTACGCCAGTGCGGCAGCGCCGCGGCCAGTTGGCCTTGTGCCAGCAGCACGCTGGCGCCATCGCCCTGCATGGCTTCAGTGAGTTCACCAAGCTGCGCCTGCAAGGCCTGCGTCCCGCTCAAGGTGGCACGGATGCCGGCCCCCATGCGGTCGACCCCGGCAAGATAGCTTGACAGGGTCGGCAGAAGTTGTTGCAGGAACGTCGCCTCGGCCAGGGTCGCCACCTGCTCGGCGCGGATCTGTTCGACCTGGCGGCGGGTGCAGTCCAGCGCCGCGCTCTGGGCCGCCACTTCGCGCCGCAGCTGCTCGGCTTGCGGGCCCAGCGGCCAGTGTCCGTGCTGGCGCAGGCGCGCCTGGTCCAGCCGGTCCTGTATGGTGCTGACTTGCCGCGCCAGGATCGAGGCATGCACGTGATCGGCCTGCAGGCGCTGGGTCACCAGCACGGTGTCGGTCTCCAGTTCGCCGGAAGCGCCGGCCATGTGCGTCAGGTAGCCGCCGAAATCGCGGTCGATGCTTTCCAGTGCGTGCACTGCCAGGTCGAGCCGGGTGATCAGCGTATTGACCAGCCGCGCCGCTTCGTCGCGCGCCAGGCCGGCCGGGGCCAGCGCGTCCGACAGGAGCGGCGCTTCGTGGGTGAGGAGCTGCTCGGTATACGCATGGATGGAGCGGAGTGCGACCAGCAGGGCGGGGCGGGTACGCTGCAGCCAGGCCGCGGCCAGCAGCTGCATCATGCCCAGATAGGCGCCAACCAGTGCCCGGCGCGGATGGCTGCGCGGCGGCAGCGTGCCGATGCGGCGCGACAGCGCGTCCACATCGCCGATCTGCGAGACGATCACGTTGACCCCCACGCCCAGCGCCGCGCTCCAGAACGGACTGTCGCCATGAAAGCGCGGGTCGCACAGATTGGTGACGGCGCGGGCCGGATGAAGATAGGTGACGTTGGGCGTCGACATGGGGCGCTCCCGGCGGCGATTGATGAGCCATTTAAAACCGGCGCGGGGAGTGTAGATAGCTAACAGAGTTGCTAGGGCGTGTGGATAATACGGTTTCGTGAACGAGGTCGTTTCCCCCAGTTGCGGAACGCCCTGATCGCTTGAAGCTGGTCGACCTTGCGCCGGCAGCCTCGCCTAAGCCCGTGATTAAGGCCGCATGTGCGCACCAGCTGCGCGACACGGCCCCTTGCGCCAGCGTTTCCTTGGCATCGCGGTGCACCTCGG
>CAMLFK010000309.1 GCA_946479255.1 uncultured Oxalobacteraceae bacterium
AGCGATCCGCGGCCGACGCCGTCAATGCTGTTGCGGCCAGCAGCAGGCTGGCGAGAAGTTTGCTCATGCTTGTTCTTAAACTCTACTTTGATAACGGTCCAGGTCCTCGGAATCGACTCGCGGCTCGTCCGCGTCAGCCGATCCGCCGGAACAACGCAGCCCCAGGCCACGCCGGTGATGGTCGTACCGGAGATCTTCAGAAACTTCATGTCGATGCCGTTTGGTCTTTGATCATTTATCCAGGTACTTAATCCTGAACCAATCAAAATCCGCATATCCGCCCGTATGCTTGGTCGCGTAATTGAACAAGCCAAAGCGATACCCCATGAAATGCGGTATGGCGTAAGTCATCTTCAATGTGTCGCCGATAGGAAGCCACGCTTTTCCGTCCAGGCTGTACAGGAATCTGGCCTGGTCTTTCAGATCCGTAAAATCGCAATCGACCCTTAAATAGACGTGGTTTTGTGTCAGCGGAACCTGTTGCACTTCCACAGGCTTATCCGAGCCGGCATTGACCATGACGATCCATTTCTTGCCATTCTCGACCTTGACGCCAACTTGCCCGAAGTTTTTCTGAAAAGCGCTTAATCCGGCGAAATCACCTTCCTTCATGTTGGACGCATCCAGTAAAGTCGAGCCGGTGCTCGCCGGGCCGATCGTACGCTGCGTCAGGGTATTTCTCGCTTGTACAAATGAGGTATCGATCCTGGCGGTTTTCAGCCGCAGATATCCCTTTCTCTCTTGTACCGACCACAGCTTGTTATCCGGATTGTGATTCCATTGCCAAACCAGTGGCAATGCTGGCTGTCCCTTCTTGCGATTGAATTCATCGGAAGCGACCAGGTTCGGAATCAAACCCGTGCCGGCGGGCAGGTCCAGCTTGTCCGGGGCCTTGCCGTTTTCTCCCAGTACGGGCCAGCCGTCTTCCCACTTGACGGGAACCAGGTAGGGAATGCGGCCGACAGAGCCGTAATCGCGGAACAGATATGCGAACCAGCGCCCGTCGGGCGTGTCGATCAAGCCGCCCTGCGCAATGCCTCTGTCCTGCAGCGCGACTCTTCCTTCCCACGGGCCGTTGAGATGATCCGACCTGTGGATGAGCACAGTGCGGCCTTTGCCCTTGGGTGCGGAAATATTAAATAAATAGTATTTCCCGTTAATTTTATATAGCTGGGATCCTTCAGCGTTCAGGTCGTATTCCGGGCCACCTGGCGCGTCGGCATTTTCGATGAACACTTTCTCCGAACCTGGTTTGACACCCGTCAGGTCGTCATTCAACTCAACGATCTTGAGTTTGTGCGCATCATAAATGAGATAGGCTTTGCCATCGTCGTCAAAAAACAGGTTGCTGTCGTGGTACGCCGGTTTAAAGGAAACCCGTTGCCAGTTCCCTTTTTCGATGTCCTTCGTTTTGAAGATATAGGTTTCACCGGTGGTCTGCGCAAACGTGGTGAGGTAATACATGCCCTTATGGAAGCGCATACTGCTGGCCCACGTACCCTTGCCGTAGGTGTTCTGACCATCCGTCAGATTCAGCTCCGGCATATCGGCCAGCGTGTCATAGGCGTAATTGATCAGTTTCCAATTAACCAGATCCGTGGACTTCATGACAGGCACACCCGGATTCATGTGCATGGTCGTGCTGCTCATGTAGTAATTTTTACCGACCCTGATCATCGCCATGTCAGGCACATCGGCGAAAATCAATGGATTCTGAGCTTGCGCGAAAGCGGCGGCGGCCACCGGGATAACCAGGAGGGCGAAAATGCGCTGGAGTGATTTTTTCATCGAATAAGGAAGATTAAAAATGGAAGTGCCCCGATTGCTCGGGGCATGTGTTTTCCCATTGAAAAAGCCGTCGACCCGGCGCAGGCGGGAAGGCCCGCGCCGGGTCGACGGCGGCGACGCGTCAGGCGCGGCGATTTACGCGCCGGCCCAGGCGCATTGCGAGCAGGCCGAGCCCCAGCAACAGCGGCGTCGCCGGTACCGGCACCGCGGTAGCGGTTTCGGTGGCGCTGAAGTCGTCCATCACGAACCAGCCTGCTTCGTTGGTGATGCTCAGCCGGGCCACATTGCTGAAGCCGGCGCCCACCCACAAGTAGTTATCGCCGATGGCGACGTTGCCGGTGCTGCCAATCAGCTGGTTCAAGGCATCGTAAGCGCTGATGTTGATCCAGTCGGCCTTGTCGCTCGTCCCGGCGGGCGTGGCGAACCAGGCACCGGCAAAATTGAAGCCGGTGGCGCTGCTGATGCTCCCTTCTTCGCCGCCGAAGCCGTTGACGGCGTAATTGGCGCCGGAACGGGCAGCGTTGGCGTAGCCGCCGATGCTGTTGTCGCCGGCGAACCAGCTATCATCCCAGGAAAGGCCGGCGTAAGGACCGGCGTCGGCCAGGCTGGAGAAATCGCCGGCGGTGTTCACATCGTCGAAACCGATCACCGCGGCGTGGGCAGCGCCCGCCAGCATCAGGCTGGCGCTGGCGATCAATGCACAGAGTACTTTTTTCATGGTATTACCTTCTTCTTGGGTAGAGTCAGCTTATTTGCAGATGTCGCCGGTCACAGTCGGTACCGGACCAGGAAGCGGCGTACCCTGATGGAACCAGATGCCGAACCCTTGCGTTTGGCCCGGCGCGATCTCGTAGTTCCACGCTTCGCTGTTGGTGCCCGTGTAGTTCGGCGCGGTGCCCGTCACTTTCCCGTTAAAACCGCCGTCAACAACCGTGTCGTCGGCATAGGTCCAGTTCACTGTCCAGCCGCTGATGGTTGAGCTGCTGGTGTTGGTGATGCGGATCTCCGCGACGGCGCCGTAGTCCCAGGTATTGGTCACGACGTACTTGCACTCGGCCGGCTTGGGTGGCGCTACATAGACCTGCGGCGTGACCACGACGTCGCCGGCGGGGTCGATCTTGCCGTAGGCGATGCCGCGGCCGTTGGTGCTCATGTAGACCGTGCCGTAGGTGTTCATGTCCCCGGTTACAAAGCGGCCGATGAAGCCGCCATACTGATGGGCATCGTCGTTGACGCGAACCCAGCTGGCGCCCTGGTCGGTCGAGCGCATCAGGCCGCGCGCGCTCCCCACCGCGCCCCACATGTACAGGGTCGGATGGCTGGCGTCGGGCGCCGCCTTGCCCAGGCCTACGCCGTCGCAGGAGGCGACCTGGCCCACCTTGGTGAAGGTGGCACCCGAATCGGTCGAGTGGGCCAGCCCCTTTGTGCCCAGGCACATCCACAGGTCGCCCTCGAGGCCGGCGGTGGCGCGCACGAACGTCGAGCCGCCGCCGCTCAGCTGGGCGCCGGGGGTGAACGACACGCCGCCATCGGTACTCACCATCAGTTTGCCGCTGGTCCTTTCGTAGACGTAGAACTTGGCAGGGTTGACAGCGTCGGCGACCGGGCGCGCATTGGTCACCGACAGGCCGGTGACGGCGGTCCAGCTGGCGCCGGAATCGGTCGAGCGGTAGGTGGTGCTCGAATTGTCCGGGTTATGCAGCAGGACGGCGCCGTCGCTTGATAAGGCCAGATTGCCTCCCCAGCCCATCTTGGTCGGTGCTTTTTCCCAGCTCGCACCCTGGTTGGTCGAGGTGTAGAGATCGTTGCCCACCCGCGCCAGCACGTGCGTGGCCTGGGGAGCCACCGCCATGCCGGTGGTCGTTCCCATCGCCGGCGAGTGGCGTGGGCCGTACTGGGATGGATCGGTATGGAGGAAACCATCGTAGTCGCCGATAATCGACATCAGCGGGCCGTTCGGGATGCTTTCGGCCTGGTAGGAACCGGTCTCTTCCATGCCGTGTACATCGAACTTCCAGACGCTATTGGGCGCGTCGACGTTGCTGCTCTTGTACACGCCGTTACCCGACACGACCCACGCGCTCTTCGCGTCGAAGGGGTCGAACTCGATCGAGCCGGCCCAGTGGATCATCGAATCGCGTACCCAGTCGACGCCATTGGCGTCGATCTTGATGCCGCCGCCTTCCATCAAGTCGGTCCAGGTGCGGCCTGCATCGAGCGAAGTGTAGAAGCGGTCGCCAAACCTGTTGCCAGACTCCGTGGACTGGGTCCACCAGGTGTTCATGCTGGAGGCGATCAGGCGCTTCGGATTGAGCGGGTCGATACTGATGCCGCCGAAGGGGTGGGTCCGGCCGGCCGGGGTCACATTGGTCCAGGCGCCGCCGACGGTGTTGTATTCCCAGAGCGCGCCGGTGGTCATCGGCTCGCTTTCCGATTGCCAATGCGGCCCGGCGCCGTTGGCGTAGGTCAGGTACAGGCGGCCCTTGTTGGTGAGCGCCGCGCGCTGCGGCATCAGGCCCGCCGGCGCGCCGGCGACCGGGGCGAAGGTGAGGCCGCCATCGCGGCTCATGTACAGGTTCGGACCCACCGAGCCGTAACGCGACACGCCGACGAAGATGCGTTTGGCCGTCCCTTGCTTGACACTGGTGGGATCGAGCAGCACGAAGCTGATGCCCACGCCGTTGGGCGTGTTGTCGACGTTGAGGCTGTCGACACGGCTCCAGGTCGCGCCCGAATCGACGCTCTTGAACAAGCCATTGTGGCGGGTGCCCACGAACAGTATATTGCTCGAACCCGGGTCAACCTGCAGGCGCTCGCCGTTCGAGCGGCCCATGCCGTTGCCGTGCGTCTTGAACTGGGCCGTCACGTCGGTGACGGTGAAGGTCTTGCCGTAGTCGGTAGAACGCAGGATCGCGGTCTTGCCGCCGCTGGAGTAGTCGGTACCCGCCAGCATGTACAGATTGGCCGCGTTACGCGGGTCGACCGCCAGCGAGTCCACGCCCATCAGGCCGGTGTCGGCCTCGGAGACCCAGTCGTTCAGTCCTACCCAGCGCGCGTTCTGGCTATCGTAGCGGTAAGCGCCGCCGACGTCGGTGCGGGCGTACACCACGCCGCGCTCGGTCTTGCTGGGGATGACGCCGGTGACGAAGCCGCCGCCGCCCATGGCGACGGTATCCCATTTGTAATTTTCAGCCGCGGCCCCCTGGGTCATCAGCAAACCTGCCGCCAGCGCCAGTACTATTTTCTTTACATGCA
Source organism: uncultured Oxalobacteraceae bacterium (assembly GCA_946479255.1). The sequence continues at coordinate 5,044 of CAMLFK010000309.1, forward strand.
TAACCGTCTCCTCAAGTTTTAAAATTTTTTGGTCTTGCCAACAACGCCATTCCGCGCTCCGAGAAACGCTCGCCAGTTGACATCGTTTTCCTTGGCAAATTGATTGTGCATTCATGCCAGGTTCTTGGAAATTGCGAAACTCACCAATTCTCAAAGTCAAATTGATGAAGATCTCCCACGAAAGTTTTACTGAGCGTAGGCCGGGCCGTCCAGCGGCGGCGCGGTCTTCATTGCACCTGGAGCGTGACCGCTTTTCTCTTCTGATCTCGCACCACGATCAGATCGACATAAGCTTGAAAGCGCCTGGCCTGCAGCGCCGAGACAAGGGCGGCGGCCGTCGGCACCACCTGTGCAGGGGCCCCGGGATCATTGCCCAGCCCGATGACGACATCGCGCGGCCGCAGTCCCGCCTTGTCGCCGAAGCTGGCCGCTTCAACGGACAGTACCAGCACGCCTTCCTTCGCCAGCAGGCCGGCTGCCGATTGCTCGCCCAGTGTTTCGATCGACTTGATCGTCAGGCCGAGGAAGGTGCGCGGCTTCTCTTGCATGCCTGCCGCCGGCTGCTCCGGCTCGGGAAACCCGGGCTGTTTCGCCAGGGCCTTGAGCCGCG
>CAMLFK010000310.1 GCA_946479255.1 uncultured Oxalobacteraceae bacterium
TAGGAGAACATAAATGGTGAATGCGATTACTGAACAGATGGATGCGATTAGGCAGGATTTGGCTGACGCAGACGAGGCTAAAGGCGAGCTTACAGTGAGCGCACCTGGTGGGCGAAGTGGATTCTTGATGCTTTATAACTATTTTTCTCCAATAGTTGTATTACAAAATGGATCGCGGTTTGAGGCATCAGGCAGCGCGCATGACCAATATCAAAGAGGAGCCACAAGCCCAATTCTTGTTTCAGGAAACGATAGTATGGCCAAGTTGACGATAGCAAACGCAGTTTGGACATTTAGTAATAGCACTGCCGTCAGCGTGATCTCTATTGGCAATGAATTAATGATAAGGCTTAACCAAGATATCGCTGCTGCAGATTCACGATGGTCCTTGTCACGTAATTCTTGGCTCTACTTAAGAAACATAGGCTAGAGGTCAAGGAAAGCGCCATGCCAACGAACGAGTTCAACGATCACCAACTGCTGACCACTGCCAAGCACATCGTCCGCTCACGTAATGAAGTGTCTTGAGAGTTGCTGCAGCAGCGGTTGAACATCGGTCCGGTTCGCGCGGATCGTTACTTCAGCAGATGCAACTCGCGGGCGACGTGAAGCCCAGCCCGTTACCTGGACGTTTTGTCGTCATCCGGTCTGCCTAACGGTCTAGGAAACGCGCCGTGTGCGCCCGATAGCCGGCCGGTAGCCGCGCGGGGAACAAATATCATCATGTCTCAAACCAAAGGCCAATGGATTGCCACGACTGGCGGGATGTTTGCCGATCCGCAGGAACGGCAAGTTCGCTTGAGAATTCAGGCGCTCTCCGAAAAGGATCAAAAAGGCCAGTTGAGCGACGAAGAACGGGCTGAGTTGGTTCGTCTCATCAATTCGCTGCCCGACGACGACTCCGAGGAATAACATGACCTCACGTACAACCGACCCTGTGCGGTGCAAATGCGGGCACGAAGGTGCGATCCGAACGAGCGAAAACGACTCGCCCTACTCGGCAAGTTGGGAGCAATACACGGTCGTCGGCCTCAACGGCGGATCACACCATGTCGAGCGGAGGTCGGCATCGTGGGAAGAGGTATTCGATGCCATCAAACCTACTTGTCCTAAATGCGGGACGCTGCTGACCCCGGCTGAACTGGTGTAGGAAAATAGCGTGAACATGGGAAACGACGCAACGGTGATGTCCGCAAGCGAGATGCCCTTCACTGACGAGCAGATGTCTGCTTGGGGATACGTCGCATGGCGGCTACTTGCGAACGGTTCAGTCATGGCAGTTGGGCCGATGCTCTTCGGGAATGGAAGGCTCTATCTCGATGTGCATGCAACAGGCTACAGCGATGCCTACTGCTACGACAGTTTCGATCACGTCATCGAAGGAATGCGAAATTTCGATCCCTCGATAGACAGGGAGCCTGGTGGATGGAAGCGTCATCCATATACGGGCCGACGTCGCCCCGATGGCAACGTCGAACAGGAACACGTGATTCGTTGAACCAGGAAGGAAAACTATGAGTGCTCTATAGAGACAGGCCTCCCGGCGCTCAAACGATGGGTGCCCTACTGGGTACTGCTGTGTGGTTGGGCCACCGCTATTGGGGCGTTCTACTTCCTCTTAAGGATATGGAATTGATTGAGCCCGGGCAAGGCGAACGCTTACGCGCTCGCAGCGTTGGCCGATACGGTCGGAAAAAGCCGGTGCCCATAGGTACCCCGAGCCGGCCGGACGCTGGAGACTCTGGAGGATATTTTGATGGACGAGGCAGGAAAATTTTCCCATGCGCTGTATGCGGTGTTGTACGCAGCCCGGAACAACGGATGCGACCTCAATCGCATGGTGGACACGATCAAGCGCGACATCATCGGGGACAACAGTATTCGTCCGTTACCGCAGGATCAGGCAACCGTGATTCGTGTTGTTGAAGACGCCATCAAGGACATCATGCCCTGAGCGAAAAGGACCCAGCAGCGCTTGCAACCGCGCACGACACGACAGCAGCATTAAGAAGGCCGGGTGCGGTGCCTGGCCAGGAAGGAAAGGCACAGCAGCACCTTAAGCCCGCCACGAGCGGGCAGCAGCATTAAGGGGCTAGGCACGGTGCCAGGCCGGCGTAAGGAAAGCGTCATGTTAGAGAAATTTACGGAAGCGGCGTTCGACTACTGCTTCGCTATTTTGGAAGGGTTCGGTGGATTCTTCGAACGCACGCACGCGGTGGTTGGCTTGGGCGTGCCATTGCTCATCATGGCAGCGATACATCTATTATTGCCGCGCTGGGTGGAAGCAGGGATCTGGGCATTCGTACTAGGACCCACGGCGGCGGCGGCCGTCACTATGGTAGCTCACGGCTTAGTGCTTACCCGACGCCATTGAACTGGATCGGAAAATTGCAGTGAACGACTTCAGCCAGCCCCCGATGCATATCGACCTCACACTTGACACGCACCAGTCTGTCTACCGCGAACGCTTACTTGAGCACTTGCTAATCGGAGATCTGCTGAAGTACTCATGGCTGCATGCGGGTGCGACGCTGGAGGTATCGCAGCCTTCGATCGACCGCTCGGGTCATGACGTAGTGCTGGAGGCTAATGGCGTGACACGTCACCTGCAGTTGAAGTCCTCATCACACGCCGCCAGAACGCCGGCACAGAACGTACACCTTGGCTTGGCCGCGAAGCCGTCCGGGTGCGTCGTATGGACACGCTTTGACCGCGCCACGATGACGCTCGGCCCGTTTCTATTTTTTGGTGCCGAACCAGGCCTGCCGCTGCCGCCGCTGGATGCATTTAAGATAGCAAAGCACACAAAGGGGAACAAGGACGGGGTGAAACAGGAGCGACCAAACCTGCGCGTCGTCCGGATGTCGCAGTTCCGCGAGATCGCCGATATACCGGCTCTCTACGTCGCCTTATTTGGCAAGGCTGTTGTAGACCCTGCGCCTGGTCAGCCGACGGTCTGTGCTGAACACCTGGACGAATAGTTGGAGATGAGCGAGAAAAAATACAAAATGGATGAGTTGCAACGCCTCGCTTCCGATCTGCAGATGCTGGTATTACGTGAGGTGACAGGACATGACGCCGATACCGCAGCTATGTGGGCGAATAAACTTGTAGAGGAGACGTTTGCAGAGAAACCGCGTCCGCCACTGCTCCGTGTTTATCTCGATGAGATCGAGAAAAAAGCCACACGTGCTCGCGCTCTACGAGACCAGATCGAAGCCGTCAGGCGAGCGATTGTTTAGGACGGAAAACGCAAAATGAGGCACACGACCATTTCAACGAATGGCACCTGTCCCAGCTGCCGTGGTACCAACTGGAAGACATTGGAGGCACTGGCGTTGACCCAGCGTCAGCATTCGAGCGCTCGCACGGCAGGGCTACGGCAATCGCAATGCACCATTACGACGACGGCTACAAGAACAGATGTCGTGGACGTGTTCGCCCGGCGAATCGTCGGCTGGCGTGTCAGTTCATCGATGATCACTGATTTCGTTCTCGATGCGCTTGAACAGGCACTGTATGCCCGCCAACGCGGCGACAAAGGAACGTTGGTCCATCATTCCGACAGAGGTTCTCAATATTTAAGCATCCGCTACAGTGAACGTCTTGCCGAAGCGGGTATCGAACCGTCGGTCGGCAGTCGGGGGGGGGGCAGTTATGACAACGCGCTGGCTGAAACGATCAACGGCTTGGACAAGACGGGATTTATTCACCGTCGGACCTGGAAAACTTGGGAATCTGTAGAGCTAGCAACCCTGGAATGGGTGGCCTGGTTCAACCACCATCGGCTGATGGAACCACTGGGCTATATCCCGCCCGCCGATGCTGAGGCAAACTACTACAAGCAGCTCAAAATCGCTGCCGATGAAGCCGCATTAACTTAAACCAATCAGCCTCCACGATTCCCGGTGCGGTTCATGGCGCGCCGCATTTTAGGTAATACAAGTCTGTACGCCAGGACCGTGCTCAGCAAGTAAAGGAACACGCCAGGAAAACAATGGAAAATGAATCGAATTCGATCCGGAGCCTCCTGCATCGACTCCCCCCTCTTCATCACATCGTTCTCATCGCTTTACTCGTCGGCCTCGGCACTTGGTACGCGTCTAAATCCCTGGATGAAGTTCATCAAGAAGTAGCGCAGCGTCAAGCGAGCAATGAACTGGACAATGAGCTGGAAAGTGGTCGCGTCGCCGAAATCGAGGCGATCAAGGCCAGACTGCGGAGCGCCGACCCCAAGCACGAGCAGACCTGTGCAAACGCCGCGAGCTTTCGCTATCCCGAAGAGAACAACGAAAGCGAGTTGGCCCACATGCGCCGAATCGAAAACTGTGTGGATCAGATAGCAAGGCGGGCAGCGCATTGAAGAGGAAAAGAGCGCATTGACGGTCTTCATCGAAATACAGGTGAACCAATGCAGGCAAGCGACTACGACATCATCATCGTCGGCGGCGGCCCCACGGGCCTGATGCTGGCCGCCGAACTGGCATTGGCCGGCGTGGACGCCGCCATCGTCGAACGCAAGCCGGCGCAGGCCCGCGTGGGCGGCCGCGCCGGCGGGCTGCACGCGCGCACGCTCGAACTGCTCGACCAGCGCGGCATCGTCGATCGCTTCCTGGCCGAAGGCAAGACGCACCCGCGCGTCAGTTTCCACGCGGCCCTCGACATCAGCGATTTCCCGACCCGCCACAACTACCTGCTCGCGCTGGCGCAGGAAAAGACCGAACGGCTGCTCGCGGCGTGGGCTGATGAGTTGAACGTGCGGATCTACCGCGACCGGGACGTCGACGGTATCGCATGCGACGACGACGGCGTCGACGTCACGACGACGCAGGGCACGCGCATGCGTGCGCGCTGGCTGGTCGGCTGCGACGGCGGCCGCAGCCGCATCCGCAAGCTGGCCGGCATCGGCTTCCCCGGCTGGGACGCGTCGACGAGCTGGATCATCGCCGAAGTGAAAATGCGCGAAAAGCCGGTGCTCGGCTTCCACGAGGACGCGTCCGGCCGCCATGCGATGTCCATGCTCGAAGATGGCGAGACGGTCGGCGTCGTGCTGGCCGGACGCGATCCGCAGGCGGCCGGCGAGCCGACGCTCGACGAACTCGCCGCAGGCCTGAAAGTCATCTACGGGACCGATTTCGGCGTCCATTCTCCCACGTGGCTGTCCCGCTTCAGCGACGCCGTGCGCCAGGCGGACGCCTATCGCAGGGACCGCATCCTGCTGGCGGGCGACGCCGCGCACATTCATCCGCCGCTGGGCGGGCAGGGCCTCAATCTCGGCGTGCAGGATGCCGTCAACCTCGGGTGGAAGCTGGCGCAGGTCGTGAAGGGTGTATCGCCGGCGGCGCTGCTCGATACCTACCAGGCCGAACGCCATCCGGCCGCCGCGCGTGTGCTGCGCAACACGATCGCGCAAGGTGTGCTGCGGCGCCCGGACGACCGCACGCCCGTGCTGGGCGAATTCGTCGCGGAGATGCTCGCGATGGACGAACCCCGCAAGCGTTTCGGCGCGATGATCGCCGGCCTGGACATCCGCTACGACCTGGGCGAGGGCCACCCGCTGCTCGGGCGGCGCATGCCCGACCTGGACATCGTCACGGCGGCGGGGCCGACCCGCGTCCACG
>CAMLFK010000311.1 GCA_946479255.1 uncultured Oxalobacteraceae bacterium
TGTAGAACTCGGGCGCGGTGTCCAGGTTGTGGTTGTAGTAGTCCAGGCCGGCGTCTTTCAGGCGGTCGGCCTGGCCTTCTTCCAGCATGCCCAGGGTGGCGCAGGTTTCCAGGCCCAGTGCCTTCACTTCACGCACCATCTCTTCGACCTTTTCCATGTCGCGGTCCTTCGGGCTGCGCCATGCCGCGCCCATGCAGAAGCGCGTCGCGCCGTTGGCCTTGGCCTGGCGTGCGGCGTCCAGCACGGTGTCGATGCCGAGGATTTTCTTGGCTTCCACGCCGGTGTCGTAGCGTGCGGCCTGCGGGCAGTAGCCGCAGTCTTCTTCGCAGCCGCCGGTTTTAATCGACAGCAGGGTCGCCAGTTCGACGTCGCCGGCCGGGAAGTTGACGCGGTGGACCGTCTGCGCCTTGAACAGCAGGTCGTTGAACGGCAGCTCGAACAGCGCCAGCACGTCGGCCAGCGGCCAGGTCGCCGCTTCGGGCAGGGTGATCGCGGCTGCGGGCGAATGGAAGGAGACGGCTTGGGTTTGGGACATGGGTTTTCCTCTGAAACGGTATTTGTACTGTGTTTTAAGCTACGTTGCGCGCGGATGGCCAGCCTGGCAAGCCCGCGAGGTCGATATAGGCGGCGGCATCCTTGGCCGTCGCTTTTTCCAGGAACGGCACGCGCCCGAGCAGCGGCGCCGGAATGTATTGGGCCAACGCGGCGATGTTCTCGTCGGCGAAGCGCATGTCGGGGTCGACCTCGTTGGCGACCCAGCCGGCCAGCACCAGGTTGCGCGCGACGACGGCTTCCACCGTCAGCAACGCATGGTTGATGCAGCCCAGGCGCAGGCCCACCACCAGGATCACCGGCAGGTTGAGCTGTTCGGCCATGTCGGCGCTGTCGAAACCATCGGAGAACGGGACGCGGAAGCCGCCCACGCCTTCGACCACCACCGCATCCGATGCGGCGGCAATTTCGGCATAGGCTGCGATGATCGGCACCGGCTCGATGGTCACGCCTTCGAGTGCGGCCGCGATGTGCGGGGCCGCCGCTTCGCGCAGCATGTAGGGCGTGGTGATATTGGGCGGCAGGTGGACATTACCGGCGGCGATCAGCTGGTCGGCGTCTTCATTGTGCAGTTCGCCGTCGCGCATCTCGGCGCCGGCTGCCACCGGCTTCATGCCGCAGGCGCGCACACCACCGGACGCCAGCTTGTGCAGGATCGCCGCCGACACCAGCGTCTTGCCGATTTCGGTGTCGGTGCCGGTCACAAAGCAGCAGAAGCGCGAAGGCAGGCCTTCGGAAATGGCCAGCGGCTGCGGTTCAATGGCCAGTTCCGCCTCGGCTTCGGTGACGGGCAAGACTGGCGCTACCGGCACGGGGTCGTTCAGGCTCATTGCTGCTTCCTTTCCAGTTGTTGGAGCGCGGCGCAAAGCTGCGCCACATCGTCCTCGGTATGCGCGGCCGACAGGGTGACGCGCAGGCGCTCGGTCCCGGCGGGCACGGTCGGCGCGCGGATCGCCGCCACCCACAGGCCCTGCTCGTACAGCGCGGCACTGGCCTGCATGGTGGCGTCATTGCCCCCGATGATAACCGGCTGGATCGCGGTAATCGATGCCGGCCGCTGCCAGCTGCTCAATACCAGCGACTGGTCGAAGCATCCGATCATGGCATTTAACTGCGCGCGCAGATCAAAGCCTTCCGATCCTTCGATGATGTCCAGGCTGGCCAGCAGCGTGTGGGCGATGGCCGGCGGCGCGGCGGTGGTGTAGATGTAGGGCCGCGCGCGCTGGATCATCAGTTCGATCACGCTGGCGTGCGCCGCAACAAAGGCGCCGCCCACGCCGGCCGCCTTGCCGAGGGTGCCCATGTAGACGATGTTGGGCGAGCGCAGCTTGCAGTGTTCCAGCGCGCCCCTCCCATGTGCGCCCAGCACGCCGAAGCCATGCGCGTCGTCGATCACCAGCCAGGCATTATGCCGCTCGCATAGCGCGGCCAGTTCGTTCAGGGGCGCGATATTGCCGTCCATGCTGAATACGCTGTCGGTCACCACCAGTTTGGTGGTGGCGTTGCTGGCTTCAAGTAAGGCAGCCAGGGCGACGGTGTCCGCGTGCGGATACACCTTGACGCTGGCGCGCGCCAGACGGGCGCCGTCGATCAGCGAGGCGTGGTTGAGCGACTCGGAGAAGATTTCGCCATCGCCTTCGGCGCCGAGCGCGGTCAGCATCGCCAGGTTGGCCATGTAGCCGGTGCAGAAAGACAGGGCGCGCGCATTGTCGACGAAGGGGCTCATGAACTGCGCAAGGCGGTCTTCCAGCAGCTCGTGCGCGCGGCCATGGCCGCTGATCAGGTGCGATGCGCCGCTGCCGGCGCCGTACAGGCGCGCGCCCTCGGCCATGGCGTCGATCAGGCGCGGGTGCGAGGCCAGGCCCAGGTAGTCGTTGCTGCAAAAAGCCAGCATGGGACGCCCGTCCACCGTGATGCGCGGCGCGCACGGCGAATCGACCACGCGGCGCTTGCGGGTCAGGCTTTGTTCGTCGAGCCGGCGCAGCTGGCGCTCGATGGAGGCGATCATGTTCATAAGCTAATTGAAAATGCGGTTTGCAATCACGGTATTGAACACGCTCAGCGTGCGCGCCGCCAGGCCGGCCGTGTCCTCTTCGGAGAGCACATAAGGCGGCATCAGGTAGACCGTCGTGCCGATCGGGCGCAGCAGCAGTTCCTGTTCCAGCGCGGTGCTGAAGAAGCGGCGCGAGAAGGTGGCGGCGCGTCCGGCGTCGGGTTCGACGGCGTCAAATGCCCAGATCATGCCACGCTGGCGGAAATTGCGCACTCGCCCGTGCCCGGCCAGCGGCGCCAGCGCGCGCGTCAGTTGTGCGGCTTTGTCGCGGTTGGCGGCGATGACCTGGTCGTCCTCGAAGATCTGCAAGGTGGCCAGCGCGGCGCGGCAGGCCAGCGGATTACCGGTGTACGAATGCGAATGCAGGAAGCCGCGCGTCACATCGGTGCTGTAGAAAGCCTGGTAAATCTCGTCGCGCGTCAATACGAGTGAAAGCGGCAGATAGCCGCCGCTGATGCCCTTGGACAGGCACAGGAAGTCCGGCCAGATGCCGGCCTGCTCGCAGGCGAAGAAAGTGCCGGTGCGCCCGCAGCCGACCGCGATCTCGTCGAGGATCAGGTGCACTTCGTAGCGGTCGCACAGTTCGCGTACCAGCTTGAGGTAGAGCGGATCGTGCATCGCCATGCCGGTGGCGCACTGCACCAGCGGCTCGATGATGATGGCGGCGATCTGCCCGGCGCGCTCGGCGAACAGGACTTCGACGTCGGCGGCGGCGCGGCGCGCCACGTCCTCGGCGGTTTCGCCTTCCTTCGCATTGCGCGCATCCGGCGAGCTCACGACGCGCGACGCGCGCAGCAGCGGGCCGTAGGCATCCTTGAACAGCGCCACGTCGGTCACCGCCAATGCGCCGATGGTCTCGCCGTGATAGCTGCCCTGCAGGCAGACGAATTCCTGCTTGGCGCCGCGGCCGGCGTTGCGCCAGGCGTGAAAACTCATCTTCAGGGCGATTTCCACCGCCGATGCGCCATCGGACGCATAGAAGGCGTGGCCCAGCACATGGCCGGTCATCTGGGATAACTGTTCCGACAGGCGCACCACCGGCTCGTGGGTGAAGCCTGCCAGCATGGCGTGTTCGAGCTGGTCCAGCTGGTCCTTGAGCGCAGCGTTGATGCGCGGGTTGGCATGGCCGAACAGGTTGACCCACCAGGAGCTGATGGCATCCAGGTAGCGCTTGCCCTGATGGTCGTACAGCCACACGCCGCGCCCGTGGCTGACCGGGATCAGCGGTACAGTCTCATGGTGCTGCATCTGCGTGCACGGGTGCCAGACACTCTTTAAGCTTCTCGCGACCCAGTCGTCCTGCTTTGCTACTTTCGTCATGTCCACTGTCGTCATTCGTCCAGCCACGATGGTTTGCGTTTCTCCAGGAAGGCGGCCACGCCCTCGCGCCCTTCATTGCTGGCGCGGATCTGGGCGATGCGTTCGGCGGTGTCCATCATCAGCGTGTCGGTGACCGGGTGGCCGGCCATGTCGCGCACCAGCACCTTGGCCTGGGCCACCGCGTGCGGGCCGTTCGATACCAGGGAGGCGGTAATGGCCGCCACTTCGGCATCGAGCGCGTCGGCCGCGCATATATCGTGCACGAAGCCGATGCGCAGCGCTTCCTGGGCGCTGAAGCGCTCGGCCGTGAGGAAATAGCGGCGCGCGGCGTTTTCGCCCATGGCGCGGATCACGTAGGGCGAAATGGTAGCCGGGATCAGGCCCAGCTTGACCTCGGACAGGCAGAAATTGGCGTCGCGCGCCGCTACGGCGATGTCGCAGGCCGCCACCAGGCCCATGCCGCCGGCGTAGCAGTCGCCCTGCACCTTGGCCACCACCGGCTTGGGGCACAGGTAAATAGTGTGCAGCATGTCGGCCAGCTTGGCCGCGTCGGCGGTGTTTTCGGCCTCGGTGTAGCCGGCCATTTTCTTCATCCAGTTCAGGTCGGCGCCGGCGCAAAAGGCCGGGCCGTTCGCCGCCAGCACGATGACGCGCACATGTTCGTTATTGCCCAGCTCATCGAAGGCCAGCGCCAGCTCGGCGATGCTGGCGTCGTTGAAGGCGTTGCGTACTTCGGGGCGGTTGAGGGTGACGGTGGCGACGTGGTCGCCAAGCGTGATGCTCAGGGTATGAAAGTCCATTGCGCTCTCCTCCATTACATTCTGAAGACGCCGAACTTCGTGTCCGGGATCGGTGCGTTGTACGCGGCTGACAGGCCCAGGCCCAGCACCATGCGGGTATCAAGCGGGTCGATGACGCCATCGTCCCACAAACGCGCGCTGGCGTAGTAGGGATGTCCCTGGTGTTCGTACTGCTCCTTGACGGGCTGCTTGAAGGCCGCTTCTTCGTCCGCCGACCAGCTGCCGCCCTTGCCTTCGATGCCGTCGCGCTTGACGGTGGCCAGCACGGAGGCAGCCTGCTCGCCGCCCATGACCGAGATACGCGCGTTTGGCCACATCCACAGGAAGCGCGGCGAGAAAGCGCGCCCGCACATGCCGTAGTTACCGGCGCCGAAGCTGCCGCCGATGATGACGGTGAACTTGGGGACCGCGGCGGTGGCCACGGCCGTGACCATTTTGGCGCCGTTGCGGGCGATGCCCTCGTTTTCATACTTGCGGCCCACCATGAAGCCGGTGATGTTCTGTAAGAAGACCAGCGGGATCTTGCGCTGGCAGCACAGCTCAATGAAATGGGTGCCCTTGAGCGCCGACTCCGAAAACAGGATGCCGTTGTTGGCGATGATCCCGACCTTCATGCCGAAAATGTGGGCGAAGCCGCAGACCAGGGTGGTGCCGTAGCGTGCCTTGAATTCGTCGAAGTCGCTGTCGTCGACGATCCGGGCGATCACTTCACGCACATCGAAAGGCTTGCGGGTATCGACTGGGATCACGCCGTACAGCTCCTTGGCCTCGTAGCGCGGCGGGAGCGGCTCGCGCACTTCATGCTTTGGCTTGCTGCGGTTCAGGTTCGAGACGATGGTGCGCGCCAGCGACAGCGCATGCAGGTCGTTC
>CAMLFK010000312.1 GCA_946479255.1 uncultured Oxalobacteraceae bacterium
GTTCCGGATAGCGGCACAGCGACTCGTGCCGGGCGTTGTCGTAGACCATGTGTTCACGCCTTATATGGAACGAAGCACTAGACTAGTATCCCAATTCGTTTTGGAGTCAATGGGTTGGCTTCAAATCTAGCGCTGCAAGACTAGATGGGAAAGGATTCGGCAGTCTTCCATCTAGTGGCTCTAGTGTAGCTGGCAGTGCCTTGCCGGGCAAATTATGCCGACCCTGATCCAGCACTTGGAAGATCGAGAAATGCGCCTTGGCCGGACCAACCCCGGCATCATTGCGCAGGACTTGTGGTTACAGGGCGGCAATACTTGCGATATCATGAGGCGAGTACGCGGTTCCTCCGCTGGCCATCATGAAAAGGAAAGACGTTGTCTGAACGCTTAGAAAAAAGTCCTCACATTTTTTGGCTCGAGACTTGCGGCATCAATACTCGCCGCCGCGGAAACAACTACGCACGGCTTGACACGCCATGGAACGGGTTCACCACAGATCAAATTTTGGTGTGTACATTATGGCGCGATGAAATTCTGGACGTGTTCGATTCTGTTGAGGAGCAGACACGCAGGTTCGTCAAGATCGGCGGCAAGATGCGTCGCTGGTTGGGACCTGCGATCAAACATGGCAGTGACGCCGAGAAAAATTTGCAGCGAGCGTTTAAAGAAAAACGACGGGTAGTGGGCTACGAGGCGGAGCCCAACCCTACCGCCAACGACCGCAGCATCGCGCATTTCTATATGGATAGGCCGCATGAACTGCAGCGGATGACAGAATTCTCCGACGGCGAAACTCTACGGCGATTAGAAATTTACGAAAGGTTTGCACAGCACGGCCGCAGGAAAAACGACATAGAACTGCAGCCGGGCGTGGTGTTCGAATTGGTCGCGCCTAAAGGGTTATTTCCGGGAGCGATGGCGGAGGTTGGAGATGTCCAGCACACCCAGCGTGACGAATCGGACGTTGAACCTGCGGATGAAGGAGGCGGCAACCCTGGGCAGAGCGATAGCGAGCAGCCCGCCGCTGGCAACTTAAGTAACGAAGCCTACGCAAGCATTTGCATTCCAGTTCTTATCTCTCACGTGCTTCGGCAACAAGACGAAGTCTTGCATACGCTCACCTATACTGAATTGGCTGCCTTGCTTGGCCGTCATGACAAGCACGGCCAGCCCTTTCCGCGCGGCTTGGGCAAAGTGCTGGGCAGGGCTATGGAAATTATCGACGGGGTTGCAGATCGTGTGGGCGTAGTTCCCTACCTCACGACTATAGTCGTGCGCATAAGTGCCAGTGGTACAGGCGTGCCGGGAGACGGGGTGCGTGAACGTTGGCACGGCTATCAGAATATGAGCAAGGAAGAGAAAAACGCCAAGGTGCTGCGCGAACATATAGAAATCTTGCGATTTGGAGGCCGGTGGAATGATGTCCTGGTCGCATTAGGCATGCCGCCGATCGACGCGGCGCCCCCTGGACAACCTTCATTCAACCGCGGCGGTGGGGGCGAGTCGGATGCGCACAAGGCCCTCAAATCATACGTCAGGTCTCACCCGGAACAATTCGGCGCCGACGCAACTTGGGAAGCATTTGAAGAGTATGCACTGCGCTCGTTGGATACGATCGATGTGTTCTTCAAATCGCCGCACGCGTGGATCGGTGTCGAGGTTAAGTCGGCCGTCTCCGATGGCGTGGAGGGCGACTATCAGCGGGGTCTGTTCCAAGTCATAAAGTATGAGGCGTTGTTAAATGCGCAGGCCCGTGCTGATCAACTGGAAATCATGCCGACCGTGAAGGTAATCCTGGTTCTGGAGCGGGCTTTGCCTGCGGCGCTTCGACCGATAGCACGCACGCTGGCAATCGAAGTGCGTGAGCAGTGCCAGGTGTCGCAGGTGTCAGTTGCAGACGTGTAATTATCGAATGTTGGAGAGACTTGGTCGTGCGTCACCAGGGCACCGAGCTGCACAGGATCTCGTTGCAGCTCGCATGGCGGACCGTGCGCCTGAGGCGCCCGGTGCAACTGGTGTGGTGTGCACGGTTCTCAGTCAACGGCGTCTGCAAGGAACCTGACGGTGTGCACGGTTAGCGGCCAGATTCGTGGGCATTCCAGTTGTTCACCAGGACAACTTCCTAACCTCGGCCAGGTGTTCGACCATGCCGTTACTGCAGCATGCCAGGGCACCCCCCGTGGTTTGTGTCGCGAATCACCTGACCTGCCGCATGGTCGCCAACGTGGCAAGCGTTTGCTGTGCGCCGATTTCCCGTCGCTCAGAACTATCGTGCTACCGGTTCGCGCGCATCGTGGCTACCGCACGCCTGTCATTCTCTGCGGTCGCCGGGTCGATCAGGCTTATCTCCGCTAGTAACCTGTCGACTTCGCCATCGTGTTCCGGAAGGTCCCGCAACATCGCGAGAAGCGAACGCCTTGCGTCAACGTGCGGACAGCGGGCTGCGAGGCGATACCACTGTATCGACTCGTCGTACCTCGCTGTGTAAAACGCGTGATAGCGCGCCACTGTGAAGGCCGCATCGCAGTTGCCATCCTTCGCTGCTGTAATGAGGCGAGCGTAATTCGCCGGCTCAATATAAAAAGCATCGGCCCCGGAGGGAGCTGCTTCGTTCGCCTGTTGCTCAGCAGATTTGAATCGGTACGCCAGCGCGGCCACAAAAGCGACGCCGAGAATCAGAGCCGGAATCAGAGTCTTCGTCTTCATCAATGCCCCTTCCCGCCAGGCTGCGGGCGAGAATCAATCCAAGGCCCGCCGCCAGTATATGGTGTTCCACGAACACGCTCGGTCCCGCCGGCATAGAACTGGCCGTTGGCCGGGAAATATGTGAACGCAGTTGGCGACCTGCCCCCCGGCCGCTGCGTCAGGAGGCCCAAAGATAGCATTTCGGTTGCGAAAAAGGGATAGCTTGCCAATTTGATGGAAATCAGTAAGTTGCCGCCAGATCAAGCTTAACGTGCATCAATAAACCACCTGATCGGAGATGGACTGATGGACACAGAAAGCGTCTCGCACTTCCTGGATGAACTCGTCGCTTGGGCCGGCGACCCTCCATCACGCCAGCCCGCCCCCGTTTCCAAAAGTTCTAGTGCAGGGTCTGTTAACAGGAACGGGAAGGAATACATGGTTGCGAGGCTGCGAAAACGACTTGCGAATGAGGCCGGCAGGACGGAAAACGGAGCGCGCAACTATGATCCGGTCGAAGAAACGCGCTGCCTTGTCATGCACGAGGAGGACAACGCTCCGGATATTCCGGACCGCGGCCCTGCTCCATACTGAGCGATGTCTATGAAAACCACCTGTGCCATCTCCCAGCGAGAATGATGTCGGCGTCACCGTCATCGTAAGTGCCGGCCGCATCTCGTCACTCCCAAGCGAGACGACGGTCGTTAGCGATTACCTTGACTACGAAGGCGCGCGGTTGAGTCGGACGCAATTCCAAGTTTTCCGGAAGGCGCTCCTATACTGGCCGCGCCGCCGCGCCGCCGCGCCGATGTCGGCAATCAGTTGCCGGTGCGCTGACGATATTCCCGCGCCTGTGCAACCGCTTTTCGATCACTCTCGACGGCTTTTGGATCGAGCTGCTCGATCTCCAACAGCAGCCTGTCGACCTCACGGTCATGTTCCGGGTCGTTCAGCAACATGGCAACGAGTTCACCCTTCGCTCCCACATGCGGGCATTTGGCGGCGATGCGGTACCACCGTATGGCCTCGTCGTCCTTCCTGGAAAAGAAAGCGTGATGGCGTCCCAGTCTGAAGGCCGCATCGCAGTCGCCTGCCTGCGCTGCGCTGACGACGCGATCATAGTTCGCGTCGTCGATGCGCAGAGCATCGGCGCCGGAGGGAGCTGGTTCGTTCGCCGGGTGTTCGGCGGACGTGAGCCGGTACGCCAGCGCAGCCACAAAAGCGGCACCGATAATCAGAAACAGAATCAGAGTCTTCGTTTTCATCACTGCCCCTTCCCGCCAGGCTGAGGGCGGAAGTCAATCCAAGGCGCGCCGCCAGTATATGGTGTTCCACGAACACGCTCGGTCCCGCCGGCATAGAACTGGCCGTTGGCCGGGAAATATGTGAACGCAGCCGGCGATCTGACCGTGGTCTTTAAAATGTTGGCCAGCTTCTGTGCAAAATTCAATTCCTGCTGGCCGTTTTTGTCCTTGCCAGCGTTCCCTCCTGTGTTGCACGAAGCGAGCAGGATCGGTTGGCCCTTGAAGTCCTTATCATCCTCGATACGCTTGGCCAAGTCTTCCGGATAAATCTTATTGAACTGTTCGTTTAGCATGAACTCCGGGTGGCCATGTCCCCCGACAACATACCACCCCTGCACGCTCACGTTTCTAATGCCGGCGTCAATCGGTTCGCCCGGGCGCGCTAAGTTAAGATTGGGTGCCAGTCCAAGCGGGTCCGTCCACATGACTGGGTTGCCGCCCACATAGGCATACAGGTTGAGTCCGCCGTCAAGCCCGATTGGATCAGCTTGCAGATACCGCCCCAGTTTCGGGTCGTAATACCGATGCCAGTTGTACCACAGCCAGCTTTCGTTATCAAAATACTGCCCGGGAAAACCAATGTTCATCCCGCCGATTTTATCCAGTACGACCGTCCGGTCGAACGCGGTATTGACTGCGCGCCAGACGACGGTGCCGGCGGCGTCGGTCATGACTTCAGGCCTTCCGACTTGATCGTTGTGGCTGGCATAGAATGTCCCGTTGCGGGCAATCCCCAGCAACTGCCCATCGAGCCAGACGTAGTTCGTGGTGCTCGGGCCGATTTCAGTCAGTAGCTCGCCATCCGGACCGTAGATCGCGGCGACGCCCGCGCCGTTCGCAATTTTGTACACGCGCTGGTTCAATGCGTTGATGCGGTAGTCGCCGACCTGCGCGCCATTGACGAAGACTCCATTCATCCGATTGAACGCATCGTACGAATACCGCCGCTCGCCATCGCTGCGTTCTTCCCGCTCGACGTTCCCCACCTGGTCATAATGGAAATGACGGAACCGTCCGCTGCCGCTCCAGCTGGACAGGCGATTGCTGCCCGGGGCCGTCGTAAAGCTGAAGTCCCCGGTGCCGTCACGGCTATGCTGCGAACGGTTATAAGCAGCGTCCCACACGAAAACCTGGCCGTCGCCGGCGCGCTGCGCCTTTGTCAGCCGGCGCCCGTCGTCATACCCGTAATCTGTCGTCAATTCAGGGAAGACTGCATCGACGATGCGCGCAATATCGCCGCTGGGGTGGAACCCCAGACGCAGATCATGTACACCGGGTGTCGCAAGTTGCTCCACCTGTCCATCGGCGTCCATCGTCAGCATGCGTGGTTGGCCATTGCCGAAGCGCCAGGCGTAACGAACGTCGGTGGCAGGCTGATAGAGAAAGTCCTTGGCAAGTACGCCCCAGCTGCCACCAAGGTTGCTGGTGATGACCGCCAGGCGCCCATGGGTATCGAAGCCATATGAAATGCTAAGGCCGCTGGAGTTGTTCATGCCATCCAGCCGTCCCGCAGCGTCGAAGGTCCAGTTGG
>CAMLFK010000313.1 GCA_946479255.1 uncultured Oxalobacteraceae bacterium
CATCGATGCCCAGGGCGTGATTGAAGTAGCGGATGGTCGGCAGCGTCGCTTCGCCGACGCCGACGGTGCCGATCTCGGCCGACTCGACCAGCACGATCTCGCAGCGCCCGCCCAGCTTGAGCGCCAGCGGCGCCGCCGTCATCCAGCCGGCGGTACCGCCGCCGACGATGACGATTTTTCGGATTCGTTGATCGGACATGGGTGTCACTTTCTCATAATGTGCCTTGCCGCCTCCGGCAAGGACTTGGTCGATCGTGTCGGAGGCGGGGGCGGCCCCGGTCGGGGGCCGCCCCGTCACTGCTTAGCTTAGAACTGGTAGCGCAGCGTCAGGCGGTAGCTGCGGCCGTACTGGAACCAGGCGCGGCCCATCGTGCCGATCCCCTGCTGCTGGGTCTGACGAACCACCTTGTCTTGCAGATTGTTCGCCGAGAAGCTGCCCGACAGGTTCTGGCCGAAGCGGTAGTCCAGGCCGAAGTCCAGCTGACCGGTCGCTTCCTGCCAGGTCGGCAGGCCGAAGCCCACGTCCCGGGCGCCCGCGCGCGACGGATCGGCGCTGGTGGCATCCTCGCCCTGGGTGCCGTTCACGTTCACGCCCTGCAGGAAGCGGCTGCGCCAGCTGTAGGCCAGGCGCGACGACAACGGACCCTGGTCGTACATGAATTGCAGGTTGTAGCTGTTGCGCGACAGGTACATCAGCGGCAGCGACTTGAACGGCAGACCGTTGGTGTCGCAGCCGAACAGGTTCAGCGAGCTGTTGTTGAACGAGCCCTTCGACGGGCAGTACGTCAGGTCGAAGGGATGGTGCAGCTCCTGCTTGCTCTTGATGTGGGTGTAGTTGGCCGAGATGCCGAAGCCATTGGCCCACTGCGGCAACCAGTCGCGCAAACCGGGCACGTTGTTGAAGTAGGTCTGTCCTGCCAGCTCCAGGCCGGCCACCGAGCCGTCCGAGACGTTATCCTTCTGCTGGATCAGGAAGGTATGCGCGTTGCCATTGAGGTCATTGTACTCGTGCGTGATGGCCGAGTTCATCATGATGTCGCGCACCTTCTTGTAGAACAGGGTGCCCGTCAGCGAGCTGCCGTTGCCTGGGTACCACTCGAGCGACACGTCATAGCTGTCGGCGCGGGTCGGCTTGAGCTTGATGTTGCCCTTGTCCCAGCCCCTGTAACTCACGCTCGCCGGCGTATCACCGCTGGCGGGGACGTACGACTGGCTGAGCTCGACGTACGAGACCAGGTCGTTAAAGCCGGGCCGGTAGATCGACTTGGCGAAGGCGAAGCGCGTCTGCAGATTGGGCGCCAGTTCCATTTTCAGGTTCAGGCTCGGCAGCACGTTGACGAAGCTGTGCTCGCCTTCGATCGGCGCGTCGACTTTACCGAATTGTGGAAGGGCGGGCGAGGTTTTGTCGTCGTACTTCGGATCGAACACTGTGTGGCCATGCGACTGCGCCTTGGTGTGCACCAGGCGTACGCCGATGTTACCTTCGACCGGGTAGCGCAGTTCGTCCCAGCCGAAACGGGTCATCAGGTAGGCGGAATGGGTCTTTTCTTCGTTGCTGAAGCTCCGGCTCGGGTCGCCGTCGTAGACCAGCGGTTCCCAGTCCTTGCCCTGATCCGAGCAGTCCTTGGTCAGGCCGAAGTGCTGGGCACCGTCCAGGCACTGGTTCAGCAGGAACTGCCCCGCCTGCGCGTAGGCACCAGGATAGTCCCTGACCGTGGCCATGGACGGCACCACCAGCGCCGCCGGCGCCGGGACCTTGCCGTTGAAGAAGTTATTGTATTGGAACAGCGTGGTTGGGAGCAGGGCCCCGTTCGCCGGATCTTTCAGGAAGGCGTAGCGGGCGGTCGGCTGCCAGCCACCTGCGTCGCCCCAGGTAGGCAGGGTACCCGGCCTTTTGGTCTGGGCGACCTCCCATGACCTGGCCGTGTTGTACCAGGACGAGCCGGCGGCCTTAGTGGTGCGGGACTTGCGCTCGGTCGCGCGCACGCCGAAACGCACGTCGCGCAGCACCGGATGGTCGAAGCGGTAGCGCGCGTCGGCCTTCCAGGCGTACAGATCGCCGTCCGACTCCTCCATGTTCGGCGCAAACGTGACCGGGAAGAAATTGCCCGAATCGGCCAGGAACTTGGTCGCCGCTTCGTCGAAGGTGATGGTGGCCGGGTTGCGGCTCACGTCGACGTTCATGCTCGGCACGAAGGTGCCCAAGGTGATGTTGCGGCGCGTGAAGTCGGCGCTGGAGTGCACCCACTGCAGGTCGTTCTGGATCGACAGGCGATCGTTGACGACCCACTTGAGGTTCCAGGCGATTTCGCGGGTCGCCGAACGGTTGCGCTGGTCTGTGGCGTTATTAAAGAATTGAATGCCGCCCTCGGCGAAGGTGTTCGCGCCACGGCCCAAGGGATAGGTGTACTTTGCCGACTGCAGGATGTTATTGGCGTCGAACACCGGGTCGATCAGCCTGGTCTTGTAGGTGTCCTCCACTGCGGTGTACAGGGCGTGCTCGTTGCCTTTGATCTTGTAGGAAGAGTTAAATACCGTCAACGCGGATTCCACGCCATTCTTTTTCCACTGCAGCGCGCCATACTGACCGACGCGATTGGTCGTGTACTCGTTGGTGCGATAGGATGCCGTCTTGGGCACCCAGAAAGTCTGGCCCTCGACGATGTCGGTGCGCGGGTAGTAAGGGTCTATCTGGATCGAGTCGTTTTGCTCGTTGTTCTGGTTGGCCGACAGATCCAGCAGCACGCCCCACTGGCCCATGCTGTTGGTCCAGCGTTTCGAGGCCAGGGCGGACATTGCCGGCGAGGTTTTCCCGCTCATCGCGCTGTAATTGGCGTAGGTCGAGATGGCGAACTTGTCGCCCTTGTAGTCGAACGGCAGCGCGGTGCGCAGGTCGACCTGGCCGCTGACGCCGCCCTCGATCAGTTCGGCCGGCGGATTCTTGTGCACCATCACGGCCGACATCAGCTCGGGCGGCACGTCACCCCAGCTCAGCTCGCGCGCCCCACCGCCGGCCGAGAACGCCTCGCGGCCGTTCAGCGTGGACGAGCCCCAGGTCAGGCCGCGCACCGAGATGCCCGAACCTTCGACCATGAAGTGCTCCGGGTCGCCGCGGCCGTTGCGGTCGATGGTCACCCCGACCACGCGCTGCAGCACTTCGGTGATCGACTTGTCCGGCAGCTTGCCGGCCTCCTCGGCGACGACGCCGTCGATGATCTCTTCCGCGTTCTGCTTGAGCTTGGCGGCCGACTGCAGCGCCGCGCGCTGGCCCGTCACCACGATGGTGGTGACTTCCTTGTCGGCGCCCGCTGGCGCCGGTGCGGTCTGCGCGAACGCGGCGCCGCCGCAAATGAGCGCCGCCTGTGCCACGGCGGCGGACAGCGTGGTTTTTTTGAATTGTCTCTTCATTTCATCATCTCTTTTCTAGAACGAATCTCGAATGCCCACGCGCGCGCTGCGGCGGCGTGGACGTAGTACTGGCCTGGCGATGCCGGCTTACTGGAAGGTGACCGGGCCTTTGATGGTGATCGTGTTCGGATAGCCCGGGCTGGTGGGAGAAGCGCCCGCCTCTGTCGTGTTCAAGTTCGGCGCGAACACCTTGAGCATCACGATCGGATGGTTGGCCAGCTCGGTTGCCAAATTGAGGTCCTTCAGGTCACACGACTTGTCGAAGGCCTTGAATTCGCTCAGCGGAACTTCAAACGTGGTGAGCTCGGTCGTAAACATCGGGAGCAGCGCCATCGGGGCGACGTTGCAGTTGTTGTTGAAATGGCCCAGTACCAGCGCCACAGCGATCTTACCGTTGCCGGCCTTGATCGCCTCGGCGTTCTGGGCCACCGTGATCCTCATCGTGGCCTGGTTACTCACCCGCAGGCCTTCAGTGGTGTTGCCGCTGCCGTTGAGGTTCACGCCGGGGATCCGCAGGTCGAAGCCGAAGTAGCCGCCGATATAGCCGTCATTGTTCTTCGGATACTTGGGGTCATTGGGTTGGAGCACGTACTTCCAGGTGAAGCTGCCGTCCGCCGCATTGAAACTCGCAGTACACCAGTCCGGATCCGTGCAACCGGACCAGCCGTTCACAAGGTTACTGCCGGCCCAGGGCACAATGGCACCGCCTTCGATGCTCTCGCTGACCGATTTGATGCCGCTCATGACGGTGAGCACCTCCGGTTTGTCGTCGCCCACGACGAAGGTGACCGACGCAGTTCCCGGGGCGTAGTTGTCGTTGCCTGCCTGCGAGGCGGCGATCGTGCAGCTGCCCTTGGAGACCAGCGTCAACGTGGTGCCGCTGGCGGTGCAGACCAGCGGCGTGGTCGAGGCGAAGCTCACCGGCCCGCCCGACTCGGAGGTCGCAAGCAGCGGCGCCGGGGTCTCGGTGATCGACTGGAAGCCGGGCGAGGGGAAGCTGACAAACTGCGTATGCTTGAGCACGTTGAACACCTGTCGCGCCGAAGCCGGCATGTAGGTGCTGTCGCCGGCCTGGGTGGCCGTGACCGAGCATCCGCCCGGCTTGAGCACCACCAGATTGACGCCATCGATAGCGCAGATGTCCGGCGTGTTCGATTTGAACGTGACCGGCAGCCCGGTCGATGCGGTCGCCAGCAGCGGTGCGGGCGGCGTCAACAGACGGCGCTCCCCCGGGAAAGCAAAATCGACCGACTGGGCCCGGTTGCCCGTCGCGCCCTCGCCCTCGCCACCACCACTGCCACCGCCACATGCGCTCAGCAAGGTGGCGCAGGCCAGGCCGACAGCCGTAAGCTGGAATCTCATTTTTTGTCCCCTCATGATTTATAGTTCCTTTCTATTGCGTTTGCTTGAATTGCTCGCCACCGGCTACGCCGATGACTAGGAAAGATTGTTCCCTGCCCTGCTGTCGCGTTTGCGGCATGGACGATGGTCCTGGTCAAGGATGGATGGACCGGCGTCGCCTCGTTATTGTTATGAAAACGTTTTCAATAACACATGACAAATAAGGCGGGCATAGAAGGGGCAGCGCGGGCAGCTTGCTGCCGCATTCAATGAGTTTGAGTTGTACGTCTTGTCTCCCTGCTTTTATGGTCGATACCGGTCAATCAGCTGCTTCGATGGCGCTGTATTGCGTTTGATTGTTCCTCATATACCAAGAACAATCGGACCTGCTGCGCCGCTTTCATCCTTCCTGTTGCCATCGCATCAGCACAACAGGAAGGCCGGCCAGTTGGCTATTTTTTCAGTGGTTCGAGGATCACCGCCGCGCCCCCCGCGGACGCCAGTTTCAGTTCAAGAACATCGCCGGCGCCGACCTCGCGCTCCGCCAGCACCAGCTGGTTCGGCGTGGCGCCATCTTCCCAGACCGTGGCGCGGTATTTGCCCGGCCCCAGGAAACGCAGCGGCACGCGCTTGACGGCGCCGCCCTTTTCCTCGGCCAGCATGGCACCGACGTACCAGGTTTTTCCCTGGCGCCGCGCCAGCACGATGTCGACTCCCGGCTCACCGG
>CAMLFK010000314.1 GCA_946479255.1 uncultured Oxalobacteraceae bacterium
CTGGACGCCACCGTCACGCTGGAAGACGGCAGCGCCATCGTCAGTTCGCTGGTGGTGGGCGCCGACGGCGGGCAGTCGTGGGTGCGTGGCCAATGCGACATCAACCTGGACTACCGCAGCTATCACCAGCGCGCTGTGGTGAGCAACTTCTCGTGCGCCAAGCCGCACCACGGCGTGGCCTATCAATGGTTCACCTGCGAAGAAGGGATCATCGCGCTGCTGCCGCTGCCGGGCGAGCGGGTCTCGCTGGTGTGGTCGGCGCCGGAAGGGCTGGCCGACACTTTGACGTGCGAGACCCTGTCCGAACTGGCGGTGCGCCTGGCCGAGTACTGCGAGGATGAACTGGGCCCGCTGCGGCCCTTGATGCCCGAAGCGGTCAAGGACTTCCCGCTGGCGCTGGTGCGCCCGCATGCCATCGTGGCTTCGCGCGTGGCGCTGGTGGGCGACGCGGCGCATGTGATCCATCCGCTGGCCGGCCATGGCATGAACCTTGGCTTTGCCGACGTGGCCGAACTGCTCAAGACCGTCGCCGCGCGCGAAGACCAGCGCAGCGTCGGCGATGACCGCGTGCTGGCCCGCTATGCACGCGCGCGCAAGGAAGATATCCTGCTGATGCAGTTGGCCACCGATGGCCTGGCGCGGCTATTCGGCACCAACCTTGAGCCACTGCGCATTGCGCGCAATTTGGGATTAAACTTGTTGGATAAAATGCCGTTCCTGAAGCGTAAGCTGATGTCCCACGCCCTCGGCAAGTAGTCTGGCCGCCAATGGCGGCCACGTAAGCCCCCCCTACAAAATCATTGGAGAACTCATGTTGAAAGTGAAACTCGCCGTGCTCGGCGCGTGCGCCCTGGTGGCGTCCTGCGTCGACGCCCAGACCTCGGTCGAAGCCAACCTCAAGAAGGTCATCGAGCCGCGCCTGGGCAATGGCGTCAAGGTCGATTCGGTGCGCATGACGCCGTATGCCGGCCTGTACGAAATCCGCGCCGCCGGCGACATCCTGTATACCGACGAGAAGGGCGAGTATCTGTTTGTCGGTAACGTCTTCAACGCCAAGACCTCGCAGAACCTGACCAAGGAACGCCTGGACGAGATCAACAAGATCAAGTTCTCCGACCTGCCGCTGCAGTCGGCCCTCAAGCTGGTCAAGGGTAACGGCAAGCGCGTGATCGCCATCTTCGAAGATCCTAACTGCGGCTACTGCAAACGCTTCCGCCAGACCACGCTGAAGGAAATCGACAACATCACCGTCTACACCTTCATGCTCAACATCCTGTCCGACGATTCGGTCACGAAGTCGCGCAACATCTGGTGCGCACCGGACCGCAACAAGGCCTGGGACGACTGGATGCTGAACGGGAAGCTGCCCGGTACCGCGCCGGCCAGCTGCAAGGCGCCGAACGAAGAGATCTCGGAACTGGGCCGCAAGATGAAAATCCACGGCACACCGGCGATTTTCTTTACCGACGGCAGCCGGATTCCTGGCGCGATCGACACCAAGGCGCTGGAAGCCAAGCTGGCCACGATCAAATAATAGAACCGCGCCGTGAGCACGATCGGCATCCTCCTGGCCGCCGGCCGTGGCCGGCGCTTCGATCCCAGCGGCGCGCGCAACAAGCTGCTCGCCCCCCTGTTTCGGGGCGAGCCGGTGGTGGTGGCCAGCGCGCGCACGCTGCTTTCTGTTTTCCCCAAAGTGATTGCCGTGGTGCCGCCGGACGATGGCGGTGTCGGCGAAGCCTTGCGCGCGCTCGGCTGCGTTGTCACTGTCTCTACTGATGCCGACAGCGGCATGGCAGCGTCCCTGGTGCACGGGCTGCGCACCTCGCTCCCTGAAGCTGGCGGCTGGGTGGTGGCATTGGGCGACATGCCGCATGTGCAGCCCTCGACCCTGGAGGCACTCCGGTCCGCGCTGGCCGCAGGTGCCGATATCGCGGTGCCGGTCTTCGACGGCCGGCGCGGTAACCCGGTCGCCTTCGGCGCGCTGCATTTGCCGGCGCTGCTGGCGCTGCAGGGCGACCAGGGCGCACGCGCCATCGTGCGCACCCATTCGGTGCATGAAGTCGCCGTCGATGACCCCGGCATCCATCTGGACATCGACACGCTTTCCGATTTGCCGAAAAACGGTACACTTCAGCCATGAAAAAATCACAGCAAAAACCATCGGCGGCGATCCAGTACGCCATCGTTCCCAAGGACCTGGCGGGCCACCTGTTTTCGGTGACCCTGGTAGTGGCCCACCCCGCCGCGGACGGCCAGGAGCTGGCGCTGCCGGCGTGGATACCGGGCAGCTACATGATTCGCGAGTTCGCCCGCAACATCGTGCAGATCCGTGCCGAGAGTAATGGCAAGGCAGTCGCGCTGATCAAACTGGACAAGCATTCCTGGCGCGCGGCCCCGGTTGCCGGCCCGCTGACGGTGGTCTACGAAGTCTATGCCTGGGACTTGTCGGTGCGTGCCGCGCACCTGGACCAGACCCACGGCTTCTTCAACGGCACCAGCGTGTTCCTGCGCGTGCTCGGCCAGGAGCAGGGGGCGCACCAGGTCGATATACAGCGCCCTGCGGATGCCGCCGCCAAAACCTGGCGCGTGGCCACCTCGCTGCCCGAACTGGGCGCCAAGCGCCATGGTTTCGGCACCTACGTGGCGGCCGATTATGATGAGCTGATCGACCACCCGGTCGAAATGGGCGACTTCGCGCTGGCCACCTTCAAGGCCCACGGTGTCCCGCACGACATCGTGATTTCGGGCCGCGTGCCCAATCTGGATATGGCGCGCCTGCAGGCGGACCTCAAAGACATCTGCGAAACCCAGATCGCATTTTTCGAGCCGCGCGCCAAACGCGCGCCGATGGACCGCTACGTATTCCTCACGCTGGCGGTGGGCGACGGCTATGGCGGGCTGGAACACCGCGCTTCCACCGCCCTGATCTGCGCGCGCGCCGATCTGCCGACCACCGCCGCGCCCAAGGGCGGCGAGATCGGCGAGGGCTATCTTAAATATCTGGGCCTGTGCAGCCACGAGTACTTCCACACCTGGAACGTCAAGCGCATCAAGCCGGCCGTGTTCGCGCCCTACGATCTGCAGCAGGAGGTGTACACGCCGCTGCTATGGCTTTTTGAAGGCATCACCAGCTACTACGACGACCTGATGCTGGTCCGTGCGGGCATCATCACCGAAGAGGCTTACCTCAAGCTGCTTGGTAAGACCATCGGTGGCGTGCTGCGCGGGAGCGGACGCACCAAGCAGAGCGTGGCCGAGTCCAGCTTCGACGCCTGGAGCAAATACTATCGCCAGGACGAGAACGCCCCCAACGCCATCGTCAGCTACTACGCCAAGGGATCGCTGGTCGGCCTGGCGTTCGACCTGACCATCCGCGCCAAGACCGGCGGCAAGAAGTCGCTGGACGATGTGATGCTGGCGCTGTGGCAGCGCTATGGGCGTGATTTCTATGCCGGCGCAGGGCGCGGCGTGAGCGAGCAGGAGGTCGAGGCATTGTTCGATGAAGTCAGCGGCGCCAGGCTGCGGACTTTGTTCGACCGTTATGTGCGCGGCACGGGGGATATTCCGCTGGCCAAGCTGTATGCGGGCTTTGGCGTGAAGCTCAAGGACACGCGCAAGGACGGCAAGCCCTCGCTGGATGCGAACCTGGCCGATACCAAGCTAAGCCAGGTGCATGAGGGTGGGGCGGCTCATCGGGCCGGCTTGTCGGCTGGTGATGTTCTGGTGGCGGTCGACGGGCTTCGCGCCACGTCGAACCTGGATGCGCTGCTGGGGCGCTACAAGGTAGGCGACATGGTGACGGTGCACGCGTTCAGGCGTGATGAGCTGATGACGTTTGATGTGCGGCTGCAGGGGGAGACGGTGCCCAATGTGACGCTGACGGTCGCTGATTCGGACAAGAAGATCAAACGCCCAAGCGCTGTTTGAAATTACCGTCAGCGTAAGAGCTGTCATTCCCGCCTTCGCGGGAATGACAAGTTAACTAAATAAACGCTTTAACTCGACACCCGGATCCGGCGCACGCATAAATGCCTCACCCACGAGGAACGCATGCACATTCGCATCCCGCATGCGTTTCACATCATTCGGCCCCAGAATCCCGGACTCGGTCACCACCAGCTTGTCGGAAGAAATCCGCGGCAGCAGCCCAAGCGTCGTATCAAGCGTCACATCGAAGGTACGCAGATTCCGGTTATTAATCCCCAGCAGCGGCGTCTTGAGCTTGAGCGCGGCCGTCAGTTCATCGCCGTCATGTACCTCGACCAGCACGTCCATGCCCAGCTCAAGCGCGCACGCTTCCAGTTCGGCCATCAGCCCATGGTCCAGCGCCGAGACGATCAGCAAGATCGCGTCCGCGCCCATCGCCCGCGCTTCATATACCTGGTACATATCGACCATGAAGTCCTTGCGGATCACCGGCAGCTCGCAGGCGGCGCGCGCCTGTTTGAGATAGTCCACCGAACCCTGGAAGAACTGCACATCGGTCAGCACCGACAGGCAGGCCGCCCCATGGCGTGCATAGCTCTCGGCGATATTGGCAGGCTTGAAGTCGGCGCGCAGCACGCCTTTGGACGGCGAAGCCTTCTTCACTTCGGCGATCACGCCGGCCTTGCCGGCCGCGATATGGCGGCGCAGGCTCGCTTCAAAGCCGCGCAGGTTGGCGCGCAACTCGCCATCGCTCTCGACTTCGCGGCGCAGGCTGGCCAGGTCGCGGTGCTTCTTCGCAGCGGCCACTTCATCGGCCTTGACGGCGAGGATCTTGTTGAGGATGTCGGACATGATATTTATCTGTAGCGGCCGCGCTTACGCGCTGCCGAGTTGCTGGGTAACCTGAACAAACTGGTCGATCTTGGCCAGTGCGGCGCCCGATTCGATGGTCTTGCGCGCTTTGGCCAGGCCTTCTTCGATCGACGCCGCCTCGCCCGCCGCGTACAGCGCGGTGCCGGCGTTGAGCGCCACGATGTCGTAAGCCGCGCCAGGCTCGCCGCGCAGCGCTTCCATCATCTTGACTTTCGATTCGGCCGCATCGGCCACCTTCAGGTTGCGGCTGGCGATCATCGACAGGCCGAAGTCTTCCGGATGAATCTCATACTCGCGAATCTCGCCGTTCACCAGTTCACCGACCATGGTCGAGGCACCCAGCGAGACTTCATCCATATTGTCGCGTCCCCACACCACCATCGCATGCTGGGCGCCCAGGCGCTGCAGTACGCGCACCTGGATGCCGACCAGGTCGGGGTGGAACACACCCATCAGGATGTTCGGCGCACCGGCCGGATTGGTCAGCGGACCGAGAATATTGAAGATGGTGCGCACGCCCAACTCGCGGCGTACCGGTGCGGCGTGTTTCATGGCCGCGTGGTGATTCGGTGCGAACATGAAGCCGATGC
>CAMLFK010000315.1 GCA_946479255.1 uncultured Oxalobacteraceae bacterium
CGACAACGCGCTGTCCAAGGCGCGCTTCGAGTTCCGCTGGGAAGACCAGTTCAACATCGGTCTGGACCCGGACAAGGCACGCGAATTCCATGACGAAACCTTGCCCAAGGATTCGGCCAAGGTGGCGCACTTCTGTTCCATGTGCGGCCCGCATTTCTGCTCGATGAAGATTACCCAGGAAGTGCGCGACTACGCCGCCGCGCAGGGCGTGAACGAAGCGTCGGCCCTCTCCAAGGGAATGGAAGTCAAAGCCATCGAGTTCATGAAACAGGGCAGCGAACTGTATCGGAAGGTCTGAGGCCATGATCGATATCGAAGTCAACGGGCAAGCCCATCGCGTGCCGCCACGCACCAGCTTGCGCGCGCTGCTCGAGGTGCTCGAGCTGCCGGACCAGGGGCTGGCGCTGGCGGTCAACCGCAGCGTGGTGCCGCGCCAGCAATGGAGCGAGCGCGTACTGGACGCGGCTGACCGCATTGAAATCGTGCGTGCGATCGGCGGCGGATGAACTCATCTTAGGAACTACCATGACGAAACAAACTAGGAACGATGTACTGCGCGATGTGCTGACCATTGCGGGCAAGCCCTACGGCTCGCGCCTGCTGGTTGGCAGCGGCAAGTATCGCGATCTCGCGCAAACCCGCGAGGCCACCGATGCCGCCGGCGCTGAAATCATCACGGTGGCAATCCGCCGCGTGAACATCGGGCAAGACAAAGGCGCGCCAAGCCTGCTCGACGTTTTACCGCCGGACCAGTTCACCATCCTGCCCAACACGGCAGGCTGCTACAACGCGCAAGACGCGGTCTACACGCTGCAAATGGCGCGTGAACTTTTAGGCGGGCGCAAGCTCGTCAAACTGGAGGTGCTGGGCGACGAAAAAACCCTGTTCCCGCATATGCCGGAAACCCTCAAGGCCGCCGAAACGCTGGTCAAGGACGGCTTCGACGTCATGGTGTATTGCAGCGACGATCCCATCCAGGCACGCATCCTGGAAGAGATCGGCTGCGTGGCCGTGATGCCGCTGGCTTCACTGATCGGCTCGGGCATGGGCATTTTGAATCCATGGAACCTGCAGCTGATCATCGAGCAGGCCAAGGTGCCGGTGCTGGTCGATGCCGGCGTGGGGACCGCGTCGGATGCCGCCATCGCCATGGAACTCGGCTGCGATGGTGTGCTCATGAACAGCGCCATTGCGGGTGCGCAGGACCCGGTGCGCATGGCGCGCGCCATGCGGCTGGCCGTGCAGGCGGGCAGGGAAGCCTACCTGGCCGGGCGCATGCCCAAGCGCTTTGCCGCCTCGCCATCGTCGCCGACGACCGGGCGGATGGCCTGAGGCGGGGATGGCGCTGAACGCGATGGAAGGCAAGCGGACGCCGCAGGCAAGGCCGGACGGTACGCGCGCCACCGTGCTGGTCTTGTCCGGGCTCGATCCATCCGGCGGGGCTGGCATGGCGGCCGACCTGCTTGCCATTGCCGCCCAAGGCGCGCACGCGCTGCCGGTGGTCACCGCCTTGACCGTGCAGGACAATAACCGCGTCCATGGCGTGGTGCCGGTCGACGCGGCCCTGCTGGTGCGGCAAGTCGAGGTGCTGGCGGCCGGCATCCGCATCGACGCGGTCAAGATCGGCATTCCCGGCTGCCGCGCCAATGCCGAGGCGATCGCGCGGCTGATCTTAATGCTGCGCGAAGGCCAGCCCGGGCTGCCGGTCGTGCTGGACCCGGTGCTGGCCAGCGGCCACGGCGATGCGCTGGCGCGCGGCAATGCCGTCGACGCCTTGGCGCCCTTGCTCGCGATTGCCACCGTGCTGGTGCCTAACCTCGGCGAAGCGGCGGCGCTGGGACCGGTGCCATGTCCGTATGTGCTCGTCACCGGCGGCCATGGCGAGGGTCCCGAGGTCGTCAACCGCTGGGGTGCGCGCGCATGGCGATGGCCGCGCCTGCCTGGCGAATTTCACGGCAGCGGCTGCACGCTGGCGTCCAGCATCGCTGCGCGCCTGGCATTGGGGGAGGGCATCGAAGAGGCATTCGAGCGTGCCCAGGCTTACACCCAGCGCGCACTGGCGGACTCGTTCGCCATCGCACCCGGTCAGCGCATTCCCTTGCGCTGATCCGAATTTGAACTCACTACTTTGAACCAACTACTGAAAGCATGACGATGCGAGGTCTCTATTTAGTCACTCCTAATTGGGACGACACTGCCCGGATGGTCGATGTCACCGCCCGCGCGCTCGATGCCGGCGCCGCCATGGTGCAGTACCGCCACAAGGAAGCGTCGCCGGAACTGCGCCGCGAGCAGGGCGCCGCGCTGCTCGCCCTGTGCCGCCGCTACAGCCGTCCCTTCATCATCAACGATCACCTCGACCTGTGCCTGACCCTGGGCGCCGACGGCTTGCACGTGGGCGGGACCGACATGTCGGTGGCCGCAGCACGCGCGGAGCTGGGGCCGGACAAGATCGTCGGCGCCTCCTGCTACGGCGACCTCGACCTGGCGCGTGCCGCCGCCCGCGCCGGCGCCAGCTACGTGGCCTTCGGCGGCTTCTACCCGTCGCCGGTCAAGCGCTACACCTTCACCACGGCGCCCGCGATCCTGCTCGAAGCGCGCTTCGGGATCGACCTGCCGATCGTGGTAATCGGCGGCATGACGCCGGAAAACGCGGCGCCGCTGGTCGACCTGGGTGTCGACATGGTGGCGGCCATTACCAGTGTTTACGGCGCCGACGATCCGGGAGCGGCCACACGGCGCTTCGATATGCTGTTCGCACGGCAACAAAAAGGCGCTCCCTAATTTGTAATCCCGGCTTTATAATCGTTCACAATTTCGCCACAGGATTTCCCAAGCAATGAACTCCGCGCCCACTGTGAAACGCCGCATCCTGATCGTCGACGACGACCCGCTTCTTTTACAATTCCTGACCGACGTGATCGGCCACGCCGGGTATGAAACGGTCTCGGCCGCATCGGGCGAGCAGGCCTTGCAACTGATTGCGGAGCGCGAGCCTGACATGGCGCTGCTCGACATCACCATGCCGGGCATGACCGGGCTGGAACTGGCGCGCCACCTCAAGACCCACACCACGGTCCCCTTCATGTTCCTGTCCGCCATCGGCGACAGCGAATCGACCAAGCAGGCCGCCGCCTATGGCGCGGTGGGTTACATGCTCAAGCCGGTCGATGCCGAGCGTCTCATGCCGGCCTTCGAAGCGGGCCTGGCGCGCGCCGACGACATCCGCCAGCTGCGCCGCACCGAGCACAACCTGAACGCCGCGCTGGCCGCCGGGCGCGAAACCAGCCTGGCCGTGGGCCTGTTGATGGGCAAGTTCCAGACCGACCGCAACACCGCCTTCGAGGTGCTGCGCGATCACGCCCGCTCCAGCCGGCGCAAGATCAATGAAGTGGCCGACCAGCTGCTGGCCGCCGAAGAAACGCTGAACGCCTTGCATGCAGGATTTGCAACGCGTCTCAAAGCACGCTGATCCCGCTGCTTGCTCGAAGAACAGCGCTGCGTTGCGGCGCCGCGACTGTTCTTTGACTAAAAGGCAACACTGGTTACTATTTTCGGCACGGAAACACTTTCCTCAGAATTTTGCGCTACACTGATCTACATCAAACCAGCAACTGGTTTTTAGAATTACCGACAGTGCGCCTATAACCCGCTCCTGCCGCCTTCACAGCGCCGCCTTACCTCCCGCGGCCGATTCTGTATCTCGGCCCAGCTCCGCCGATTGTTCCCTGACTGTAGTGCCGTTGCGCCCTGGCTTTGCCTTGCTGCCACCTGCCGTTCAGGATTTCGATCGATTCGGTTCAGAAAGGAGGTCGCGATGAAAGCGACCACATACAATAAATGCAGTTCCGGCACCGGCGTGGCGCGCCGTCATGGCTGCGCCCATCTTCCCAAGCGCCGTCCCGCCCAGGCCGACACCAACGCCAACCCCAGCGACGAGGGCCCGCGCCTGACGATTACGGTGGTCGACGCGCAGTTCAACGATATTACGGATGAGGTCCATCCGGGCGCCGTGCACCGACTCGATGTTCCCTATGTATTGTTGATCGATGCCGACGGCGAAACCGCAGTGGCGCTGAGCTCGCTGCTGATGCCGGAAGCCCGCCTGATCCACGCCGGCAGCTGCGCCGAAGCGCGCCGCCTGCTGGAAACCCAGCTGTTTTCGCTGGTGATCGTCGACCCCGGCCTGCCCGATGGTGACGCCAGCCGCATCGTTTCGGCCATCTGCAATACCCCGCTGCTGGTGTACTCGGCGCGCGAACCGGCCAGGCTCGACCAGTTGACCTATCTTCCCAAGCCCTGGACCACGCCGCGCCAGCTCTGGAGCACCATTTCCACCATGCTGGGCATTGGCAGCGGGCTGACCGCCGGAGATTGAGATGAACGCGCTGAAAAGTATCCTGTACGTGGAAGACGACCTGCACGTCCGGACCACCGCCAAGCTGGTGCTGGAAGTCATCGGCCAGTATGAAGTGCGCGATTGCGGCAGCGGCCGCGAAGCGCTGATGGCGGCGGCCGATTTCAAGGCCGACTTGATTTTACTGGACGTCATGATGCCAGAGCTGGATGGCCTGGCCACACTCGAGATGCTGCGCCGCATGCCCCACATGGCCGGCATTCCGGCCATGTTCGTCACCGGCCTGACCGCCAATGCCGACATCGCCAGGTATGTCGAAGCCGGCGCCATCGGGGTTATCCCGAAACCCCTGATGCCGCTGCGCCTCACGGGGCAGATCCGCTCCTTGTGGGAACAACAACCGGGAGCAATGGCCGCCTAAGTTTGGCCAGTTTGATATGATGGAAAAGGCGCAGTAATGCGCCTTTTCTTTTTACTCAAGCACGGGGACAACATGAAAACCAAGGCAGCAATTGCATGGAAGGCCGGCCAGCCGCTGACGATCGAGGAAGTCGAGCTGCAGGGACCCAAAGAAGGTGAAGTGCTGGTCGAAATCAAGGCCACCGGAATCTGCCATACCGATTACTACACCCTCTCCGGCGCCGATCCCGAAGGCATCTTCCCGGCCATTCTCGGCCATGAAGGCGCCGGCGTGGTGGTCGATGTGGGTCCTGGCGTCAAGAGCATCCGCAAGGACGACCACGTGATCCCCCTGTACACCCCGGAATGCCGCCAGTGCAAATTCTGCCTGTCCCAGAAAACCAATCTGTGCCAGTCGATCCGCTCGACCCAGGGCCGCGGCCTGATGCCGGACGCCACCAGCCGCTTCTCCATTGATGGCAAGCCGATCTTCCATTACATGGGCACCTCGACTTTCTCCAACTACGTGGTGGTGCCGGAAATCGCCCTGGCCAAGGTGCGCTCGGACGCACCGTTCGACAAGATCTGCTACATCGGCTGCGGCGTGACCACCGGCGTGGGCGCCGTGC
>CAMLFK010000316.1 GCA_946479255.1 uncultured Oxalobacteraceae bacterium
AACCGACGTTTTTCCGACGTCATTAATTATTCCCCCTTATCCTGCGCGACACTAACTTCTTTGTCAGGGTATTTCGAATAAATAAACGGCGAATGCGTTGCAAAAATGAACTGGTTACTAGACTCCTGCGATTCCAAAATTGAACAAAGCCGTCGCTGCCAATCCACGTGTAGGCTTAGTTCAGGCTCGTCGATAAATATAACTGAATTGTTCGAAAAGGCGTTGTAGCAAATAAAACTTAGCATCTGCTTTTCGCCCGCTGAAAGTGCGTCACTGTTGACTGCAGCAGCTGCGTCACCAAAGTTAATCCGCGTACCGAATGAGATTCCTTTATGCTGAAATAACTTTTCTACCAGAGACCTGGCAGCATTGAACGGTGTTAATGTCAAAGAACTGAATTCCTCAATCTTCTCGATTTCACCTCTAGTCTCAGCTAGGATAGCGTCAGCCTGCTCCAGCGTACTCCGCGTTCTTTCATATCGCCGGATCATCTCAATTACATTCTTGGTCACTTCACCTTGAAACGAATTTATCTCCTCCGACAAGCTTGCATATTTTTTTAAAAGAAGATTAACAATATCCTGACTTGACAGGGCAGCCACGAACAGATGGTCTCGCTTCGTTAGCTTTCGCGAGATAGCCACAAGCGCCTCTTCGAGATCGCCATCAGACTTGGCTCCGGCGCGCAGCCTATTCGTGCTCATCGGCGCTATCGAGAATCCACCTTCGATACGTCGGAAAGTTGGGAAAAAGATCGAGCTTCCTCGTGTAATTAGAATTTTGGCTGCCTTAGTCTCAGCAAATTCGCCAAATCCCTCCTCTGGATCTTCTGAATCATCCTCAAAGACGTAGGTTGCTCCTTCTATCTCAAGTTCGACCTTACAGCTGAAGGGCGCCGTTCTTATAACGTTACAGGAATACTCGTCAGTGACAACTAGACAGGACTTGAAATTAACTTCTCGAAGTGCCAACAAGATGTTGCCGCTAATTATGGACCACGCTAGCTTTAAAACCGTCGTCTTCCCTGAGCCGTTTCTTCCTGTGAGAATATTCAAGTCACGATTAAAATCATAAGTAACAACTCCATGTTTTCCAAACAGGCCGTGGACGGTCATTTTTTCTATGCGCATGGCTTTTCCAAAATTTAGTTCGTCGTAAAGAGAAATCCTTGTCTAGATGATACATCGACAAGAGCTGACTGCGGAGGTATTTCAGAGAACACGCACATGTGGTTAGGGGTCTGCCATTGCGACACAAGCTCAGCCAGAGTGGCGGTTGCGATTCGCCAAGGCTGAGGCCGTGTCTGAATGGCAGACCTGGCCCCGTCTCTACTTATAGATATCCTGAAGCTGTCGGTGCTGCACGTCATTTCGGCGGCGGCTTTTTGGCGCTTGCGCCCCAACGATGGGTTCGCACGCTTGCTGCCATGTGTGCAGCTTTTGGACACCGCCCGCAGTATTCGGATAGTTTGATCGGTCCCCTCGTTTCAACATGTGGTCTTCCCATGCGGTGGTTGCAAAACGATGTCTAGCCGGGTGCATGGGGGAATCAGGCCAATCGACCACCCACCCATCTCAACTCCAAGGAGCGCCCATCATGTCCATCCAGTCAAAACGCTGTTTTCTGAAAATTAGCACCCTGGCGCTGACCGGCGCCGGCCTGGCAGCAGCGTCCGGCGCCGCTCTCGCAGCGCCGTCGAACAGGCTGCCCTTCGTGATGGTCCATGGCGCCTTTCACGGCGCCTGGACGTTCGACAAGGTCGTCGCGCTCCTGGCGGCCAAGGGTACCCTGGCGTTCGCGCGCGACCTGCCCGCACATGGCTTGAAGGCGCTTTACCCCAGCTCCTACTTCCAGCGGCCGCTCGATTTCGCCGCTTTTGCAACCGAACCGGGGCCCTCGGCCGGTACCACGCTGAACGACTACGTCGACAGCGTGATCGAAACGATCGAGCAGGTTCACGCCCTAACCAAACGCAAGGTCATTCTGCTGGCCCACAGCATGGGCGGCGTGGCGGCGAGCGCCGTCGCCGAGAAGATTCCGCACCGGATCGCCAAGCTGGTGTACCTGACCGCCTTCATGCCGCCCAGCGGGGTTCCCGCGATCGCCTATATTAACCATCCCGCCAACGCCGGAGAAGAGGTCAAGGAATGCCTGCTGGCCAATCCCGAAGCAGTCGGCGTGATGCGGATGGATCAGCGCAGCAACGATCCGGCCTATCGGGCCAAAATTAAATCGGCCTTTTGCGGCGACCTGCCCGACGCCCAATTCGAGGCGGTGGCCAATCTGCTCACCCCTGATGTGCCGGCGCAGCCTTTTGTTACCCCGATCGAGCTCACCGCCGGGCGCTGGGGCGCGCTTGAACGGCATTACGTTCAGTGCTTGCAGGACAACGCCATCAAGCCAGCGCTGCAGCAGCTGTTCATCAACGAAGCTGATGCTTTTACGCCAAAGAACCTGACTCACGTGCATCAACTCGACAGCAGCCATTCTCCTTTCATGTCCAAGCCGCAAGAGCTGGTTGCCTTGCTTGAGGCCATTGCCGCCGGGTAGAGGCGATGGCACTGGCTAGACGCACGTGGCCGCGGCGCTTAGGCGACGGCGACTTCCCAAGTGGACCCTGGCGCGTCATTCTCCGTTGAAGAATGGAGCCAGTTCTTACGAGGCAAATAGGCGACTTGCCGAAGCGGGTCTTGTGAGGTCAGCGGCAGGTCGGCCGACCGGAATCGACCCCAAGAAGACATTGCCGTTCACCCGATAAGCTCTCTGGGGTCTGCCATTGCGACACAAGCTCAGCCAGAGTGGCGATTTCGATTCGCCAAGGCTGAGGCCGTGTCTGAATGGCAGACCTGGCCCCGTCTCTCTGCGTGGCCCCGTCTCTCTGCGCTATGTCTGAAAAATCGAGGACTGTCACGAAGCACTGGATTGGACCGATTACGGCCATCGGCAAGGATGAAAGAGTTTCGGCTACTTGCAGTTGAACTGCTGACGTACCTTTTCGAGATCACCTGGCTTGAGCTTTTGCTGAGTTTGCTTATCAAGATAATTTTCTTCCTCGCGAACTAAGACGAACTTGCCATCAAGCTGCTCGCGCCACGCTAAAAATCCGCAATGGATGTCGACCCCAGCAAACTTGCTGGTGAAGTCTACTGCCGCGTATAAACCTGGCTCGACATCGGGTGGGTTGTAATACCACGTGATCTTGGAAATAGTGCGCCGCTCGATAGCACCGGCTTTCGCATTGAATGCCTCGGCTTTCCCCTTCCATGTCTCGAAAGTTATGCCTTGCTTCAAGCTCGCAGCCATCAGGTCGTACGCGCCAGTGTAGCGGCCGTGGTCCTTCGCCTCGAAATAGAGCCGGGTTTGCTGCTCGACCCGACGGACCTGCTCCGGCGTTGCCATTCGCGGCGCCGCACCGCTTTGGGCAACGGGAGGGGGTTCCGCAGATGAGGCAACACCACATTCGATGTCCTGCCGCAGTACAAGCATGGTCGGCTTGTCTTTGCGTCCGGCCACTGGTTCTGCCAAGTCGAACGAGTACTTACCGAAAGATGCTCTCCGGGGCGCGCACAATTCGGCAGCCTTTGGCATGAGTTCCTCTTGCCCAGCCG
This sequence comes from uncultured Oxalobacteraceae bacterium, assembly GCA_946479255.1. The sequence continues at coordinate 3,609 of CAMLFK010000316.1, forward strand.
TCACGGTGCTGCTGCGATAACTCTTCAAAATCAACCGATACCCATTGTCGCCGTTAGACTGGGCATCAATTTCTGACGGCCCGGCCACGCGGTTTCCACGCACCTCGGCGAACACGGCCTGCGGTGCGATTGCCGCCGCCAGGATCAAGACGATGCTTACAATATGCATATTTGGTGACGTTAGAGTTTTTATGTTGAATGATTGCGAGCAGCCACATCCGGAGCGCCGGCATGTCAACTTAGCAGCGGGTAGAAGAAGCTGCCGAAATTACACGAATATTGCTCGTCAAAATGCGTGGATTGTCACGCTGACGTTCTCCGGGCGTGTCCGTCCGCTCTTGGCCGATAGCGGACAGTGGGAATGGTTCAGTGTACGAGCTTGTTGCTCTCAGAACAAGTAAGAGGATTTATCAGGCTCCCCAAGGCATTGAAGACACGACGGCAGCGGCTCTCTTGAGCAATATCGCGGATAATGCCAACATTCCCGTCCCACCAGCTACCATGCCTCCAGCCACCTGTCCCTGCGGCGGTCCCGCCTTTGCCACCTGCTGCGGACCGTACCTTTCCGGCGCGGCCATTCCGCCCACCGCCGAAGCATTGATGCGCTCGCGCTACACCGCCTACACCCAGCGCAACGAAGCCTACCTGCGCGCCACCTGGCATCCCAGCACCCTGCCAGCCGAGCCGATTGTGTCCGACGACGAAAAGCTGCAATGGCTCGGACTTGAGGTAAAATCTGCTTTACGTTTACGTCAACGTAAAGCAAACTTGCCAGAATCGCCAGATGCCGATACCGTAGAATTCGTCGCCCGTTACCGGGTGAGCGGACGCGGGCACCGATTGCATGAGGTGAGCCGCTTCGTGCGCGAGCACAGCGGCGGCGAGGCGCGCTGGTATTACCTCGACGGTAGCTTCCCGGAGTAAGAGCAATGCCCCACATCGACAGCAAAATCAATTCGCGCAGCGACGACTTCAAGGCCAATGCGGCGGCGATGCAGGCCGTCGTGGACGACTTGCGCGCCAAGGTGGCGGCCATCGCCCAGGGCGGCGGCGAAGCGGCCAGTGCCAAGCATGTCGCGCGCGGCAAGCTGCTGCCGCGCGAGCGCGTCCAGAACCTGCTAGACCCCGGCACGCCCTTCCTCGAACTGTCTCAGCTGGCCGCCTACGACATGTATGACGGCGCCGCCCCCAGTGCCGGCATCATCACCGGCATCGGCCGCGTGGCCGGCCAGGAATGCGTGATCGTCTGTAACGACGCCACCGTCAAGGGCGGCACTTACTACCCAATGACGGTCAAGAAGCACCTGCGCGCGCAGGAGATCGCCGAACAGAACGAGCTGCCCTGCATCTACCTGGTCGACTCGGGCGGCGCCAACCTGCCCAACCAGGACGAAGTCTTCCCGGACCGCGACCATTTCGGCCGCATCTTCTACAACCAGGCCAACTTGTCCGCCAAGGGCATCCCGCAAGTGGCCGTGGTGATGGGTTCGTGCACCGCCGGCGGCGCCTACGTGCCGGCCATGAGCGACGAGTCGATCATCGTCAAGGAGCAGGGCACCATCTTTTTGGGAGGCCCGCCGCTGGTCAAAGCGGCCACCGGCGAAGTGGTCAGCGCCGAAGACCTGGGCGGGGGCGACGTCCACACCCGCCTGTCCGGCGTGGTGGATCACCTCGCCCAGAACGACCTGCATGCGCTGTCGCTGGCGCGCACCATCGTCTCGAACCTGAACCGC
>CAMLFK010000317.1 GCA_946479255.1 uncultured Oxalobacteraceae bacterium
TATGGCCAGAACATCTTCGACCGTTATGTGACCTTCGCCGACTTCTGGATCCAGGACCAGGAATTCCGCGATCCGGACACCGGCGAGAGCTTCGACCGCGAATCGCTTAATGCCGAACTGGAGAAGATCGAAAAGCCGGCCGGCATCAGCAATCCTAAGGATTTCCGCAACGAGATCGTCAACTTCGGCCTGCGCGCCCGCGCCACCAACGGCGGCAAGAATCCGGCCTGGACCAGCTACGAAAAGTTCCGCACCGTGATCGAGAAGAAGATGTTCTCGAACACCGAGGAACTGCTGCCGGTGATTTCCTTCAACGCCAAGGCCAGCGCGGAAGATGCCAACAAGCATGCCGACTTCGTTGCCCGCATGGTGGAGAAAGGCTATACCGCCAAACAGGTTCGCCTGCTGTGCGAGTGGTATCTGCGGGTACGCAAGTCGTCGTAAGAGTAAAGCCGTCGCAATGGCAAGAAAGCTTGCATTGTCGCCGTCCCGCCATGGCCATGCGCCCGGCGGGAATTCGTGGGACGCGGGATAATAGGTGTATTCAGACCTTAGGTGTATCCAGTCCAGGTATGCCGCGTGTCATGAGTGCCCGCCCAGGCGGGCACGGCGTGCAGTAACAGAACAGCAGGAGGCCCGTTTTGACTTATCTTATCGACCGACGCTTGCAAGGCAAGAACAAGTCAGCTGTGAATCGCGAGCGCTTCCTTCGTCGCTACAAGAGCCAGATCAAGGACGCGGTGGGCCGCGCCATCAAAGGTCGCTCGATTACCGACATTGAAAACGGCGAAAAGGTCTCGATTCCCGTCAAGGATGTGAACGAGCCGCACTTCGGCCACGCCCATGGCGGGGTATGGGAAACCATTAACCCAGGCAACAAGGAATATCAAAAAGGCGATCAGTTCAACCGGCCCAAGGGCGGCGGCGGCGCCGGCCGCGGCAAGGCCGGCAATAGCGACCAGCAGACCGAAGATGACTTCATCTTCGAATTGTCGCGCGAAGAATTCATGAACTATTTCTTCGAGGACCTGGAATTGCCGAACATGGTCAAGACGCAATTGACCGCCACCACCGAGTTCAAGAACCAGCGTGCCGGCTACAATATTTCCGGCACCCCGTCCAATATCCACGTGCTGCGCTCGCTGCGCGGCGCCCTGGGGCGCCGCATCGCGGTCGGCGGCAAGCCGCGCAAGGAAGCCAGGGAAGCCGAACAGGAACTGATCACGCTGCTGGAAGAAGGCGTGCCGCTCGATGACGCGCGTGTCGTCGAGCTCAAGCGCCTGATCCATCACCTGCACACGCGCCTCTTGGCGATTCCTTTCATCGACCCGTTCGACCTGCGCTACAGCAATCGCATCAAGGTGCCCAAGCCGATGACCCAGGCCGTGATGTTTTGCATCATGGACGTGTCCGGCTCAATGGACGAGAGCCGCAAGGATACCGCCAAGCGCTTCTTCATCCTGCTCTACCTGTTCCTGAAGCGCGCCTACGACAAGATCGAAGTGGTGTTCATCCGCCACCACACGGCCGCCTCCGAAGTGGACGAGGAGGAATTCTTCCACTCGCGCGAGTCGGGCGGCACGGTGGTGTCGTCGGCCCTCAACCTGCTGACCAAGATCATCAGCGAGCGCTACGGCAGCGGCGAATGGAACAGCTACGTGGCACAGGCCTCGGACGGCGACAACTGGGACAACGATTCGATGCTGTGCAAGCAGCTCCTGATTAACACCATCATGCCGGCCGTGCAGTACTACACCTATGTGGAGATTACCGATGGACCGCCGCAGAACCTGTGGGAGCAGTATGCCGAAGTGACCGACCATCACAGCAACTTTGCCATGCAAAAAATCGTGACGCCGGCCGACATCTACCCCGTGTTCCGCGAACTGTTCAAGAAACAGCCGAAGTAAGCGCGCTGGCGCGCTTGCCTCCCCTCTTTGACGTAAAGTTAAGTACAGCACCAGAGGCGCATATGCCAAGAGATCCGAAAAACCCGCGCGCCTTGCCCGAGCAGTCGGAGTGGACCTTCGATCTGATCGAGCACGCGCACGAAGAAATCCGCCGCGTGGCCAAGAAATTCGGCCTCGATACCTATCCCAACCAGCTCGAAATCATCACCGCCGAGCAAATGATGGACGCCTACACCTCGGTGGGCATGCCCGTCTCGTATAACCACTGGTCGTTCGGCAAGCATTTCCTGTCGACCGAAAAGAGCTATAAGCGCGGCCAGATGGGCCTGGCCTACGAGATCGTCATCAACTCCAATCCCTGCATCGCCTACCTGATGGAGGAAAACAGCCTGACCATGCAGGCGCTGGTAATCGCCCACGCGGCCTATGGCCACAACTCCTTTTTCAAGGGCAATTACCTGTTCCGCACCTGGACCGATGCCGACGCCATCGTCGACTACATGGTGTTCGCCAAGAATTACATCGCCGAGTGCGAGCAGCGCCACGGCATCGACGCGGTCGAACTGCTGCTCGACTCCTGCCACGCGCTGCAGAACTACGGCGTGGACCGCTACAAGCGTCCCGCCAAGCTGTCGATGGCCCAGGAAAACGCGCGCCAGAAGGAGCGCGAGGAATACGCCCAGTCGCAGGTCAACGCCCTGTGGCGCACGGTGCCGCGGCGCGACGAGGAAGCCGCCAGCGCGGTGATCCCACGCTTCCCGCCCGAGCCGGAAGAAAACCTGCTGTACTTCATCGAGAAGTACGCGCCGCTGCTCGAACCCTGGCAACGCGAGCTGGTCCGCATCACCCGCAAGATTTCCCAGTACTTCTATCCTCAGCGCCAGACCCAGGTGATGAATGAAGGCTGGGCCACGTTCTGGCACTACACCATCCTGCAAGAGCTATATAAGGAAGGGGTGGTCGGCGACGGCTTCATGCTGGAATTCTTGCAAAGCCATACCAACGTGGTCTACCAGCCGCCCGCCACCAGCCAGTACTACAGCGGCATCAATCCGTATGCGCTGGGCTTTGCCATGATGTCCGACCTCCGCCGCATCTGCGAAGAGCCGACGCCGGAGGACCGCGAATGGTTTCCCGACATCGCCGGCAGCGACTGGCGTCAGACGCTCGACTTCGCGATGCGCAATTTCAAGGACGAGAGCTTCATCGCCCAGTACCTCTCACCCAAGCTGATCCGCGACTTCCACTTCTTCGCCGTGCTCGACGACGACAAGAACGAGAAGCTGGAGATCTCGGCCATTCACGACGAGCGCGGCTATCGTTACGTACGCCAGCAGCTGGCCGAGCAGTACAACCTGGGCAACCGCGAGCCGAACATCCAGGTCTATCAGGTCAACACCCGCGACGACCGGGCCCTGACTTTGCGCCATTCACAGTTCCAGCGGCGCCCGCTGAACCAGCAAGCCCAGGAGGTTTTGAAGCACGTCGCCAGGCTGTGGGGCTTCGATGTGAGGCTCGATACGGTCGATCCGCATGGTAACGTGGTCAGTAGTATCGAATGCAAACGGGAAAAGCGCAATCGTTGATCTATATCAAAACAATGGTGGCGCTATCATTGTTGCCAGAACGGCGCCCTCGCGGCGCCGTTTTCTTTATGTTTTTTTCAGCGTCCCTGACGCCCCTGTAGTGCACTTGAAATACCAAAAAAAACAGTTCAAATGCCGAGTTCAATAGCGCGGCACGGCCTCAAAAAAGTAGTTATAGTCACCACAACCGCCCTCCCCGCGTCGAAGCTTGTTTGTTGTTGCACGAAAGCAGGGCAATTAAACTACGGTTTCATCCCAGTATTTCCGCATAATGATTCGTTTACAAAAATATTCGATAACGTACAACTTTCTTGCGCACGTCCCATGAAGACGCCGTATTGAGGCCCTAAACCAGGGCCTTGAAAACCTTTTCATACGCCGAAATCGAACCGGTTTAAGAGTACAAAAAGGCATGTGCAAAAAAGAATTCATAGGTATAATTCGCCGACGTCCCGGATACGGCTCAGGTTTTGTCGTGTTTAGTGGGTTTAGTAGCTACAAAAAAAGAGTTGGTATTGGAGAAAGCAGGCATGAATTTTTCGCATGAAAAAAACCCTCAGAAGAATTTCACTGGCATTGCCATTGTCGTCCTGATCCATGCGTTGCTGGGATGGGCCATGGTCTCCGGCCTGGGTAGCCGGGTCGTGGAGAAGATGAAGGAAACGGTCGAAGCTGAAATTATCGAGGAGGTGAAGCCGCCTCCACCAGCAGAAGTGCCACCGCCGCCGCCACCGCCGGAAATGAAAGCGCCACCGCCGCCATTTATCCCGCCGGTCGAAGTGAACGTGCAGCAGCCTCCTCCGCAACAGAACACGATCAGCAACGCGACCAGCGTGAAGCCTGCGACCAATGTGCTGGCACCGCCGGCGCCACCGGCTCCGCCGGGCCCGGTCGCCAACCCGAATCCGGTGCGCATCGCCGCGGTAGCTGATTTCAACACTTGCGCAAAACCAGAGTGGCCTAAAGCTTCCCTGCGCAACGAGGAAACCGGCACCGTTACGCTGTCGTTCCTGATTGGTACCGATGGCCGCGTGGCCGACTCCAAGATCGTCAAGTCGAGTGGCTTCCGCGATCTGGACCGGGCAGCGCTCGCAGGTATTGGTAAGTGCCGCTTCAAACCCGGCATGGTCGACGGCAAACCGGAACAAGCGTGGATGCAAATGCAATACGTCTGGACGCTGGAGTAAGAACCGAGACAGCATTAACCAAGTCTCACACTGTGATTTTCGTTGTCATTATGTTCAGCGAACTGATTATTTTATAAATTTGGAGGAAACATGTTTAAGAATACCCGTTTGTCCGCTGTGTTGGCGGCTGTCCTGTTCTCGGTTTCGGCAGCCGCTGCGCTGGTATCGACCCCAGCGTTCGCTGACGCCCCTGCCGCTCCTGCCGCCGCCGCGCCGGCCGCCGATGCCGCAGCAGCTCCAGCTCCAGCAGCCGACGCCGCCGCTCCAGCCGCAGACGCTGCCGCTCCTGCTACCGAAGAAGTTCACAACCCATTCGGTTTCGAAGCTGTCTGGAATGGCGGCTGGGTCCCACGTGGCACCCTGATCATCATGGCCATCATGTCGATGGGTTCGTGGTACATCATCATCACCAAGTTGATCGACCAGACCAAGATCTTCAAGCAAGCTAACGAAGCCAAGGCCAAGTTCTGGAAAGCTTCGTCGATCGCAGCTGGCTCGGCTACCCTGAAAGAAGGCAGCCCATTCCGCTTCATCGCCGAAGCCGGCACCAAGGCTACCCAGCACCACGACGGCGCCCTGCTCGAGCAGATCGACCTGTCGACCTGGGTCACC
>CAMLFK010000318.1 GCA_946479255.1 uncultured Oxalobacteraceae bacterium
AACACCAGGCCGGGTACATAGCCGCCGCCGCCGAACTTCACATTGGTCCAGCTGCTCAGGTTCTGTTCACCGCCCGAACCGGAGTTCGGCGTTTGGACAGGCGGCTCGGCAGGCGGTTGGGCAGGCGGCTCGGCAGGCGGTTGGGCAGGCGGCTGGACAGGCGGCTGGACGGGTGGCTGGGCAGGCGGCTGGGAAGGCGCAGCTGCGCCGCCACCGCCGCCACAGCCGGCCAGCAAGGAAGTCAGCACCGTTGCCAGTGCGATAAGTTGCCTCTTTTTCATTGTTTACTCCGGGAACAGATGGTGGTCACGGCCCGCCGACATTGCTGGCTGCGCTCAGGCGTCCAGGTCCGGCATGCTGTCTATTGACAGGCTGGCTTGCACTTGCAGGACGGGGAGTAGGCTCCACATTTCCTGCAAGAAATAGGAGTGTATCTCAAATATTCTGGCGATACTACCCATTCAGGATGGGCCGCCACCTGCCACGACAGCCTCCGGGGGGGCGGTACGAGTACTCGTGCAGATTTTGCTATTGGTCGCTTACACGGCCGCTGTTCGATCCGGCCACTTCCTGTGCGGCAGCGCTCAAGAACGCGTGATGCCACGCCACAGCCGCTCAACAAAGATGTTGTCCAGCGCGGTCCACGTCCGCCCATGGATGGGGGATTGCGTCGTGAACTATACTTGCGATCGTTTCATATATTACAGAGAATAATTTTTTGCGCCGACATTCGCGCGATAACAGCGCTGCCAGCATCCTGACATGAGCAAAGTTCCCGACTACCAAGCCACCCCGCCGCGCATTCGCCGCAGCCAAACCCTGGCGCTTGCGCTGCTGGTGCTCACTGGCGTGATTAACTATCTGGACCGTGCCACCCTGGCGGTGGCCAACGAATTCATTCGTGCCGACCTCGGCCTGTCACTTGGCCAGATGGGCTTGCTGCTGTCGGCATTCTCGTGGAGCTATGCCCTGTGCCAGCTCCCGGTCGGCGCGCTGGTGGACAAGGTCGGCCCGCGCTGGCTGCTCGGTATCGGCCTGGTGGTATGGTCGCTGGCGCAGGCCGCCGGTGGACTGGTGGCGACCTTCGGCTGGTTCGTGATCGCCCGCATCGCCCTGGGCATCGGCGAGGCGCCGCAGTTTCCGGCGGCGGCACGGGTGGTCAGCAACTGGTTTCCGCCGCAGGCGCGTGGCACCCCGACCGGCATCTACAATTCGGCCTCGCCGCTGGGCGTGGCGCTGGCCCCCTTGTGCCTGTCGCCGCTGATCGCCGCGACCAGCTGGCATTGGGCCTTTTTCGTCACCGGGGCGCTTGGCCTGGTGGCGGCGCTCATCTGGATCGCCCTGTACCGCGACCCGGTAGCAGCAACGCTGAGCGATAGCGAGCGTGCGTATCTTGCGGGCAGGGCGGCCAGCGAGCCGGCGCCAAAAACCAGCTTCACCATGTGGTGCGCGCTGTTCCGGCATCGCGCCACCTGGGGCATGATGCTGGGCTTTTTCGGCTCGGTCTACCTGAACTGGGTGTACCTGACCTGGCTGCCGGGTTACCTTCGCACCGAGCGCCATATGGACCTGGCGGCGGCCGGGCTGGTGGCATCGATTCCCTTTCTCTGTGGTTTTGCCGGCGCCTTGCTGGCCGGCTGGGCATCCGACCGTGTGGTGCGCGGTTCAAGCTCGCCGGTATCCGGCCGCCGCAACGCGGTGGTGGTGGCCATGCTGGGCATGGTGGCGTTCACGATTCCGGCGGCACTGGTCGAGAGCAATGTCGCGGCGGTCGCCTGCATTTCGATCGTGATCTTCCTGGCCAACGCATCGTCAGCCTGCGCCTGGTCGCTGGCCACGGTGGCGGCGCCGCCGAGCCGGGTGGCGTCGCTGGGCGCGATCCAGAATTTCGGCGGCTTCCTGGGCGGCGCACTGGCCCCGGTCCTGACCGGCTACATCGCGCAAGCCTGGTCCTTCGTGCCGGCCTTGCTGACCGGCGCCGCGGTCGCCTTCGCCGGCGCGATGGCCTATCACTTCCTGGTTGTCCAGCCGATCCCCGAGCACGACTGAGGACGCTGAAAAACGCAAAGCGTCACTCTTCAAGCGGAGGGCAGCCTTCGTCATCAGGTGAGAAGCGGGCGAACGCCTGGGACAGGAAATCGACGAAGCTACGGATACGCACTGACAGTTGCTGGCGCTGTGGGAACACCGCATAGATGTCGGCGTCGGGTGTGCGCCATTGCGGCAAGACCTGGACCAGCCTGCCGCTGGCGAGATAGCGTTCGACGTCCCAGTGCGCGCGCAGCAGAATGCCGTGGCCGTCCAGCGCCCAATTGACCGCGATTTCTCCATCGTTGGTCGTCAAATTCCCGTGCACTTTAACCGTCTGGCTGTCGCCCGCATCCTGCCCGTTTTCAAAGCGCCACACGCCATACGCCTCATCACCCTGGCGAATGCAGATGCAATTGTGGCGCAGCAGTGCCTCAGGTGTTTGGGGCACGCCGCGTGCGGCCAGGTATTTCGGCGAGGCGCACAGCAAACGGTGGTTGCGCACCAGGCGCCTGGCAATCACGCGTGCATCGCCAGGGGCGCCGAAGCGGATGCACACATCGAACTGGTCATCCGTCAGAGACGGCGGATTGACCGATAGTTGAAGCTGCACATCGACTTCCGGGAAAGCGAGCACGTACTGCGAAATGACCGGCGCGACATGCAGGCGTCCGAACCCCAGCGTCGCATTGACCCGTAACAGTCCCTTCGGCTGCCCCTTGGACGCGCTGAGCAGCTGGTCCAGTTCCGACACGTCCGCCAAAATCCGGCGCGCATGTTCGAGGAACACTTCGCCTTCGGCGGTCAGGCTCATCCGTCGTGTCGTCCGGTTAACCAGGGGGATGCCAAGCCGTGCTTCCATCTGCGACAGGCGCTTGCTGACAGCCGGCGTCGTAATGCCCAGCTCCCGCGCTGCGCTGCTGAGGTTTCCGCAGCTTGCAAGGGTGACGAAAAATCCAAGTTCTGCCGCTTGTATTCCTGAACTCACAGTAATCGCAATGACGAATGGTTGATGGTGCGAGTGTAGTGCCCTTGCGCCGCGCGGTCGAGCATTAGTGTCGCTGATTGTTAACCGCAGGTTAATAGCGGTTTGAATCAGCCACCGGTTCCGGGCACAGGGGCGCGATTAAAGTGCGTTGACGGCATTTTTATTGGTTCTACTCCGGAGACATCTGCATGAAGACTTACAAAGTCGCAACAATTCCCGGCGATGGTATCGGCAAGGAAGTTGTTCCAGCCGGACAGCAAGTCCTGGCCGCGCTCGCCGCGTCCAGCGACACCTTCCAGTTCGAATTCGACAATTTCGACTGGGGCGGCGACTACTATCGCCAGCACGGCGTCATGATGCCGGCCGATGGCCTGGATGCATTGCGCGGCAAGGACGCCATTCTGTTCGGTTCGGCAGGCGACCCGGATATCGCCGACCATATCACGCTGTGGGGTCTGCGGCTGAAGATCTGCCAGGGCTTCGACCAGTACGCCAACGTGCGCCCGGTCCGCATCCTGCCCGGTATCGACGCCCCCCTCAAACGCTGCCGGGCGCAAGACCTGGACTGGGTCATCGTGCGCGAGAACTCGGAAGGCGAGTACTCCGGCGTGGGCGGCCGGGTGCACCAGGGCCATCCGATCGAAGCGGCGGCCGATGTGTCGATGATGACCCGGGTGGGCGTCGAGCGGATTTTGCGTTTCGCCTTCAAGCTGGCCCGGTCGCGCCCGCGCAAGCTGCTCACGGTGATCACCAAGAGCAACGCTCAACGTCACGCGATGGTGATGTGGGATGAGATCGCGCTGGAAGTCTCGCGCGATTTTCCGGACGTGAAATGGGACAAGGAACTGGTGGACGCCGCGGCTGCGCGCATGGTCAACCGTCCGGCAAGCATGGACACCATCGTCGCCACCAACCTGCACGCCGACATCCTCAGTGACCTGGCGGCGGCACTGGCCGGCAGCCTGGGCATCGCACCGACTGGCAACATCGACCCCGAGCGCCGCTATCCGTCCATGTTCGAGCCGATCCACGGTTCGGCCTTCGACATCATGGGCAAGGGGCTGGCAAATCCGATCGGCACGTTCTGGTCGGTCGTCATGCTGCTCGAACACCTGGGCGAGACCGGCGCGGCGCAAGTCCTCATGCAGGCGATCGAAAGCGTCACCAGCAACCCGGCGCTCCATACGGGCGACCTGGGCGGCAGCGCCACCACAGTTCAAGTAAGCGACGCGGTCTGCAAGTTCCTGAGCCGCCAAATTCACGACCGGAGCCTTTAATGGACAAACAAAATGATCTGAATGCATCGGAACGGCGCAGTGCGCGCTGGTTCCGTAAGAGCGACTTGCCAGGTTTCGTACATCGTTCGACCCTGGCCGCCGATGGCTGGAGCCGGGAAGACCTGATTGAGCGTCCGGTGGTCGGCATCCTCAATACCTGGTCCGACCTCAACCCCTGCAACCTCAACCTGCGTGCGCTTGCGGTCAAAGTCCGCGAAGGCATCCTGGAGGCGGGCGGCATTCCCTTCGAAGTGCCGATGATGTCGATCAGCGAGAACCTGATCAAGCCGAGCTCCTTCCCGTTTCGCAATCTGCTGTCGATGGATGCGGAAGAGACCATCCGCGGCTATCCCTTCGATTCCGTGGTCCTGCTTGGGGGCTGCGACAAGACCCAGCCGGGCTTGCTGATGGGCGCAGCCAGTGCCAACGTGCCCGCCATCGTGCTCAATAGCGGTCCGGCCACCCCGCGCTCGATGTCCGGCGGGCCCTTGGCCACGGCTACCGGCGTGTGGCGCTTTGTCGACCAGATGCGGGCCGGGAACGTATCGACCACCGAGTTCGAACAGTTCGAACGCAGCGTCATGGGTTCGCCCGGCCACTGCAGCGAGATGGGCACGGCCTCGTCGATGTCGACAATATGCGAAGCCCTCGGTCTGTCGCTGGCCGGCAGCAGCCTGGTGCCGTCCACCGATGGGCGGCGCAGCCTGTTCGCCAAAGAGGTCGGCCGCCGCAGCGTGACGATGGCGCGCACCGGTAGTCCAACGCCGGCCCAGGTCCTGGACGCGCGCGCGTTCGACAACGCCATCACCTTGCTGTGCGCCGTCGGCGGCTCGACCAATGTAATCATTCACTTGCTGGCGCTCGCTGGCAGGGTAGGCGTGCCCCTCACGCTCGAACGCTTCGATGCCATTGCCCGGCGCGTGCCGCTGATCGCCAACGTCCAGCCGGCCGGCGAGTTCCTGACCGAACGGCTGATGACGGC
>CAMLFK010000319.1 GCA_946479255.1 uncultured Oxalobacteraceae bacterium
CGCTTGCCCGGCGGTGCGTGCTCGGTTGCCAACAGCACCGCCCCGCCCCACTCGCCGCCCAGCCCCAGCCCCTGTCCCAGCCGGCACAGCGCCAGCAACGCCGGCGCCAGCAGGCCAACGCTGGCGTAGGTCGGCAACAGGCCGATGGCAACGGTGGACACACCCATGGTCATCAACGACGCGACCAGCGTCGCCTTGCGTCCGATGCGATCGCCGAAGTGACCGAACAGCGCCGAGCCGACCGGGCGCGCGAAGAACGCCAGCGCGAAGGTCGCCAACGACTGCAGGGTCGCCGAGGCAGCGTCACTGGCCGGGAAGAACAGCTTCGGGAACACCAGCACCGCGGCGGTGGCGTAGATGTAGAAATCGAAGAACTCGATCGTGGTACCAATCAGGCTGGCGAACAGGACGCGACGTGGCGAGTTGGTGGACGGCACCACGGCAGTGCGCATGTTCGAGCCTGGAAGCGGAATGGCAGCGGGCGATTCTGGCAGAGCCAGCGACCCGTAGGATGGTTTGAGCCGAAGGCGATACCCCCGCCGCCCCAGACACGTAGCCGCAGGGATGGGCGATCAACCCAACCTGCGGACTGGACGCGCTGACTCAGGACCCGGGAAGGCCTGACGGCATTTCAGCTGCGCCCGCGACCTGTTCGTCGAGCGGGGCCCCTTCGGGTTGCGCTGCCGCTTGCGGTCGCAGCGTGATCGGCATCTCCGGGGCATAGGTCCGAACCCGGTTGCGACCTTCGCGCTTGGCGCGGTACAGCATCAGGTCGGCGTGCGACAGCAACTTGGCGAGGTCGTAGCCAGACAGCGACGACGCGCTGACGCCGAAGCTGCCGGTCACGGTGAACTTGTAGCCGCTTTCGAGGGTATCGATTCCCGCCAGGCGCACGCGGCAATCCTCGGCCAGCCGCGTCGCGACGTGCAGATCGCAACCATGCAGCAGGATCGCGAACTCCTCGCCGCCGATCCGGCCGAGGTGATCGATGCGGCGACAGAAGTGCTTGCAGGTATCGGCCACCCGCTTGAGCACCCAGTCGCCGGTGTTGTGCCCGTAGGTATCGTTGATCGCCTTGAAATGATCGAGGTCGAACATCAGCAGCGCAGCTGGTTCACCAGCGAGCGCGCATTGCGCCAACGCTTTTTCCCCCAGCACGGTGAAATGATGACGGTTGCAGACACCGGTCAATGCGTCGGTTTCGGCCATCTGTCGCAAGGAATGATGCATGCGCTTGGTTTTGTAACCCCAGTAACCGATCAGCGCGGCGAACAATGCAACGACAAGCGTCAGCAAGCGAGAGTTCTGCGCCGAGGCCTTATCCACTTGCCGTTGCAACTGCAGCACTGCGTTACGGCGGTTGAGTAGCTCAATCTGCTGGTTCTTCTGCTGGGCTTCCTGCTTGACGATTTGATATGCCAGCTCGCGAGCTTTTACCTCGGTGAGATAGGCCTTATTCGCTTCGGCGTAATGCTTGTAGTACGCAAGTGCGGCCACTGGATCATTACGTCGCTCTGCGATGGTGTAGAGCGTTCGATATGCGGCAACCACAGGTGGAGTGTTGATAATCCCAGGGGATTGCGCAGCTGCCGCCTTGGCGTGAACTTCCGCTGCATCCAGATCGTTTTTGGCAAGTAACAGCTCTCCAAGCTGTGACTGGACCTCTGAAATTACACGCGGATATTGCGTCGCCTGCGCTTCAGCCAAATGCGCCTGCAGGACGTTAAGTGCCTTCTCTCCCTGCCCCTGCGCTATCCATCTTCGCGTGAGGCCGGCGCGAACAAGGTTGGCCATCACAATTTCGTGGTGTTCAGCGCACTGGTCAATTGCTTGCAACATCGGCGCATCGTTCGCCGGCAATGCATTTAAGTTCAACAGAGCATTGAACTTCAAATAATTTGCGAAACAAAGCATGCGCTCGGACGCCGGTTCCGGCGTGACCATTTCGGCATAGCGCCGTCCAAGTTGGTATTGCCCAATCTCGTTATAGAGGGTCGCAGCAGCCAAAAATCCGTACTGACGGAGTTCTGGATCTTTCATGCGGTCTATCAGGGATAGGGTTTGCCCAAGCTGGTGAAGACCTTCATTGAAGCGACCGTCCACTGCATAGCTGTTGACTATCAAAACACCTGCGCGAAACTGCAAGTTGATGTCCGAAGATGTATCGATTAATCGCTTTGCTTGCTTGACGCTTTCGTCGAAATGACCCTCAAAGGCTTGTGCGTATGCATTGAGGTATGCGAGGTGTTCTCGTTGCTGCAACGTGGTTTGATCGGTTTGCGCATTGAGCTGCACGAGAAGTTTTTGAAATTCCTTCGGATCTGAGCTTCGGGCAGCGTCCGCCTGCTCCAGCAGCAACCCGATCGAATTCGATGCGCTCTGGGAGAGTGGCGACCAAAAAAGGCTCGCCACTAAAAGACACGCTGTGATGACTCGCCCCATGATCGATGCGATCGCGATCGACCGCTTTAGCTCAGCCGGATTGATTCTTTCGGTTCGTCCGGCTGTTCTTCCGCCGGCTCTTCATCCTCACGAGCGGGCTCTTCGTGGGGCGTGAGGATACCGAAAAACATCTTGGCACGACCCCCAAGCAAGTCATTTAGTGTTGCGTGGTCACGATTCAATAATGCCTGTCGCTGCGCGGAGTCTATTTCAAGCGCTGCGACGGTTGCTGCGTATTCTGTGGACGTCAATTGCTTGCTGCCCATGGTTTCAAGAAATTGAATGATATTGGACATCTATTTTTCCCCTGTTTGTTAATGCAAGAAGGCCTATATGGAACGCTTGCGATCAGGCGTCCAGTTCCTGCTCGTCGTCTGCCGCCAGGATTGCAAAACGCAGCTTCTTTCGACCTCCGAGCAAATCATTCAAGGCCGCGTGGTCACGATCCAGCAACGCTCGCTTCTCTGAAGTATCGACTTCAAGCGCCGCTACGATTGCTGCGTACTCGCCGGCCGACAACTGCTTGCTGCCCAGGGTTTCGAGAAAACGGATGACATTTGACATGTTTATCGACTCCCATCACTTGTTCCAAAAACCAGCAACAACATGGCGGCCCCTTAAGGGACCGCCACGTTTTTAGGCAGCCAGGACCTGCGGCTGCTCTTCCTCTTCTTCGGCAGCGAAGATGCCAAAGAACACATTCGAACGCCCACCCAGCAGATCACTGAGGGCCGCCTGGTCACGGTTCAGAAGTGCCTGCTTCTGGAGGCTATCCACCTCCAGCGCCGCAACGCTTGCAGCGTAGTCGACTGCCGACAGCTGCTGGGTTCCCATCGATTCCAGAAAACGAATCACATTCGACATTTGTTGCTTCCTTTGGTTGCTGGCGAACTTGGATCGTGGTGATCAAATAGTGGCCCCTTCCTGCTCTTTCGCCTGGCGATCCAGTTCGGCCAGCCGATCCAGCATCACTTGATTGCGCTGCATCGGCCGCGCCGGCGGAAACACCAGCGTCGTCTGCAAGCGCAGGTCAGCCTCGACCAGGTCCGACAGGCGCATCTCCTCCATGCGCGGAGCCGTGATCGGGAGGGTAGCAGCTTCGTAGGCGATCACGGGATGGTCCGCAGGGTAGTCCTGGGCGAGCAGCTCGACCAGCAACCGACGGTAGGCCGGACCGGTCGAGAAGCGGGCCAGCGAACGGTCTCCGGCCATTCCGACCTGCCACAGGATCAGATAGGCCGAGGGATCAATCCGGCGCTGGTAGAACATGTACTGGCTGGCCTCGTAATGCTGGCAACCGTAGGTACCGGGATCGATGCCGAGGTCGGCATAAAGGCAGTCCTCGGCGGAAATCCCGGCTTCCATGACCGCGTCAAAACCTTCGTCACGGGCGGCCTTGATCGCGTGATGCGGCACCTGCGCGAAAACCCCCGGATGGCCATAAAACACGCCACACACCCGGCGACCGGCACGCACCTCGGCCAACATGGCCTCGATCATTTCCCGATAACCCTGCGTTCGCGGACGACCCTCGATGTAGTAAGGCTGCAGGCTGCGGGTTCCCGGACGCATCTCCTGCACCCAGAGCTCCACCAGCGGATCGGAAACCAGCGCAAACACCACATCAGCCTGCTCGATATGGCTGCGCGAGCGCGGGCTGACGTGGGCGCCGAGCATCATGCCGAGGCCGACGCAGGCGAGGCTGCCTTGCTGTGACATTGGATCCCCTTGAATCGTCGAAGGCGACACTCTAGCTAGAGACGCATCCTGTCGCCACTTGGCGCCCTGCCGGATTTGCCAGCCAGTCGTCATATTGCAGGTCCCATTCCTGCTCTCCGGGCATTGTTTCCTTCTGCGGCAATGGCGTGAAGCCAAGTTTCAGCATCAGCCGTCGCACCGGTGGATTGTCCCCAACGGACTGGTGCGCATAGAGACTCGGCAGCAAACCAAGCGAGAACACGCGATCCACCAGTGCCGCCATCGACTCGGTTGCGAAGCCACGGCCGTCCCAGCCTTCAAGCAGCATGACGCCGACTTCGGCGAGGCCGTGGTGGCGGACCAGTGCGAGCATGCCGATCTCATTGCCGCCTGCCCGCTCGTGGACGATCCAGCGCTGGATGTGCGGCGACTGCTGCCTGCACGCCGCGCCAAAGCTGCGTTTCGCGGCCTCGGAGGACATCGGGGCGGCAATGTTCCGCATGAGGGCCGGATCGGTATAGAGGCGGCAGTACAGCGCCTCATCGCCCTCGCCCAGCGGCCGCATGTGCAGTCGTGCGCTGTCGAAGGTGGACATGTCGGATGTCTGCATCGCCGCAGGCTACCGCAGAGCGGGCCGCGCCCGCGCCTCTCACCCCCCGTCGACAGCCCGGGCCTACGATTGCCGGGCAGTTCCGTGGAGCACCGCCATCAAGCTCGCCACCTTCAACATCAACGGCATCCGCTCGCGCCTGCCCGCGCTGCTGGCATGGCTGCAGCGAGAACAGCCGGACGTCGCCTGCCTGCAGGAGCTGAAGGCGCCGGATGCGGCGTTCCCGCTGGCGGAAATCGAGCGGGCCGGCTACGGCGCGATCTGGCATGGGCAGACGTCATGGAACGGGGTTGCGATCCTCGCCCGCGGCGCCGACCCCAGCGAGAGCAGCCGCGGACTGCCCGGTGATCCGGCCGAGCTCCACAGACGCTACTGCGAGGCG
>CAMLFK010000320.1 GCA_946479255.1 uncultured Oxalobacteraceae bacterium
CGCGTGCAGACCGGCCGCAAATGGGGAACGCCGCAGCCGATCACAATCCGCGACAAGGACTTCGACATGATCCGCGTGCGCGCCTTCGGCATGCTCTCGTACCGCATCGCCGACGCGCGCAAGTTCTTCACCGAGATCAGCGGCACGCGCGAGGTCTATACCCGCGAGGACGTCGAAGAACAGCTGCGCGGCATCCTGCTGGCCACCATGGCCACTTCGCTGGGCAGCGCCAAGGTGGCCTTCCTCGACATGGCGGCCAACCAGGCATTGATGGCGCAGGAGGTCAAGGGCGACCTGGCCACCGCGTTCGCCCGCTACGGTATCGGCCTGGACGAATTCAACGTCGCCAGCGTCAGCCTGCCGGAAGAACTGCAGGCAGCGCTCGACGAGCGCATCTCCGCCGGCATGAAGGGCGGCCTGTCGGCCGAGAAGATGGGCGGCTTCACGCAGTTCCAGGTGGCCAGCAGCATTCCGCTGGCGGCCCAGAACGAAGGCGGGCTGGCCGGCATCGGTGCCGGCCTCGGGGCAGGCGCGATGGTCGGCCAGGCCATGGCGCAAAGCCTGGCCGGCGGCCAGGGCGCATTCGCGCCGCATCCGGCGGCGGCCCAAGAGGAGAGTATCGAATCCCGCCTGACCAAGCTGAAAGGATTACTCGACAAAGGGCTGATTTCGGCGGCCGACTACGACAGCACCAAGGCCGAGCTGCTCAAGAAGCTGATCGGCTAAGACCCGCTGCATGCTGACCGTCTCCTGCCCCAGCTGCGGCGCCCCGGTCCAGTTCCGCTCGCACGCCGCCGTCATGGCGGTGTGCGAGTACTGCCGCGCCAGCGTGCTCAAGGACCTGGGCTCGGTGGAGAACATCGGCAAACTGTCCGAGGTGCTGGAAGACTATTCACCCATCCAGAGCGGTACTTCCTGCGTCGCCGGCGACCGCGGCTTCACGGTGATCGGCCGGATTCAGCTGCGCTACAGCGACGGCATCTGGAACGAGTGGTATGTGCTGTTCGACGACGGCAGCAGCAGCTGGCTGGGCGATGCGTCCGGCCAGTACATGCTGACCACCCCGCGCAAAGTCGATGGCGAGCTCCCGGCTTTCGACGAGATCGAAGCGGGCAAACGCTACACTGTTGGCGGCGAACGCCTCACTGCGGCCGATATACGCACGGCCACATGTATCGGCGGCCAGGGCGAACTGCCGCTCTTCGTCGGTGACGGCTGGGAGACGCGGGTGGCCGACTTCCGCGAGGCTGGCCGCTTCCTGACACTCGACTATTCCGATGGCGAGCGCCCGCAGGTGTATGACGGCGTTTCGCTCACGCTGGCGCAGATGAAGTGCCAGCTGCTGCGCGACGATGAACAGATCAAGGCCAGCGCCGGGCGCTATCGCGGCAAGCTCGATGCGCTCGACTGTCCATCCTGCGGCGGCATGATCAAGTACCTGCCCGGTGTGACCACCACCCTGGTGTGCCCGTCCTGCGCGGCGCAGCTTGACGCCAGCGGCCCGGAAGCACAGGTGCTGCAGGCCGGCGAAAGGGTCACCCAGGCCTCGCTGGCGCTGGAGCTCGGGGCGACGGCCAAGATCAACGGCAGCGACCATACCGTCATCGGCGCCATGGTGCGCCTGGATGATGAAGGCAGCCAGTGGACCGAATACCTGGTCTACAGCGCCCGCGCCGGCTTCTTCTGGCTGGTCGACAGCGAAGGCGAGTGGTACCGCGCCAATGTGCTGGACGTCTGGCCTGAGTGGAATTGGACCGGATCCGCGACCGCCAGGCTGGACAAGGTCGACTACGAAAAAACGTTCGAGTATCCGGCAACCGTGCAGTTCGCCGCAGGTGCATTCAACTGGCGCGTCAAGGCGGGCGACGTGGTTCGGCTGCACGAATTCGAGAGCCAGAGCGGCAAGGCCTCGCTCAGTGCCGAACTGAGCGCACATGAATTGACATGGTCGCGTTCCACGCCGGTGGCGCACGATCAGCTCAAGGCATGGTTCGGCCCGGCCTTGCGCGCGGGGGGGGCAAACCGAAGGCCGCCAGGTCGTCCGGCAGCAACGGAGCGGTCAAATTCCTGTGGTGGATCGTCGGCCTCAATGCCATCCCTTTGATGTTTAACTTCATGCAGACCGCGCTGATCCTGGTGATCGCCCTGGTCGCACTGTTCATGCCGCCCGCATTCTTCCGCAACGACCAGACCGACAAGCCGTGAATACCAAATACATTTTCTACGCGGTGATGGTGACCATCCTCTCCACCATGCTGAGCTGGTGCAGCATGATCGGCTCGTCCAGCAATACGGGGCGCAGCGGGAGCGGCTTCAGTTCAGGCGGTTCAGGCGGCTGGGGCGGCGGCGGCGGCGGCCACAAATGAGCGCGCCGTACTCCCCTTCCGGCATTCACCTGCTGGCTGACTTTCATGGCGTGGACGCGCAGCGCCTGACTAGCGTTGAAGGCATCGACGCGCTGCTGCGTGCAAGTGCGCAGGAAGCTGGTGCGCACGTCCTGCACAGCCACTTTCACAGCTTTGGCGAGGCGCAGGGGGTGACTGGCGTGGTGTTGCTGGCCGAGTCGCATATCTCGATTCACACCTGGCCCGAGACCGGGTTCGCGGCGGCGGATATTTTCATGTGCGGAGATGCGCGGCCTGAAGTGGCTTTGCGGGTGATCGAACTGGCACTGGCGCCAACGTCGCGAGTGGTGCAACGGATCGAACGTGGCGTTATCGGCTGACGCTGAAGCTGAAGCTGCGTGTGAGGCGCTCGCCAGGCGCCAGCATGCTCAAGCCATTCTGCTCCGCCCCACCCGGCGCATTGTGCGCATTGATCAGGTGGTCCACCGGTTCAAAGCAGAAGAAGTCCGCGCCTTCAGGCGTGTAGATGATGTAGTAGCGCGCGTCCGACGCGATTGCCAGGCGCAGCGCGTGCTCCGGCCAGTAAATCTCGGCGCGGCCATCCCAGTTTTCGAACACATGATCGATTCCCTCGGCCACCGCATGCGGCTGCGCGAACGACCAGTTGGCTGGAATGGTATCGGCATGCACCGGCAGCTTGTCCAGGCCGGGCTGCCACAGGGCGCGCGCGGATGCCTGCAGGGTGACGCCGGCAGTACGGGGGAAATAGGGATGCAGGCCAAGACCGAACGGCAGCGCAACGGCGCCGGCATTGAGCACTTCGAGCGTGACGTTCAGGCTATGCTCGTCGAGCGCATAGCGGATGCGCGCATCGAAGAAAAACGGCGTACCGCGCCGCTCCAGCGTTAGCGTTGCCTCGGTGTCGGACTGCTGTTCCACGCTCCACGGATGCTCCCAGCCGTAGCCGTGAATCGGATATTGGTCGCCTTCGCGATTGGGGGCGATGCTGTAGCGCTCACCGCCACAGGTGAAGCCACCGGCCATGCGGTTCGACCACGGCACCAGCACGAAGCAGCCAAGCTGGTTGACGCGCGGCTTGGTGCCGTTGGGCGTGAACGGGCGCAGCACCGGAACGGCTGCGCCACCTGCGATCCAGTCCAGCCGCGCCAGGCCGGCGCCGGCCTGCGGCAGAATCACTGCCTGCAGGCTCGCGTTGCGCAGCGCGATGGTCTGCATCGCTCAGTACTGGGGACCGGTCAGCAGGAAGCCGCCGCCCTGGAAGTTGACGGTGATGTCGTCCTTCGGTGCGTAGTCGGCGTTGTCCGGGAACTTGTGCGCGAACTTTTCCGAGCTGTCTTTCGGTACGAAGCCGAGGTGACGCGAGTGACGGTCGTCCCACCACTTCGAGGCATTGTTGGACACACCGAAGGCGATGGTGTGGTCCACGCGGCGCGCAAACAGCGAGCAGCGCAGCGCTTCGACCAGGTCGTCCAGGCTCAGGTAGGTGCTCATCATGCGCTTGTCTTTCGGCTCCGGGAAGCACGAGCCGATACGCAGGCACACGGTCTCGATGCCGAAACGGTCGTAGTAGTAGCGCGAGAGCGTCTCGCCGAATACCTTGCTGATGCCGTACATGCCATCGGCGCGCGGCGGCATCTCGGCATCGACCACTTCGGTGATCTTGCGGTAGCCCATGGTGTGATTGGAGCTGGCGAAGATGACGCGCTTGACGCCGTGCTTGTGCACCGCTTCGTACAGGTT
Organism: uncultured Oxalobacteraceae bacterium; assembly: GCA_946479255.1. The sequence continues at coordinate 4,107 of CAMLFK010000320.1, forward strand.
GGCCACGCCGACGATATTGGCCTGGTTAATGGCGGCGAACGGCGCTTCGGTGGAGATGCCGCCGAAGTGCAGGACGGCGTCCACGCCTTCGAGCAGGTTCATGACGGCTTCGCGGTCAGCCAGGTCGCACTGGACGACTTCTTCACCCTCGCCCGCCGGGCCGCAGTCGGCCAGGTCGGACAGGCGCACGATATCGGCCCAAGGTTTGATCAGTTCGCGCAGTTGACGACCGAGGCCGCCGGCGGCGCCGGTCATGAGAATGCGTTTGAATGGTTTCGTCATTGTGTCAGGTCACAGGTGCAGGATTGAAAAGGGTCAGTGCGTTGTGCAGCTTCCAGTGCTCGGCCCAGGTCTTGCGGCCGCTGGCGACGTCGAGCACCAGTTTGAACAGCTCCATGCCGACGTCTTCGATACTCGCTTCGCCGCTGGCGATGCGGCCTGCGTTCACGTCCATCAGGTCGTGCCAGCGGCGCGCCAGGTCGTTGCGGGTAGCGACCTTGATCACCGGGACTTCAGCCAGGCCATACGGGGTACCGCGGCCGGTCGTAAAGACGTGGATGTTCATGCCAGCTGCGAGCTGGAGTGTACCGCAAATGAAGTCGGAAGCTGGCGTGGCCGCATAGATCAGGCCCTTCTGCTTGAGCTTCTCGCCCGGCGAGAGCACGCCGGTGATGGCCTGGGAACCCGACTTGACGATCGAGCCCATGGCTTTTTCGACGATATTCGACAGCCCGCCCTTCTTGTTGCCAGGCGTGGTGTTGGCGCTGCGGTCGACGCCGCCGCGCTTGAGGTAAGCGTCATACCAGGCCATCTCTCGGATCATCGCTTCGGCCACATCCGGATTGGCGGCGCGCGAGGTGAGCTGGTCGATACCGTCGCGTACTTCGGTCACTTCGGAGAACATCACGGTGGCGCCTGCGCGCACCAGCAGGTCGGTCGCGTAGCCGACGGCCGGATTGGCGGTCACGCCGGAGAAGGCATCGCTGCCGCCGCACTGCACGCCGACCACCAG
>CAMLFK010000321.1 GCA_946479255.1 uncultured Oxalobacteraceae bacterium
CCGGCGACAAGGACCTGGCCCAGCTGGTCAACGACAAGGTCATGCTGATCAACACCATGACCAATGAAAAGCTCGACGAAGCCGGCGTCCTGGCCAAGTTCGGCGTGCCGCCCGAGCGCATCATCGACTACCTGACCCTGATCGGCGACACCGTCGACAATATTCCGGGCGTGGCCAAGTGCGGGCCGAAGACCGCGCTCAAATGGCTGGGCCTGCACGGCAGCCTGGAAGGCGTGATGCAAAACGCCGCCAGCATCACCGGCGCGGTCGGCGAAAACCTGCGCAAGGCCATGGAATGGCTGCCGCAGGGCCGCACCCTCATTACCGTCAAGACCGACTGCGACCTGACCCGTCACATGGTCTCGATCACCGACACCCTGGTCGCCAAGCCGGAAAACAAGGACGGCCTGAAGTCCTTCTTCGAGCGCTTCGGCTTCAAGACCTTGCTGCGCGAAGTCACCCAGCGCGACGACGAAGGCGCGCCGCGCGCACTGCTCAATTCGCCGGAAGGCGAGCTGTTTCCCGGTGCTGTCATTCCCGTCATCAAGGGCGAATACGAAACCATTACCACGGAAGCCGACCTGGAGCGCTGGCTGGCGCTGATCGACGCCGCCGAACTGACTTCGGTCGATACCGAAACCACCTCGCTGGAACCGATGACCGCGCAAATGGTCGGCATCTCGCTCAGCGTCGAGCCGGGCAAGGGCGCCTACATTCCTGTTGCGCACCGCTATGCCGGCGTGCCCGAGCAACTGCCGCGCGAATACGTGCTGGAAAAGATGCGCGCCTGGCTGGAAGACCCGGCCAAGCCCAAGCTCGGCCAGAACCTCAAGTACGACTGCCACATCTTCGCCAACCATGGCGTGACGGTGCGCGGCATCGTGCACGACACGCTGTTGCAATCCTATGTGTTCGAGTCGCACAAGCCGCACGACATGGACAGCATGGCCTTGCGCCACCTGGGCTACACCACCATTCCCTACACCGACGTGTGCGGCAAGGGCGCCGGCCAGCTGTGCTTCGACCAGGTCGAACTGGCGCGTGCGACCGAATACGCAGCCGAAGATTCCGATATCACCCTTCGTCTGCATCATTCGATGAAAGGGCACGTTGAAGGCGACGACAGGCTCAATTTTATTTACCGCCACATCGAACTGCCGACCTCGGTCGTACTGCAAAAGATCGAGCGCAACGGCGTGCTGATCGACGCCGACCTGCTCGACCTGCAATCGCGCGAACTGGGCACGCGCATCGTCGAACTCGAACAGAAAGCCTACGAACTGGCGGGCGGCCCCTTCAACCTGGGTTCGCCCAAGCAGATCGGCGAAATCTTCTTCGGCAAGCTGCAACTGCCGGTCGTCAAGAAGACCCCGACCGGCGCGCCCTCGACCGACGAGGAAGTGCTGCAAAAGCTGGCCGAAGATTACCCGCTGCCCAAGATCCTGCTGGAATACCGCGGCATGAGCAAGCTGAAGTCCACCTACACGGACAAGCTGCCCAAGATGGTCAACCGCGACACTGGCCGCGTGCACACCAATTACGCGCAGGCGGTGGCGGTGACGGGCCGGCTGTCTTCCAATGAGCCCAACCTGCAGAACATTCCGATCCGCACGGCGGAAGGCCGCCGTATCCGCGAAGCCTTTATTGCCGGGCCGGGCAATGTGATCGTCTCGGCTGACTATTCGCAAATCGAACTGCGCATCATGGCGCATATTTCCGGCGACGAAGCCATGCTGCGCGCCTTTGCCGACGGCGAAGACATCCACCGCGCCACCGCCGCCGAGATTTTCGGCGTGGCGCCAAGTGAAGTGCAAAGCGAGCAGCGCCGTTACGCCAAGGTCATCAACTTCGGCCTGATCTACGGTATGAGCGCATTCGGACTGGCCAGCAACCTGGGTATCGAGCGGGCTGCGGCGCAGAGCTATATCGAGAAATACTTCGCCCGCTTTTCCGGCGTTAAACAGTATATGGACGACACCCGCATGCAGGCCAAGGCGCGCGGCTATGTCGAGACCGTGTTCGGCCGCCGCCTGTGGCTGCCGGAGATCAATTCCCCGAACGGCCCGCGCCGCCAGGGGGCCGAACGGGCGGCGATTAACGCACCGATGCAAGGCACCGCTGCCGACCTGATCAAGCTGGCGATGATCGCCGTGCAAGGCTGGCTGGAAGAAAGCAAACTCGGCACACGCATGATCATGCAGGTGCACGACGAACTGGTGCTGGAAGTGCCGGAAGGCGAACTGGAACTGGTCAAGCTGCAGCTGCCGGCCCTGATGGCCGGCGTGGCCGAGCTCAAGGTGCCATTGCTGGCCGAGGTGGGCGTGGGATCGAACTGGGATCAGGCACACTGAGCGAGGGCGGCATGCCGGGGCGGCAAGCCGGAGCGGCAAGCCGGCGCGGCAAGCCGGTGCGCCCGCCTACAAAGGAAGCCCCTCAACCGAACATTTCAAAGCGTTTTCACGCAACCGCTGAGCTGTGACGGTACAATGCCCCGCTTGCGCCATTTGCAAGATCAGTACACGAGGCATTCAAATCGACCCGATTCTCACTTCCATCCTGCTGGCCACGGTCATCGCGGGCATTTGCAGCATCACCGCCGCCGCGGTATTTTCGTTCGCCCTGCTGTCGAAAATGGTCGAGCGCATGGTCAGCCTGTCGGTCGGCATCATGTTGTCGACCTCGCTGCTGCACGCCTTGCCGGAAGCCTTCGAGTCGGGGGCCGACACGCACAGCTTGTTCGCCACCCTGTTGGGCGGGCTGCTGGCCTTCTTCATGCTGGAAAAGTTTGCCATCCTGCGCCACTCGCACCACCACGAAGGCGACGGCCACCATCATGCCCATGGTCATGATGCGCGCGAGGCCGGCAAGTCGGGCTGGATGATCCTGATCGGCGACGGCATGCACAACTTCACCGACGGCATCCTGATCGCCGCCGCCTTCCTCGCCAATCCCGAGCTTGGCATCGTCACAGGCCTGGCCATCATCGCCCATGAAATCCCCCAGGAAATCGGCGACTTCATCGTGCTGCTCAACGCCGGCTTTTCGCGCCTGCGCGCCTACGTCTTCAACCTGTTGTGCAGCCTGATGTCCGTGGCGGGCGGCCTGCTCGGCTACTTCACGCTCGACAAGGCCAGCGGCCTGATCCCGTACGTGCTGGTGTTCGCCTCCTCGGGTTTCATCTACATTGCGGTGAGCGACCTGATGCCGCAGATGCAGCGCCGCGCCACCGTGCGCGAATCGGTGCCGCAGGTGATCCTGATCGGCCTGGGCGTATTGATCGTCCTGTTTCTGACCGGCAACCACTAAGCCCCGCGAAGTTCCGTTCGCCCGGCCGAGTGTTTGAGATATTTACACTTCGTCGATTGGCGAAAACCCTAAACTGTAAATGGTTGATCCCAAAGGAAATTTTATCATGGCATTAAAAATGCTTTAGTAAAACTTACCTTTATTTTGGAGGAACCATTATGGCATTCCGATTGCTGTGTTCTGCACTGCTGCTATCGGCGGCGTGTCTATCGCCAGCGATGGCGTCGGTGATGACGGCGCGCTCAACAGGGGTAATCACCGGCGTTTTCCGCAACGATCATGAATGGTTCGGCGCCGGCTTAGCTGTCGGTGCCTCGTATAGTATGACGACTAGTTTTGACTATAGTGGACTGAGTTTCCAGGACCGCAGCCCAGCCGGCTTCTATCACCAGGTGGCCGGGAATACACCATGGACGGCGACCATCACCATGAATGGGGTGACGCGTACACTTGCGAAGACTGGTTACGCTAGCGCGTTTATTGGGAATAGCACCTCGCGCAATGCGGGCGGACTTGATGAGATTTATGCGTCTTTGAGTAGCTGGGACGGAGAATCTTCGATCAACATGATGCACCGGGTTGCGTCGAATACCGATCCATTCATCGGTCCGGTAGCTGACCTCGGCATTGAGCAATCAATGACTGTCAAACCAGAGGATTTGTCGGCTGGCTATACCTGGAGCAATTTTACTTGGTATGACAGTAGCCAACAGGCGACAAATATCTGGACCAAGGTGTACACGTTTTCCGTCAACGTCGATGAAGACGCTAGCGTTCCCGAGCCTGGTAGTTTGTTGTTGTTCGGAATTGGGGCGGTGGGCGCTCTCGCGCTGCGTCGACGCAAGTAGCTAAACAATGAATTTCCGGCCGTGTTCCAACAATTTCAAGAAATGTTTCCCGCAGGCTGCATCCAGCTTTGTTTTCCGCTGTCATAATAGAATCGGAAACGACAATCATCGACAGGGATCGTCATGCTGACCTCTTCAATTATCACCACCTGGCGCGCGGGGCGGATGACGGCGCGCTCGCGTTATCGCGCGCAGCTGAAAGACATGCCGGAGGGTTTGTATGCCTACTGGGCTGAGCACGCAGGCAAGGAATTCGAGGGCATCCCACGCGATGCCCTTTTTTACGCCCGCGCCTGCGAGGCTTTGCTGATGTTCTTCGATTGCGTGACCCAAGGCGAGGAGCCGTGCGCCTTGCCATCCAAAGCGGCCGATTCGGTATGGCATGCATGGCAAGCTATGTCACCGGCTTCCCTCGATGTCTTTTGCGTCAAGCACTTCGGTCGGACGATTCCCCACCTCGAAGCCGAGGCCATGCCGGTGCCGCTGGAATTCGCACTGGCGACTTGCCTCGTGCGTGCCCGCAAACTGGAGCGCCTTCCGCGCGGCGGCGCCAATCTCCCCACCTTGTTTGCCACCGACCGCGCACTGAAGATGCCGCACGGCTTTGCTTATCACCTGATCGGCGGCAAGGTCGGATTGTCGGATATGAACAAGCAAGGAGACCTGATGATCGATACGCGCTTTCCCAAAGCGCTACTACCACAAGCCCTGGTGATGAGCGGCATGGTGCACGCGTGGGAAACCAATATCGATCCGCGCAAGAAAGACCAGGGCGGCGACGGTAGCGGGACAGGCAGTACTGATGGCGGCTCCGCTTGCGATGGCGGCGGCAGCAGCGGCTGTGGTTGTGGCAGTGGTTGTGGCGGTGGATGCGGCGGCGGAGGCTAGCCGCCAGGCACTGCCGCGAGCGCATGCAGAAACTCTTGCACCTAAAACCGGGACAGACCCGGGACAGACCC
>CAMLFK010000322.1 GCA_946479255.1 uncultured Oxalobacteraceae bacterium
TCCAGACCGGGCCGTCCGGGCCGGCGATGGCCTGCTCCACGGTCGTGCGCCGGCGCGTCGCCAGTACCTCGGCATCGTCGGCCAGGTAGCGTGCGGCCAGTTCGGGCGGCCACAATTGCAGGTCGGATTTGCCGACCATGTCGTCGACATTGCGCCCGCAGGCCTGGGCATTGGCCTGGTTGATGGCCAGGTAGCGCCGTTCGGTATCCTTGAGCCAGACCCACAGCGGCAGCGTGTCGATCAGCGTGCGCAAATAGCGGGTCTGCTGGCGCAGCTCGGCGGTACGGGCTTGCACACGCTGCTCCAGCGTATCGAAGGCGCGCTTGAGTTCCAGGGTCATCACATTAAAGGCGGCGCTCAGCTCGCCGATCTCGTCCGGCGCCTCGACCTGTATGTATTCAAACTGCTCAAGCGTGGACCCTTCGCCGGCCCGGCGCTTCTCGGCGAACTGTTTGACCGCCCTGGTCAAAGCGGCAATCGGATCGATGAAGCGGCCCACCCAATAGGTGCCCACCACGATGCTGAGCACCAGGATCAGGCTGGAGGCCAGCAGGATCGCGGTGACGGTCTGGCGAATATTGTGCAAGGTGCTGTCGCGCGATGAACTCAAGCCAAGAACAAAATGCGTCTGATTGTCATATCGCCACGGCAACAAGGCGGCGTAAAACGATCCCTGCCTGGCAATGACGGTTTGCTGCAGGACGGCGGGCGTGTTTCCCGGCCCGGCTTGTTGTGCCGCCCGTACCAGCCGAGCCGGCATGACGGCGGACGCGCTCAGGTGCTGTGAATGGCTGGCGTCGGGCGAGAACAGCTCGGGCGACATGCCGGTCTTGGCGGCCACCTCGCTGAGCACGCTGCGGTCGATCAGCCGGCTGAACACCACGACGGCGGCGATCTGGCGCCGCCGCCCGCTGCCGGCGGCTTGCGGCTGCTGCTGGGACGGATCGGCAATCGACATGTCGGAAACCAGGCGGAACCGGCGAGGGCGAAAGTCGAGCATCAGTTCTTCAAAGATGGCTTGCACTGGCACGATGATGTCGATTACCGCGAGCTCGGGTGAAGGAAAAGTGACCGATACCGTCGGTCGCGCCACCTCGGCCAGGGCGGTTTGCGCGCCGGCCGGCGGGCGCCGCTCCTCCCAGGCAGGCCAGCTTTGCAAGTCCAGATTGCCGTCGGCATCGGCCAAGGTCCTCACCCAGACCGGATCGGTATTCCCACGGCGAACCATCATGCCGGCTTCGGTGTCCGAAATGGCATGACTGAGCTTGCCTCCGGTATAGACCGTGATGCGCGAAAAGCCGCTCGTGCGCAGTGCAAGGTGCAAGCGGTTGAGCGAGACTACCTTGGCATACGACAGGCCACGCGCCAGCGCGATCGGATTCTGCCGCGAGCGCTCATCCCCGGGAACGTCTGGCGACTCGAGCAAGACCAATTCGGTCAGGTGGTTCAACACCACCGTGTCGCCGACCGTGGACAGGGCCGCGGCCTTGAGGCGGCGGGTCATCGATTGCAGCTCGTCGTGCCAGGCGCGCAGCGAACGATTGAGCGCGACAAAGGCCGTTTCCTGGTTTTGCCGGTTGGTGAAATAGGACGCCAGCAGGGCGTCGAGCGTGGCGGTCTGCAGCAGCACCCCTACCAGCACCAATAACATCTTGCGCTTGATCCCAGGTTTCATCACGCAAGCCCGGCGGCGCGCGTGCCGGACAGTTCGGCAAACGAGGCCATCATGGATAGGGAAAGTCGCGGTGCGCCGCAATGTAGCGGTCGATGTTATCGGCTGCATTGCTGAGCTCTGTCTGGGCATCGCCGCCCGCGACGATGTTGATCATCGCGATGCGAAACGCATTGCGGATCGTGCCATAGGCCGGGGTGACGGGACGTGGTGCCCCGCCCAGTTCCAGCTGTTGCAGGATCATGTGCAAGGGGCCGTTCGGCGCATACAGCGGCGAACGCGCCAGGGCCGAGCGGCGCGCGGGCACGGCGCCGTTGACATTCGTCATACGCAGGATAGCTTCGGTCGATAACAGCTCGGCCATAAACGCCCACGCCCCGGCCGCCGCGCGGCAGCTGCTCGAAATGGCCCAGCTCCACGAGCCCATGCCGGTCTTGATGCCCTGTCCAAAATTCGGCAAGGGCAGCAAGACAAGGTCCTGGCCGAGTTCGGCGAGCGCCCCGCGGTAGGCCCAGTGCCCATTCCAGAACAGGGCCACCTTGCCCCGGGCCAGATCGGTCGGCTCGTCCAGCGGGCTGGCCCAGCCGAGGTCGAACCAGCGCTGGAAATGCCTGGCCGCCTCGACCGACCGCGGCCCGTCGAGCACCCCCTTGGCCCGGCCCAGGGGACGGCGATCGATCAGATCGCCGCCAACACTCTGCAGAATGGGGGCGTAGCCATACGAGGCGAATTCAGCGTCGCGGCCGAGGTAGAAGGTGAAACTGATGGGGTAGGCGAGTTCCTTGAGCGTCGCGAGCCGGGCCAGTGCCTGCTCGAATTCGGCCAGGCTCCAGGGGGCGTGCAAGGTGGGGATGCGCACCCCGGCGGCGCGCAGATATCGCCGGTTGCCCCACAGGACGACGCCGGACTCGAACTGGCCCAGGCTGTAGAGCTGGCCCTGGTAGCTTCCCTGCGCCACAATCGAGGGAAGGAAGTCGTTCAGCATTTCCTTCGTCACAAACCGATCGATGGGCTGAAAATATTGCCGCCACGCGTACTCGGCCAGGAAAGGGCCATCGAAATCAAGCAGGCAGGGCAGGGTGCCGTTGGCGGCCTCGCGGTGGACCCAGCTGGCGGTATCGGACTGCAGCGACGGCAGGATTTCGACCCGGTAGGCGTTCTGGCGCCGGTTGAAGGCATCCGCCGTCTTCTTGATGAGTGCGTACTCGGGTGAAACCGGGTTCGAATGGGTACGGGCGGTGACGATCGTGGGTTGCGCGATTGTATAGCCGCTCAGCCAGCTTAGCAGCAGTGCCGCCAGAAGCACGTGCCGGCGCCGCCAGCTGATCGTGGCCATCTGACACCCGCAGCGGAACCGCATCATTGTATCGATCCTTTAGTTCACCAAAGTCGCTGGCGGCACGAGGTAATTGGATACGGATTGGGGACGAAGGTTCCGCAGTCAGCCGCTGCGCGGCGTCGGATCAGCCGCCGCGCAGCGCTTGCAGGATCGGCTGCAGCACCGCGGCGCCGAGGCGCGCGCTGCGCGCACCGTCCCAGCCGCTGACCGGGTCCGGGTCGTTGGCATTGTCCTTGAACGGCAATTCCAGGGTCAGCGACAGGCAGCCGAAGCGGTGGGTGATGTGCGGCGAGCCCATCGTCAGGGTTTCGTCGGTGTAGGGCGCGTCGCCGTAGCCATGCACGTCCTGGAAGTCCGGGCTGGCGATCTTGAAGGCATCGCTGAAGGCTTTTTCTTGCGCGCGCTGGGCAGCGGTAAAGCTGGGCAGGGCGCCGCTGCCGGCCACGAAGACATAGGGCAGGCCTTCGTCGCCATGCACGTCGAGGAACAGGTCGCAGCCGGTCTCGATCATCTTGTTCTTGACCACGAACACCTCGGGGCTGCGCTCCATCGACGGCGTGTTCCACTCGCGGTTCAGGTTGGCGCCGGCGGCATTGGTGCGCAGGTTGCCGCGCACCGAGCCGTCCGGGTTCATATTGGGCACCACGTAAAACACCGCTTCCTTGAGCAGCTGGCGGCCGAAGGGCTCGGCCGGGTCGAGCAGGGCGTCCAGCATGCCCTCGACGAACCACTCGGCCATGGTTTCGCCCGGGTGCTGGCGCGCGATCACCCACACTTTCTTGGCCGCGGCCGGGTCGCCGATCACCAGCGCGTTGATGTCGCGGCCGTCGACCGTGCTGCCCAGGTCGAGCATGCGCACGTTCTCCGACAGCTGGGCGCGGTCCAGCAGTTCCAGGTGGCGCTCCCACGAGTAGGGCTCGAAATAGGCGTAATACACGCTGTCCATCTCGGGCGTGTGCTGGACCGTCATCACCTGGCCGTCATAGCTGGTCGGCACGCGAAACCACGTCACGCGGTCGTAACTGGCCATGGCCTGGTAGCCCTCCCAGCCGGCCGGATAGGCGCTCTGGCCGGCGTTTCCGAAGCGCATGGTGCAGGCCTGGCCTTGCGCGCCTTGCAGGCGGAAGTAGAACCATTGGGTGATATCGGCGTGGGAATCCTTGCGGATGTTCAGGTCGATGGCGGCGGCGCTGGTGGCGCTGACGACCTCGATCGCGCCAGCGTCGAACCGGCTGCTGATTTTGATAGACATTGTGTGTCCTCGCGGGGTGAAATGATGGGGGAACCAAGGCGTGATGATACTACTGTCAAATTGTGTTTTGTGAACGAAACAGAACAGTCAAGGTGCGCGCAACGCGCTACAATCGGTATTTGCGCGTCCAGCGCAAGCCTTGCTTTGACCACACATACATATATCGCCGGAGAGACCATGCAGCGCCGTTCCTTCCTGACCAAGACCGCCCTTGGCGCTACCGTGGGCGCCATTGCGGCCCCCGCGCTGGCCCAGGCGCAGCCCGCGGTCAGCTGGCGCATGGCGTCGAGCTTCCCCAAGTCGCTCGACACCATCTACGGCGCGGCCGATGCCTTCACCCGGCGCGTGTCGCAGCTTACCAACGGCAAGTTCACCATCCGCCACTTTGCCGGCGGCGAGATCGTGCCGGGCCTGCAGGTGATGGACGCGGTCCAGGCGGGCACGGTCGAGATGGGCCACACCGCGCCGTATTACTACTTCGGCAAGGATGCGTCCTTCGCCTTCGATTGCGCGGTGCCCTTCGGCCTCACCTCGCGCCAGCAGACCGCCTGGATGGACCAGGGCGGCGGGCGCGAACTGTTGCGCGAGTTCTACCGCGGCTATGGCATCGTCAATCTGCTGGGCGGAAATACCGGCACCCAGATGGGCGGCTGGTACCGCAAGCAGGTCAAGAGCCTGGCCGACGTCAAGGGCATGAAGATCCGTATCGCCGGCTTTGCCGGGCGGGTCATGGAACGCATGGGCGCGGTGCCGCAGCAGATCGCCGGGTCCGACGTCTATGCGGCGCTGGAGAAAGGCACCATCGACGCGGCCGAGTGGGTCGGCCCCTACGACGACGAGAAGCTCG
>CAMLFK010000323.1 GCA_946479255.1 uncultured Oxalobacteraceae bacterium
AGCCGGCGCAGGAACAGCCGCTGCTGGAAATCCGCAAGCTGTCCGCGAACTACGGCACCGGCAAGGGTGGCTCGCCGCTCAAATGCGTGCTGGACGATATCAACCTGGTCATCCCGCGCGGCGCCACCATCGGCGTGATCGGCGAATCGGGCTCCGGCAAGACCACGCTGGCGCGAACGATTGCCGGCATGGTGGCGTCGTCGGAGGGCGAGATCCTGTTGGACGGCAAGCGCCTGGCGCCCAGCTTGGAAGGCCGCACCCGTGAGCAGTTCCGCCGCATCCAGTTCGTGTTCCAGAACGCCGATACGGCCTTGAATCCCATGCATACGATAGCCCGCATCCTCGGGCGTCCGCTGGAGTTCTACCACGGCATGAAGGGCGAGGCGCGCCGCAAGCGGGTGCTGCAATTGCTCGACCTGGTGCGCCTGCCGGCCAGCGTGGCCGACCGCCTTCCCGGTGAACTGTCGGGCGGGCAGAAACAGCGCATCAACCTGGCGCGCGCGCTGGCCGCCAAGCCCGACCTGATCCTGTGCGACGAAGTCACTTCCGCGCTCGACACCGTGGTCGGCGCCGCCATCCTCGAACTGATGGCCGATTTGCGCAAGGAGCTGGGCGTCTCCTACATGTTCATCAGCCATGACATCAACACCGTGCGTTCCATCTGCGACGAGATCGTGGTGCTGTATGCCGGCCGCAAGGTGGAAGCGCGCAAGCGCGAGGCGCTGTCCTTGCCGCCCTACCACCCGTATTCGCACCTGCTGATTTCCTCGGTGCCGGCCTTGCGCAGCGGCTGGCTGGAAGAAATGCATGCCCGTAATCCGGCGGGCCTCCCGCCGCTGGGCGCGACCGCACAGGGAAGCGGCATCTGCGCTTTCCTCGATCGTTGTTCCTTGCGCATGGATGGTGTCTGCAACAAGCTGCCGCCGCCGCGCCAGCAGCTGGGCAACGGCGGCAGCATCCTGTGCCACCGCGCCGAATCCGATTTACGCAGCATCCAGAGCCCACTGCGCCTGGTGGAAGGAGAAGTCGCATGAACCCGCGCTTTGTCAGGCTGGCGGAAACCGCCCGCCGCAGCGTACCTATCCTGATCGATGGGCAGGCGGTTCAAGCCCTGGAGGGGGACACCCTGATGGTCGCGATGCTCAACAAGGTGCGCGACCTGCGCGAATCCGAATTCGGCGACGGCAAGCGCGCTGGCTTCTGCCTGATGGGCGCCTGCCAGGATTGCTGGGTCTGGACCGCGGACGGCGATCGTTTGCGCGCCTGCACCACCGTCGTAAAGGAAGGCATGCATATCGTGACTAAACAACCGGAGGCGACATGGGCCAACCTCGCGTAATCATCATCGGCGCCGGACCATCGGGCGTGCGCTGCGCACAAACCCTGGTGGCGGCCGGCCTGCGCCCGACCATCATCGATGAAAACCGCCGCGACGGCGGCCAGATCTACCGCCGCCAGCCGGAAGGCTTTACCCGGCCCTACGCCAAGCTGTATGGCAGCGTGGCCGGCTCCGCGCAGGCCCTGCACGAGAGCTTCGACGCGCTGCGCGGCAAGGTCGACTACCGGCCCGAAACCCTGGCCTGGAACATCTCCGGCCAGAAGGTGTATGTGGTCCAGGACGATCGCTCCTCGGCCTTGCCCTACGATGCGCTGGTGATCTGCTCCGGTGCGACCGACCGGCTGATGCCGCTCAAGGGCTGGCACTACGCCGGCACCTACAGCCTGGGCGCCTCGCAGATCGCCCTGAAAGCCCAGGCTTGCGCGATCGGCCGCCAGGTCGTCTTCCTTGGCACCGGGCCGCTGCTCTACCTGGTCGCTTCGCAATACGTCAAGGCGGGCGCGAACGTGGCCGCGGTGCTCGACACCTCGCCCCTGATGCGCCGGGTCGCCGCGCTGCCCAAACTGCTGGCGCGCCCCAAGGTCCTGTTCCATGGCATGGGCCTGGTGGCCGGCCTCAAGCGCGCCGGCGTGCCGGTGCTGACCGGTGTGACCCCGCTGGAGATTACCGGCTCGGCAGAGAACGGCGTGCAGGCGCTGACGGTGCTTGATAGCGGCGGCAAGGAGCGCCGCTTCGAATGCGACGCCGTCGCCATGGGCTACCACCTGCGCCCGGAAACCCAGCTGGCCGACCTGGCGCGCTGCGCCTTCCGCTTCGACCAGGAGACGCGCCAGTGGTTGCCCGAGCTCGGCGAGGATGGGCGCACCTCGGTGCCAGGCGTGTACCTGGCGGGCGACGGCGTGCGCGTGCTGGGCGCGGACGGAGCCGAGATCGGCGGCCGCCTGGCCGCCCTGGCCGTGCTGAAGGATTTCCATCTCAAGGTGGACGACGATGAGCTGCAGCAGCTGCGCGCCCAACAGGCCGGCATGGACCGCTTCCGCCGCGGACTGGTGCAGGCCTTTCCGTGGCCGGCGCAGCAGGCGGCGCAATTGCCGGACGAGGCCATCGTGTGCCGCTGCGAGGTGATCACCGCCGGCGACTTGCGCCGCACGGTATGCGAAAAGGGCGCGCAGGAGGCCAATCGCGCCAAGGCCCTGTGCCGGGTCGGCATGGGGCGCTGCCAGGGACGCTATTGCGGCAACGCCGGGGCGGAAATCATCGCCCACGCCGCCGGCGTGCCGATCGAACAGGTAGGGCGGCTGCGCGGTCAGGCGCCGGTCAAGCCGCTGTCGATTGCTGTACGGGAGGAAGTTGAATGAGTGCGATTAAAGCAGACGTCGTCATCGTCGGCGGCGGCATCATGGGCGCCGCCAGCGCCTTCTTTTTGCGCAAGCGCGGCGTATCGGTCATCCTGCTCGAGCGCGGCCTGATCGGCCAGCAGGCCAGCGGCACCAACTTCGGCAATACGCGCCGGATGGGGCGCCCGGTTATTCAGCTGCCGCTGTCGAACCGCTCGCGCGAGATCTGGCTCAAGTTCAAGGAATTGTTCGGCGAAGACGTCGAGCTCCTGTTGAACGGCCACCTGCGCTGCGGCTTCACGCCGGCGCACGAAGAACGGATGGCCAAGTATGCGCACGACGCCAGGGACCACGGCCTGGGCATGCAGATGCTGAGCGCGAAAATGCTGCACGAGCGCTACCCCTACCTGGCGCCGGAAATCACCGCCGCTTGCCTTGCTCCCTACGACGGCCATGCCAATCCGCGCCTGGCGGCGCCGGCGATCGGCCGTGCCGCGGCGCGCGAAGGGGCGCAGGTGTTCGAGAACACCGAGATCGTGAGTATCGAAAAGGAGGGCGAGGAATTCCTCGTGACCGCCGCCGATGGCCGCAGCTTCCGCGCGCCCGTGGCGCTGATCACCGCCGGCGCATGGGGCGACCGCATCAGCGCCAAGTTCGGCGAGCCGGTGCCGATGATCGTCAAGGCGCCGCAGATGGCCGTTACCGAACCGGTGCCTTACGCCATCGGGCCGACCATCGGGGCGTTGACGGACGTGCCGGAGCAAGCGGTCTACTTCCGCCAGGTTGCGCGCGGCAATATCATCCTCGGCGGCGGCGGCCATGAACCGGTCGATATGGAGAACCGGCGCGCCTACGTGAACCCGCGCAGGACGCTGACCAAGCTGGCGCAGGCGCCGCGCCTGGTCCCTGCATTCAAGCACCTGAACATCATCCGCGTCTGGGCCGGGATCGAAGGCTACATGCAAGACAGCGAGCCGGCCATGGGGCCGAGCGCGCGCGTACCCGGCTTGTACTACGCTTTCGGCTTTTCCGGCGAAGGCTTCCAGCTGGGGCCGGGCGTGGGCGAGGTGATGGCGGAACTGATCCATACCGGCGCCACCAGCACGCCGATCGAGCAGTACCACATTGGGCGTTTTTCCAAGCATGAAACGCAGCCAGCCACGCAGGCGGCCTAGTCTATTTATATCTTCAATAACCAATCGGGAACCAACCATGTCGAATCTGCAGCAAGCAGCAGCGGTACTGACCACGCCACGCACCTTCATCGATCTGCGCAAGTTTGCAAAGGACAAAAGCCAGGGCATTGCGCTCACCGCCGCTTCGGGAGAAGACCTGTTCCTGTCCAGCCGCCGCCTGCTCGACTTTGCGCCCGGCCCCATCACGGCGGGCGCCATCGCGCTGCAAACCGGCAGCGGGGCCGTACAGTCCCATCCGGCCGATGAATTCATCATCGTCTGCGAAGGCACGCTGACCCTGACCCAGCAAGACCGTACGCTGGTGCTGGGCCCGGACAAGAGCGCGATTATCCAGCACGGTGCCGGGTTCACCTGGTCGGCGCAAGGGCCGGTATCGCTCATCTTCATGCGTTATCACGACAGCATACCGGGGGGGCGCGCCATCGTGCCGATCACGGAGAAGCCGGAGATGGGACCGTCGGCGGGCGGGCCGGCGGCAGAGTTGCTGCTCACGCCGCCGCCAGTTTGCCGCAATTACACCGACTATCTGTCGGCCGACGGCGTATTGTCCTGCGGCACCTGGGACTCGACACCATATCATCGCCGTGCGATGTCCTATCGCATCTACGAACTCATGTACCTGCTCGAAGGCAGCGTGACCTTCGTGGATGAAACGGGACGCAGCGGCACCTTCTCGCGCGGCGACATTTTCATCATCGAACAGGGGGCGCAATGCAGTTGGGAGAGCCGCGAGCACGTGGCCAAGCTGTATGTGATCTACCGGCCGGCCTAGTTCGCGCATCTTGTGCTGCGCGGCGCCCTGAATGCCAATGTTTCTGCGCAGCTGAGGTGTGAAAGCGAAACTTTGTGCATGCGCTTCATGTTCTACTTATTCAACAGAACATCACGAAAACATGCTCATGAGCTTTCTATACAAATCCGATCCGATCCGCGGTGCCGTGTGGGCGGAACTGTTTGCCCGCAAGATGCCGGCGCTGCCATTTCGCATCTGGCCCGAGATTGGCGATCCGCGCGAGGTGCGCTACCTGGCGGCCTGGCAGCCGCCGGAAGATATTGCGACCCGCTTTCCGAACCTGGAAGTGCTGTTCTCCACCGGGGCCGGCACCGACCACTTCGATCTGTCCGCCATCCCCGAGACGCTGCCCGTGGTTCGCATGGTCGAGTCCGGCATTATCAAGGGCATGGTCGAGTACGTGACGCTGGCCGTGCTGTCCATCCATCGCGACTGGCGCA
>CAMLFK010000324.1 GCA_946479255.1 uncultured Oxalobacteraceae bacterium
ACCACCGACCCCAGCATTATGAATGCTGTGCTCTAACCAACTGAGCTATATCACCGAACAGGCCAGAATTATATACACGCAAAATTGGGGCGTCAAGCGCCGGCCGTCACTTTTCCGCGTGCCGCTCAGTCACCTGGCGCAGGATCTCGGCGGCGGGATTGTCACCCAGACAATCAATAACGATGCGCTGAGGCATCGAACGCAGCCAGGTCAGCTGGCGCTTGGCGAGCTGGCGGGTGGCGATGATGCCGGTCTCGCGCAAGGTGGCTCGGTCGATGCTGCCGTCGAGGTAATCCCAGGCCTGGCGGTAGCCGACGCAGCGCATCGATGGCAGCAGCGGGTTCAGGTCGCCGCGTGCGCGCAGCCCGGCTACCTCGGCCACGATGCCGGCGTTGTCGCTGGTGCCTAACATTTGGTCGAAGCGGGTGGCGATGCGCTCGTGCAGCACGCTGCGGTCCGATGGCTCTAAAGCGAAAGACACGAGTCCGAACGGCAGCTCGGTCTTTTCTCGCCTGGCCAGCAGTTCGGACATCGGTTTGCCCGACAATTCGATGATCTCGAGCGCGCGGTTGATGCGCTGGGCGTCGTTGGGTGCCAGCCGGTCGGCGGTCACTGGATCGAGCGTGCGTAGTTTGACGTGCATCCCTGGCCAGCCGATCTGCGCGGCTTCGGCTTCGATCCGTGCGCGCAGCTCGGTGTCGGCGGTGGGCAGGTCATCCAGGCCGTCGGTGAGCCCTTTAAAGTACATCATGGTGCCGCCGACCAGCAGCGGGAGATTGCCGCGTGCGCTGATCTCGGCCACCAGGCGGATGGTGTCAATGCGGAACTGGGCGACTGAGTAGGATTCAGTCGGCTCGATGATGTCGATCAGGTGGTGCGGGGCGCTGGCCAGTTCGTCCGCGCTGGGCTTGGCGGTGCCGATGTCCATGCCGCGATAGACCAGGGCGGAGTCGACCGAGATGATTTCGGATGGGATGGCGCGTGCGATGGCCAGCGCGGCGGCGGTTTTGCCGGATGCGGTGGGGCCCATGATGGCAACTGCTAGAGGGCGTTTCGCGGTGGTGGTTTGTGCAAGCATGGTATGGGTTCTCGCCAAGGGGGCCGCCGAGGCCGGGAATGACAGGTTAGCGGCTTCCGATCAGGCGCACCGATATGAAGGTGAGTGCGCACAGTGCGCAGACGGTGACTGCCAGCGGCAAGACGGTGCCATTGAAGGTGGCGCCGACCACGCTGCCGACCGCGAATGCGACCGCCATCGTCAACGCACCCATCAGCCCGGCGGCGGTGCCGGCCTGTTGCGGGAAGGGGTTCACGGAGCCGGCCTGCGACACTGGGAAATTGAGACCATGCGCGCCCATGACGAGGAACATCGCCAGCGTCACTACCGCCCAGTGGGCCACGCCGAAGCCGACGACCATCAGGAACAAGGCGCCGGCGGCCAATGAGCCGGTGCTGCCGATGCGCAGGACGATGGCGGCGCCAAAGCGCGGCAGCAGACGGCGGCAGATGATGGTGCCGATCAGGTAGCCGGACACGCCGAAGGCAAAGCAGAAGCCGAACCATTCGGTCGGCACGTGCAGCACGCGGATCAGCACGAGCGATGAACCCGAAATGAAAGCGAAGATGGCGCCATACGAGAGCGCGCCCGGCAGTGCATGCGCCCAGAACTCGCGCGCACCTAACACCTGGCGGTAGTTGGCCATCAGCCCGGCCAGCTCGGTGGCTTGCGGGTTCTTATGCGTGTTGGTTTCGGGCAGGCGCAGCAGCACCGCGCCCAGCAGGAGTGCGGACAGTACGGACAGCGCAACGAAGGCAGCGCGCCAGCCGAACGCTACCTGCAGGTAGGACCCGAGGATGGGCCCGACCAGCGGAGCGAGCGACAGCCAGCTGCTGGCGCGGGCGATCACGTGCGCGCTGTCCACCGGGGCATACGCGTCGCGCACGATGGCGCGCGCCATGATGATGGCCGAGCAGCAGCCGAGCGCTTGCAGGAAGCGGGCGGCGATCAGCAGCTCGATATTGGGCGCGGCCGCGCACAGCATGCTGGCGGCCAGGTACAGCGACAGCCCGGCCAGCAGCACCGGACGCCGTCCATAGCGGTCCGACAGCGGGCCGATGATGAGCTGGGCGCCGCCGAAGCCGATCACGAACATCGACAAGGTCAGCTGCACCGTCGATGCCGGCACCTGGAACACCGTGGACAAACTGGGCAGCGATGCCAGGTACAGGTCGGTCGACAGCGGCTGCAGCATCAGGAAGGCGATGATCAGCAGCAGGATCGGCGCATGCGCGTAGGCCGGATGCGGGGCAATCACTGCGCCTTGGGCCGCCATCATTGACCGCGCAGGAACAGCTTGTCGAGCGCGGAGATCTCCAGCTGCACCCAGGTCGGACGGCCGTGGTTGCACTGGTCGGCGCGTTCGGTGCTTTCCATCTGGCGCAGCAGGGCGTTCATTTCGGGCACGCTGAGGATGCGGTTGGCGCGCACGGCGGTGTGGCAGGCGAGGGTGCCGAGCAGTTCGTTGCGCCGTTCGATCAGCACGCGCGAGCCGCCGAATTCGCGCACGTCGCGCAGCACGTCGCGCGCCAGGGTCTGGGCGTCGGCATTCTTGAGTAAGGTCGGCACCGAGCGCACCGCCAGCGTGGTGGGCGAGAGCGCGGCTATGTCGAAGCCAAGCGCTTTCAAGGTATCCTGGTTTTCCTGCGCGGTGCCCACTTCCACCGCATCGGCGAAGAAGGTCACCGGGATGAGCAGCGACTGGATCTGCATGTCCTGGCCGTCGCCTTGGCCATTAAGCTGGGCGTCGAGCGCGTTCTTCAACTGCTCGTACAGGATGCGTTCGTGGGCCGCGTGCATGTCGACCAGTACCAGGCCTTTGCTGTTCTGCGCCAGGATGTAGATGCCGTGCAGCTGGGCCAGCGCGAAGCCGAGCGGGTACTCGTCGTTGGACATCTGCGGCGGCGAATAGGGCGTGACCGGTGCAGGTGCCGGACTGCTGAACAAAGCGCCGTAGCTGTCGGTGCGCTGGGCGACGCCGGGGCTGTCGTAGCGGCTGCCGGGCGGATAAGGCGAGGGCGAAAATGTGGCGGAGAGCGCCGGCCCGAAGCTGGTCTGCTCATGCTCGCGGCGCCAGCTGGAAGTCGTCGCTCCGCCAATCTCGGCGGCCGACAGCGGCGCCGGCACGCTGCCGTGTGCGGTGGCCGAGGTCTGCGCGAGCGCGCGCTGGACCGCGTGGAACACGAACTGGTGCACTGCGCGGCTGTCGCGAAAGCGCACTTCGATCTTCGATGGGTGGACGTTGACGTCGACCAGCGCCGGGTCGAGGTCGAGCGCCAGCACGTACGAGGGGAAGCGGTCGCCGTGCAGCACGTCCTGGTAGGCGGCGCGCACCGCGTGCACCAGCAGCTTGTCGCGCACGAAGCGCCCGTTCACGTAGAAGAACTGGCCGTCGGCGCGCGCCTTGGAGGCGGTCGGCAGGCCGACGTAGCCGTGCAGGCGCAGGGGGCCGGCCGCTTCGTCGAGCGCCATGCGCGCTTCGGCGAAATCGGTGCCGAGGATGTGCGCGCTGCGCTTGGCCATCTCGCTGACATTCCAGTGGTCGATGGTGCGGCCGTTGTGCGACAGCGAAAACGATACGTCGGGCCGGGCCAGCGCGATGCGGCGCACGACTTCGGCGCAGTGGCCGTATTCGGTCTGCTCGGATTTTAAGAACTTGCGCCGTGCGGGCGTGTTGAAGTACAGGTCCTGCACGTCGATGGTGGTGCCGCAGGGGCCGGACGAGGGCGCCACCGTGCCCAGGTGCGAGCCGACGATTTCCCAGGCGTGCGGCGCGTCGGCCGTGCGCGAGGTGATCGAGACGGCGGCCACGGCGGCGATCGAGGCCAGCGCCTCGCCGCGAAAGCCCAGGGTGCCGACGTTTTCCAGGTCGTGCAGCGAGGCGATCTTGGAGGTGGCGTGGCGCGCCAGTGCCAGCGGCAGCTGTTCGGGGGCGATGCCGCGCCCGTTGTCGGTGATGGCGATGCGCTTGACGCCACCTTCTTCGAGCTTGACGGTGATCTTGCTGGCGCCGGCGTCGAGGGCGTTCTCCAGCAGTTCCTTGACCACGGCCGAGGGCCGTTCGACCACCTCGCCGGCGGCAATCTGGGAAATCAGCTGATCGGGTAGGGCCTGGATCGGGCGGTGTGCGGGGACTGGGGCATTCATTGTGCTGATTATATCGCTTGCGCGCCGCACGCCGCCCGTAATACCGTGAAGATAAGCACTCACCAGCAACCTCAAAACCGTCATCCCCGCCTACGCGGGGATGACGGTTTTTAGCTTAGTTGCAGGCTTAACTGAACGGCATTTAGCCGCCCGTTGTTTATTTGCGCAGGCGGACCGGGATGGCGGCGTTACACAGGTTCAGGTGGCCGGGCGAAAACTTGGTCCAGGGGCCGCCCCGGTGGCGCTGGGCGTCCAGCACCGCCTTGTAGGTGGCGCCGTCGGTACGCATGACTTCGAGGCGGGTGCGCTCGGCCTCGGGCACGTCGGCCGCGACGCGCACCGACAGCACCGGTGCCATGGCCTGGCCTTTTTCATAAAAGCCCAGGTTGCCGGTGCCGCGCGGGAGCGTGGACAGGTGCTCCATGCCGTGCACCACGCGCCCGACCACGGTGATATTGCGGTCGAGGTGGCGCGGGGCGTGGCCGGTGACTGCGTACAGCGAGGCGCCGCTGCCGCTGTCGGCGCTTTCGTCGCGGCCCACGCCGACCATGCCGTAGCAGTGGGCCAGCCAGGCCTGGCGGGTCGATGGATCGCGTGCGGCGGGGAAGCCGTTCCAGTGGCCGGCCTGGGCCGCGTAGCCGTCGCGGTCCGGCAGCTGCTTGAAGTTGGCGATGCTGGTGAGCGGGACGGTGAACTCGGCCTTGAGCGTGCTCTTGGCGGTCTTGATGGGGCGCGGATTCTTGTCGTCCGGATCGCCCCACTGGGCCACGTAGTTGTCCTGCGAGCGCACCACGGCCAGGCCGTCGTAATAGGCTTCGCGCGCCAGTGCCTTGATGTTGGCGACGTGTTTGGGGGCGAAGGGCGGAGCCAGTTCGATGATGACGCGCCCGCCCG
>CAMLFK010000325.1 GCA_946479255.1 uncultured Oxalobacteraceae bacterium
GAAGCGTACCGCCAGGTCCATCACCGTCACCACCGAACCGCGCAGGTTGATCACCCCGCGGATACATTCGGACATCATCGGCACGTCGGTCAGGCTGGCGTACTCGATGATTTCCTTGACCCCGAGTATGCCGATGGCGAACATCTCGCCGCCCAGCGTAAAGGTCAGGTACTGGGTCGGCGCGTTAGCCGCGCCACCCTTGGCTTCTACCGGTTTCATGAAAGCTCCCGCATCAGAACTTGGAGAATTCGGCTTCGTCCGGCGCCGCGCCGGCCGGCGCCAGCGACAGGCTGCCGCCGAAGCGCACCGGGGCCGGCTTGGGCGGCGCGCGGCGCGCCGGGGCGGCAGGCTTGGCCGGTTTGGCCACCCCGGCGCGCCCCGGCGCGGCGTTGGCGGAGAGTCGGAAGAAGCTCATGGTCTGTTGCAGTTGCTCGGCCTGGCCGCTCAGTTCTTCGGCGGTGGCGGCCAGTTCTTCGGAACTGGAGGCATTCTGCTGGGTCGCCATGCTGAGCTGGCTGATGGCGGAATTGATCTGGCCCACGCCGGTCGACTGCTCTTCCGATGCCGCCGTGATTTCCTGCACCAGGTCGGAGGTCTTCTTGATGTTCGGGACCATCTCGTCGAGCAGCTTGCCGGCGCGCTGGGCCAGCTCGACGCTGCTGCCGGCCACGCTGCTGATCTCGGCCGCGGCCACCTGGCTGCGTTCGGCCAGCTTGCGCACTTCGGCCGCCACCACCGCAAAGCCCTTGCCGTGTTCGCCGGCCCTGGCCGCCTCGATCGCCGCATTCAAGGCCAAGAGGTTGGTCTGGTAGGCGATATCGTCGATGATACCGATCTTCTGGGCGATCTGGTTCATCGCGCCGGCGGTGGCCTTGACGGCCTCGCCGCCCTCCACCGCGCCCGATGCCGAGCGCGAAGCCATGCCGTCGGTGACCTTGGCGTTCTCGGTGTTCTGGCTGATCGAGGCGGTCATCTGCTCGATCGAGGCGCTGGTCTGCTCGACGCCGGCCGCCTGTTCGCTGGCCGACTGCGACAGCGACTGCGCGGTGGCGCTGACTTCTTCGGAGGCGCTGGCGACCGCCTCGGCGGCACTGTTGGCTTCGCTGACGATGCGCACCAGCGCCTCGTTCATGGTCTTCATAGCCTGCAGCAGGCGCCCGGTTTCATCTTTGGTATCGACCTCGATCTGGCTGGTCAGGTCGCCCGCGGCCACGGTCTCGGCCACCTTCACGGCCTGGTTGATCGGGATGGTGATCGAACGGGTGATCAGGAAGGCAAACAGCAGGCCCGCCAGGCAGGCGCCGCCGCCCAGGCCGGCCAGCTGGCTGCGCGCCGCTTCATAGTCGCGGCGCGCATCGACCATGCCCTTGTCGCTGAGTTTTTGTTCGAACTCAACCAGTGCGGTAAGTTCATCCCTCCACTTGAACTGGAACTGACGGATCTCCACCAACAGCATCTTGGCAGCCTCGGCATTCTTGTTGGCCAGCGCCAGCGAGATGGCCTTGGCGATCAGCGGCTGGATCGCGGTTTCCACCTCCTTAATCCTGACCATCATGGCCTTTTCCTCGGCGCTGGTCTCGGCGATCTCGGCGAACATCTTGTTCAGTTTGGCCTCGGCTTCCAGGTAGCGCTCCTGCTGGCGCTTGACGCGCTCGACTTCCGGCTCCATTTCGCTCATCTCGGTCACCAGCGCCAGGTTACGCAAGGCGATCATGCGGTCCATAACGGTGACACGCATGGCGGTGGCCAGGTTCATCTCCATGTTATTGACGGTGACGATGTTTTCCAGGTTGGCCTGGATCGCGGCGAGCTTGCCGTTGGCCAGCACCGTGCTGCCGACCAGCAAGGCCAGCACCAGAGCGAACCCGACCGCCAGGCGCACGCCGATTTTCAAATTTCCAAATTTCATGATGGATCTCCTAAGTTCTTATAAAAGACATGTGTGTACGACGTTCGATACTGCGGATAGCGGAGGCGGCGGCGTCAATCCATGGCTGCCTCTGCCGGAACCATGCCGATGGCGGCCGCGCGCACGCGGATCAGGGCGGGGACGTCAAGGATCAGCGCCACTTCGCCGCT
The DNA here is from genome assembly GCA_946479255.1 of uncultured Oxalobacteraceae bacterium. Next base: position 2,080 of record CAMLFK010000325.1, read on the forward strand.
GCCGAGGATGCTCGAACCGCTGATACAATCGAGCTGCTGAAACAGTTTGCCGAGTGGCTTGATCACCGTCTGCGACTCGCCCAGCAGCGAGTCCACCACCAGGCCGGCACGCTGGCCGGCGTACTTGACCACCACCACACTCTGGCGCGCGCCGGCCATGCCGCCGACCGCGAACATGCTGCGCAGGCGGATCAAGGGCAGCACCTGGCCGCGCAGGTCGGCCACATCGTGGCCCGGCAAGGCGCGCAGTTCGACGCATTCGTCGACCATGTCGAGCGGGATGACGAACACCGACTTGCCCACCCCAACCTGGAAGCCGTTGATGATCGCCAGCGTGAGCGGCAGGCGCACCGTGACGGTGGTGCCCACGCCCTCGGTGCTGGCAATCGACACGCTGCCGCGCAGCGCGGTGATGTTGCGCTTGACGACATCCATGCCGACCCCGCGCCCGGACAGGTTGGTGACCTGCTCGGCGGTGGAGAAGCCCGGCTCGAACACCAGCGCGAACACTTCCTCGTCGCTCAGTACGCGGCCCGGCTCGACCAGGCCGCGCTCGAGGGCCTTGGCCATGATGCGCTCGCGCGACAGGCCGCCGCCATCATCCGAGACTTCGATCACGATCGTGCCCGAGTCGTGGCAGGCATGCAGGCCGATCGTGCCGGCGGCGGGTTTGCCGCGCTGCTCGCGCAGCGCGGCCGCTTCGATGCCGTGGTCCATGGCGTTGCGCACCAGGTGGGTGAGCGGATCGGCGATCTTTTCGACCACGGTCTTGTCCAGCTCCGTGTCTTCGCCGCTGACCTGCAGCGCGATGTCCTTGCCCAGTTCGCGCGCGACGTCGTGCACCACGCGCTGGAAGCGGTTAAAGGTAGCGCCGATCTTGACCATGCGCAGCTGCAGCGCGCTGTTGCGCACTTCCTCGACCAGTGCCGACAGGGTCGAGCCGCACTCCTGGAATTCGACATGCTGGGCACGCCGCGCGATCAGGTTGGCGCTGGCGGTGGTGATGATCAGTTCCCCGACCAGGTTGATCAGATGGTCAAGCTTGTCGGCGTCCACCCGCACGCTGTTCGATTCGAGCGGCTTGCCTTCGCGCGCCCTGCCCTGGCGCGCCAGCGCCGCCTCCACCACCGGGGCGCCGGCGGCACCCTGGGCGATCAGGATCTGGCCGATCGGCGCCGGCACCACGCTCACGGCCTGGTGCTGCAGCGCGCTGGCCAGTTCGGCCGGGGTGACAGCGCCGGCCGATACCAGCGCCTCGCCGGGCTTTTGTTCACCCGACAGGTCGGTTTCAATGCGCTGGATCGCCGCCGCGCTGACCTGCTGCGGCGCCACGATGGAAATGGCGCAATCGTCGCGCACGAATTCGAACACTGCCTCGATCTCGGCCTTGCTGGCGCTGCTGGCGAAGGCCAGCTCCATGCCGAGATAGCAGGCCTCCGGGTCCAGGTCGGCCAGCGCCGGCATGGCCGCGCTGTCGAGGGCGATCTGTTCTATCCGCCCAAGGGTGCCGAGGTAGCGCAGGAAGGACATCGGATCCATCCCGTTGCGCAGCACGCCTTCGCCAAAGCGCAGTCCGATGCGCCAGCGCTCGTCCGCGCTCTCGGGCGGCGCCAGGTAGCGCTGGAGCTTCTCCACCAGCGGTGCGCCGGCCTGCAGCAGCTGCGCATCGGGCGCTCCGGCCTCGCCCACGGTGGCCAGCAGCGCGCCGATATGATCGCGGCAGGCCAGCAGCAAGGCCACCAGTTCGGCGTCGAGCAGGCTGGCGTTGCGCCGCACCGCGTCAAGCACACTTTCGGCCACGTGGGTGAAGGCCACCACGTGGTCCAGGCCAAACAGGCCGGCCGAACCCTTGATGGTGTGGGCGGCGCGGAAGATCGCGTTGATGGCTTCGCCATCGGCCTCGTCCCCGGCGTCGATGGCCAGCAAGGCCGCCTCCATCGCTTCGAGCAGTTCGCCGCTTTCGGCCAGAAAAGTTTGCAGGGCGTCGTCGAGCGTCATGCCGGCCTCCCGGCGGGTGTGGTGTCCAGGTTCAGGCCGAGCAGCTCGAAGGCATCCTGCACGGCGGTGCTGTGGCCGGTCAGCGCAAACGGCTGGCCTGCCGCCGCGGCGTGACGCGCCGCGGCGATCAACAGCTGCACGCCGGCGCTGTCGATCTCGCATACCTGGCCCAGGTCGAGGGTCAGGCCGGCGCCGTCGGCCAGGGCGTCGTACAGCGCCTGGCGCAGGGCCGCCGCCGAGTAGATGGTCAGTTCGGGTTCCAGCTGCATGGTGCGGTGGGCGTACATGGCTGTGCTCACGGCAGGATCAGCTTTTGCACGGCGCCGAGCAGAACTTCCGGCTTGAACGGCTTGACCACCCAGGCCTTGGCGCCCGCCGCCTGGCCTTCGCGTTTCTTGTCGTCGGCCGTTTCGGTGGTCAGCATGATCACCGGCGTGAAGCGGTAGTTGGGCAGCTGCTTGATCTCCTTGACGAAGCTGATGCCATCCATATTGGGCATGTTGACGTCGCTGATGATCAGGTGGACCTTGCGGCCATCGAGCTTTCTCAAGCCTTCCTTGCCGTCGCAGCCTTCGATTACCTCATAGCCGGCACCGCGCAGGGTGATGCCGACCACCTGGCGCACCGAGCTTGAATCGTCGACGATCAGAATTGTCTTTGCCATGTTGGTCTCTGGTTAGTTAAGTTTGAGTAGAGGGTGATCAGAAAAAGGTGATTTCGTCAGCGGCGGCCGCTTCCTGCCCGCCCTGCTGGTGGGCGCGTTCCTCGGCCATGGTGTAGTGGCTGCTCAATTCGGCAAGCCAGCTGGCGCCGTCCGGCAGCACGGCGGCGCCGAGCGCGCCCCGCATGCGGCCGATGTCGCTGCCCACCACTTCGAGGATCTGGCGGATGCGGTCCTGGAACTGCAGCGCCACCAGCAGGTCGGCAACGTCGCCGCGCAGTGAGCCGCCATGGCTCTTCATGGTTTCGGCTTCGGCCGCGAGCTCGCGCACATGGTCCAGCACG
>CAMLFK010000326.1 GCA_946479255.1 uncultured Oxalobacteraceae bacterium
TACAACGCGCCCACCGCCACCAGCGCCACCAAGATCGAGGCGCCGCTGCGCGACATCCCGCAGACCATTAACGTGGTGCCGCAGCAGGTGCTGCGCGACCAGGCCGCGCAATCGATGGAAGACGTGATGAAAAGCGTGCCGGGCGTAGGCCTGTCGCACGGCGACGGCCAGCGCGACCAGGTAACGATCCGCGGCTTCTCGGCCATCGCCGACCAGTTCGTGGACGGCTTGCGTGACGATGCGCTGTACTTCCGCGACCTGTCCAACATCGAGCAGGTCGAAGTGATCAAGGGACCAGCCTCGGTGCTGTATGGCCGTGGTTCGTCGGGTGGACTGATCAACCGCATCAGCAAAAAGCCCGGCATGGACAAGACCGAACTGAGTCTGCAGATCGGCAATTGGAAGCGCCGCGGCGAATTCGACGTCGCCCGTACCGACAAAGTGAGCGGCGCGGACTTGCGCATCACCGGCGCAGTGGAGCGTTCGGACAGCTACCGCGACCAGCAGTTCCTGGACCGCGAAGCCTTCGCGCCCTCGTTCTCGTTCAAGATCGGCGCAAACACCAAGCTGCTGGTGCAGGGCGAATACCTGTCCGACCGCCGCGTCACCGACTTTGGCGTGCCGGCTTACCGTGGCCGTCCGGTGGACGTCGATCCCGGCGCCTACTATGGCTCGGCGCGGGCGGCGGAACTGGACTATTCGCAGGCGCGTGTGAGCGCCCTGGGCTTCACGCTGGAGCACAAGTTCAACGACCAGTGGTCGGTGCGTAACGCGGCGCGCAGCTACAGCTACACCCTCAACCGTAACAACACCCTGGTCGGTTCGGTCAACGAAACCGCCCTCACTGCGTCGCTCAACCGCAGCAATGTGCTGCGCGATGAAGACGGCTGGTTCAACCAGACCGAATTTACCCAGAAGGCCAGCATCGCAGGCATGCAGCACCAGCAGCTGTACGGTGTGGAGTTCGGCAAGCAGAACAAGGACCAGCTGTTCCGCAGTGCGAACAACATCGCCACGGTGGCGCTGTTCAACCCTGTACTGCCGGTGCTGCCGCTGGACGTGACGGCCGCGCCGTCGACCGACAATCTCGGCATCCTGAAAACCAGCAGCGCCTACGTGCAGGACATGGTGACCTTGACGCCGCAATGGAAGGCGCTGGCGGGCGTACGCTACGACCGCTTCGAGCAAAGCACGGAAGAGCGGCGCGCCGGCCAATCGAACCTGCGGCGTACCGACCGCGCATGGAGCCCGCGCGCCGGCCTGGTCTACCAGCCAAAGCTGACCCAGTCTTACTACGCGTCGGTCAGCCGCTCGTTCCAGCCGTCGGGCGAGAGCTTCCCGCTGGCGGCCAACAACGCCCAGATCGAACCAGAGGAAACCACCAACAAGGAAATTGGCGCCAAGTTCGACTTCTTTGAAGGCGCCCTGAGCGCGACCGCTTCGGCGTTCCGCCTGGAGCGCACCAACATCAAGTCGAGCGACCCGGTGACCAACCGCCTGATCCCGATCGGCACCCAGCGCACCGACGGGGTGGAACTGACCCTGACCGGCGAACTGCCGCAGGGCTGGCAGGTATGGGGTGGCTATGCATGGCTCGACGGCCGCATCACGTCCTCGCTGGCGCGCGACGCCGGCCAGCAGGTACAGGGCAAGCGCCCAACGCTCACGCCTGAACACAGCGCCAATCTGTGGGTCAGCAAGGCGCTCGGCAATGGCTTCGGCGTGGGTGCGGGTGTCAACTACGTGGGCGACCGTTTCGCCAATCCGGGCAACACGGTCACGCTGCCGAGCTATGTGACGGCCGATGCGATGGGCTACTACCGTATCAAGGGCCTGGAGTTGCAGCTGAACGTGCTCAATCTGTTCGACCGCGAGTACTTTGTGTCGGGCCATGGCAGCGCGCCCAACCTGAACATGCCGGGCGCGCCGCGCAGCGTGCAGCTGACCGCACGCTACGCGTTCTAAAAAAATCTGCCTGGCCCGATCAACGACCGGTACCGCTACAATTGCGCTACCGGTTAAGTTGATACATGAAAGAGGCGGGAATGGCGCGGCTCCAGCAGATTATTTTCATTGCCCTGATGGCGCTCGCCTGCACGGCCGAGGCCAGGCGTGCACGCGGCGAGCCGGGGCAGTTCGACTACTACGCCGTGGCGCTGAGCTGGTCGCCGGCCTACTGCGCCACGCGCAAGGACCCGGTCCAGTGCGACCGCGCGCGTCCGCTGGGTTTCGTGCTGCATGGGGTGTGGCCGCAGTACGTCAACGGCTATCCGGAGAGCTGCACCACCGAGCGCCTGCCCAGCGATGTGCGAGTCAAGTACACGCCGCTGTTTCCCTCGCCGCGCATGATCGAGCATGAATGGAAGAAGCACGGCACCTGTTCGGGCCTCGACCCGGCTTCTTACTTTGCGCTGTCCGCGCGCCTGAAAGAGCGCATTGCGATTCCGGCGGCGTACGAGCTGCCCAGCTCCTCGGTGCGCGCGACCTACAGGCAGTTCGCGCAGGCCTTCAAGGCCTCCAACCCGGCACTGGCGGGCGACGCCGTGCTGCCCTTCTGCGCCGGCGGCGGGCGTTTCCTGCGCGAGATCAGGGTCTGCTACGACAAGCGAGGTACGTCCATCAGCTGCAGCGCGGCCGAGATCAAGCGCTCGCGCAACAGCTGCAGGCAGGAGAGCTTCTTGCTGCAAAGCGCGCGTTAGGCCTGCCACACCCCGTAGCCGGCCTCGCGCAGCTCCCATCAGTCCTTCGGCTGACTCAGCGCCGCGATGTCGGCCACTTCCAGTATCTTCTTCGGCGCGCCCTTGCGCGCGATTGCCAGCATGGCCTGGCCGATCTGCCGCGTGGTCAGGACATGGCGCGGCAGGGCCGCGCGCAGCAAGGGCAGCAAGGGTTTCATGATGGCGTAGAACATGCGGTAGGCCGGCGTCTTGGACTTGATGCCGTCGAGCGGCTGGATCATGCCTGGCCTGAAGACCGCCACTTCGCGCAAGGGTACGCGAAACAAGGCGTTCTCGGTTTTGCCGCGCACGCGTTCCCACATGATGGGACCGGTCTCGCTACTGTCGGCGCCGAGGGCGGAGACGTAGACGAACACCGCGTCCGGGCTGGCATGGGTGAGCGCCGTCGCGGCGGCCAGGGTGATGTCGTGGGTGATGCGGATGTAGGACGCTTCGCTCATCTTGGCGGAGGTGACGCCGAGGCAGAAGAAGCAGGCGTCGAAGCCGCTCAGTTGGTCTTCGATGGCGCTGAAGTCGAGCATCTGGGCGTGGGTCAGTTCGCGCAGCTTGGCATGCTGCTGGCCGGTGGGCGTGCGGCCGATGGTCTGGACCAATGTGACGTCGGGCGCGAGCAGGCATTCGCGCAGTACGCCCTGGCCGACCATGCCGGTTGCGCCGAAGATTATGACTTTCATTTTTTCTTCATCCTGTACCGCACCCGGCTATAAATCGAACGCTAACTTCTCTTGCCCGGTCAACAGCAAAAAATGCTTACCCGTACAGCGCGTCAGCAAGGTCATCCCGACCTTATCGGCCACCATATGCCCCATCTGCGTGGTCCCCGAGCGCGACAGCAAAAATGGTATGCCCATCTGCGCGCCCTTGATCACCATCTCGGACGTCAACCGTCCGGTCGTATAGAACACCTTGTCCGCACCATCGACCCGGTCGAGCCACATGCGCCCGGCGATCGCATCGACGGCGTTGTGGCGCCCCACGTCTTCGATAAAATACAGCAGCTCGCCCGCACCGGTGAACAGCGCGCATCCATGCACCGACCCGGCCTGCTTGTAGATCGATTGCTGCGTGCGGATGGTATCGACGATCCGGTACACCGCCGACTGGCGCAAGCGCGCATCCCCCGGCAGCGCGATCTGGTCGACTTCATCCATCAAGCCGCCAAACACCGAACCCTGCCCGCATCCGGTCGTGACCACCTTTTTGGCGGTGCGCTGCTCGACGTCGGCGATGCCGCCGCGCGTGACGACCGCCACCGCATCCACGCTCCAGTCCACCTGCACGGACACGACGTCTTCAATCGCACGCACCAGCCGCTGGTTGCGCAGATAGCCGAGCGTGAGCGCTTCGGGCGCGCCCCCCAGCGTCATCAAGGTAACCAGCTCGCGTTTGTCCACATACACCGTCAGCGGCCGCTCGGCGGGTATGGCGATGCGCGATCGCCTGCCCTGCTCGTCCACAGCGTCGATGTCATACGTAAGACTCGCGCTGGCCTGCGACAGTTCCGGGGTCAAGCCGGCGCTCATTGGCGTTCCATCGCGGCCAGCACCTGCCCCCCGCCAAAACTGCTCTGCGCTTCGACTTGCCCGCCCAGTTCGACACGAATCGCGCAGTATTTGAATTCGGGGATTTTCCCGAACGGGTCCAGCGCGGCGTTGGTGAGCCGGTTGATCGCCGCTTCGTAGTAGCAGAACGGGACGAACACCGCGCCACGCGGGCTGCTGTCGTCCGCCCGCGCATACAGGCTTACCTGCCCGCGGCGCGAGGTAATGGTGACGACATCGCCGGGCTGGCCGCCAAGCTGGGCCAGGTCAAGCGGGTGCACCAGCGCGACCGGATCGGGCTCGATCGCATCGAGTACCGCCGTGCGGCGGGTCATGCTGCCGGTATGCCAGTGCTCCAGCTGGCGCCCGGTGATGAGCACCATCGGATAGCTGGCGTCCGGCCGCTCGTCGGCCGGGATGATATCGGCCGGCACAAAACGCGCCCGCCCTGACTCGCGCGGAAAGCGGTCGGTGAACACCACCGGCTGGCCAGGATCGCCTTCGGTGGTGCAGGGATAGGTGACGGCGTGTTCGCGTTCGAGCCGCTCCCAGGTGATGCCGCCGATGCTGGGCATGATGCGCCGCATCTCGTCGAACACTTCCGAGACGTGACCGTAGTTCCAGCCAAGGCCCAGCTGCTGTGCCATCTGCTGGATGATCCACAGGTCCTGGCGCGCGTCGCCGGGCGGGTTGATGGCCTGCCGGCCGAGCTGCACCAGCCGGTCGGTATTGGTGAAGGTGCCGGTCTTTTCAGGGAAGGCGCTGGCCGGCAGGATCACGTCGGCCAGGTAGG
>CAMLFK010000327.1 GCA_946479255.1 uncultured Oxalobacteraceae bacterium
GCGGGCCCTTGAGCTTCTTGATGTTTTCCAGCGTCGGGATCAGCGATTCGAGGTCATGGCCGTCGATCGGGCCGATGTAATTGAAACCGAATTCTTCGAACATCGTGGCCGGCACGACCATGCCCTTGGCATGCTCTTCCAGGCGCTTGGCCAGCTCCAGCACCGGGCCCGGCAGCACCGACTTGCCGACGTTCTTGGCGGCAGCGTAAAACTGGCCGGACATCAGGCGCGCCAGGTAGCGGTTGAGCGCGCCAACCGGCGGCGAGATCGACATGTCGTTGTCGTTCAGCACCACCAGCAGATTGATGTCGTCCTGCACGCCCGCATTGTTGAGCGCTTCGAAAGCCATGCCGGCGGTCATGGAACCGTCGCCGATGACGGCGATCGCATGGCGCTGTTCGCCCTTGATTTTGGCGGCCTGGGCCATGCCGAGGGCGGCCGAGATCGAGGTCGACGAGTGGGCCGTGCCGAAGGTGTCGTATTCGCTTTCGCAGCGGCGCGGGAAGCCGGAGATGCCGTTCAGCTGGCGCAAGGTCGGCATCTGGGCGCGCCGTCCGGTCAGGATCTTGTGCGAGTAAGTCTGGTGGCCGACGTCCCAGACGATGCGGTCGTAGGGGGTGTTGAAGACGTAATGCAGCGCAATGGTAAGCTCGACCGTGCCAAGGTTGGACGACAGGTGTCCGCCCGTTTTGGAAACGGAATCGAGCAGGAAGCTGCGCAGCTCGTGCGCCAGTGGCGTCAGTTGCGTGCGTGATAGCTTGCGCAGTTCGGCCGGTTCGTTGATTTTTTCTAGCAAGTTCATTTACGCTTTCCGCTGCACGATCAGGTCCGCCAGCTGGCGCAGCCGATCGGCCTTGTCTCCAAACGGCGCCAGCGCTTCGTGCGCCTGGCTCCGCAATGTTTCCGCCAGCTGCCTGGACGGTTCCAATCCCAATATCGATACATAGGTCGGCTTGTTGGCCGCCGCATCCTTGCCCGCCGTCTTGCCCAGGGTGGCCGAATCGGCGGTGGCGTCGAGTACGTCGTCGACCACCTGGAAGGCCAGCCCGATCGCCTTGGCATAGGCATCCAGCGCGCTCAGTTGCGCCGCGGACAGGTCGCTGCCGGCCAGCGCGCCCAGCACCACCGAAGCGCGCAGCAAGGCGCCGGTCTTGAGCTGGTGCATCTGTTCCAGCTGATCAAGGGTCAGGCTCAGGCCCACGCTATCCAGGTCAATTGCTTGCCCGCCGCACATCCCGGCCGAGCCGGATGCCTGCGCGAGCAGGCTTAGCATGGCCAGCTGGCGCGTCGGCGGCAGGCCGGCATCCTGCGACAGTACCATGAATGCCTGGGATTGCAGCGCGTCACCAACCAGCAGCGCGGTGGCTTCGTCATAGGCAATATGCACGGTCGGCTTGCCGCGCCGCAGCGCGTCGTCGTCCATGCATGGCATGTCGTCGTGCACCAGGGAATAGGCGTGGATCATCTCGACCGCGGCGGCGGCCCGTTCCAAGGCGCGCGCATCGGCGCCGCACAGGGCACCGGCGGCAAATACCAGCAGCGGGCGCACCCGCTTGCCGCCGCCCAGCACCGTATAGCGCATGGCTTCGTGCAATTTCGCCGGCACCGTGCCGGCAGCAGGCAGGAAGGCGCCGAGGGCTTCTTCGGTATGCGCCTGGACCGAACTCATCCAGTCGGCGAAAGACGCGCTCATTGCAGCGCCTCGCCGTTGTCGCTGGCGAAAGGTTTAAGCATGTCGCCTTCGAGCACCTTGACCTGGGCCTCGACCTTTTCCAGCTGGCCGGCGCAGTACTTGACCAGTTCGGAGCCGCGCGCATACGCCGCCACCGACGCTTCCAGCGGCAATTGTCCGGCTTCCATCTGCGTCACCAGCTGGGCCAGTTCGGCCATCGCTTCTTCGAACGAGGCGGGGACGGCCGGATCGGCACTGGCACTGGACATTGAGTTCTTAGGCATAAAGTCTTTATTTTTCAGCGCGGGGCCAAGGGACGCCGCCAGCGGGGATAGTTTGCGTTGCGGCGCAGTCTAATCACGTATTTTAGAACAAACCATCCCATGGGGTGGCCACCCGCATTTTATCGCAATTGAGGCTGGGGCTATGAAACCAATGCTTTTGCAGCAACTATTGCATCTCCGCTGCATACTTTCGCGCGCCGGGCCCGGACTGTAGAGCTCGTTACACGGTATAATCGCCGGTTCTGTCCGAAATACCGTATTCCTTTTCGAAAAAATACTGGTCTTTGGATTCTTTCTCTTCTTTGGATTGAGCTCATATTAAAGGGGGGTTGGGATGTCCGATCTGGCTACCCACGCCAAGCTGGCGCGCTCGTGCGCGCAGCTTCCGGTCAATGTCTACTTTGACGAAGCGCTGTTACAGCGTGAGATGCAGCAGTTGTTCAGCAATGGCCCGCGCTATGTCGGCCATGAACTGATGGTGCCCGAAACGGGCGATTTCGCCACCCTGGCGGCCGAGAACGAAGGCCGCATGCTTGTGCGCAATGCCAATGGCATCGAGGTCCTGTCGAACGTCTGCCGCCATCGGCAGGCGCTGATGTTCAATGGGCGCGGCAATGCCAACAACATCGTCTGCCCGCTGCACCGCTGGACCTATGACCTCAAGGGGGAACTGATCGGCGCGCCGCACTTTCCGGAGACGCCCTGCCTGAACCTGTCCAAGACGCCGCTGCAGAACTGGAACGGCCTGCTGTTCGAGCAGAACGGCTACAAGGTCATGGACAAGCTGGCCCAGCTGTCGGTGGCCAAGGATTTCGACTTTTCCGGCTACATGTTCGACCACGTCGAAGTGCAGACCTGTAATTACAACTGGAAAACCTTTATCGAGGTTTACCTGGAGGATTATCACGTCGAGCCTTTCCACGCCGGCCTGGGCGGCTTTGTCAGCTGCGACGACCTGCGCTGGGAATTCGGGCGCGACTACAGCGTGCAGACCGTGGGCGTCAACCGCGGCCTGGGCAAGGCCGGTTCGGCCATCTATAAGCGCTGGCAGGACGAAGTGCTCAAGTTCCGCGGCGGCGTGCCGCCCGACAAAGGCGCGATCTGGTTCACCCTCTACCCGAACATCATGGTCGAGTGGTATCCGCATGTGCTGATCGTCTCGACCCTGTGGCCGGACGGCCCGCAGAAGACCCGCAACGTGGTGGAGTTCTACTATCCCGAAGAGATCGTGCTGTTCGAACGCGGTTTCATCGAGGCCGAGCGTGCCGCCTACTTCGAGACCTGTGTCGAGGACGACGAAATCGCCCTGCGCATGGACGCCGGCCGCCGCATCCTGCTGGCGCGCGGCGTGAACGAGGTTGGCCCCTACCAGTCGCCGATGGAAGACGGCATGCAGCACTTTCACGAGTGGTACCGCAGTAACCTGGCGTTCTGATGGCATCACTCTGGATGCTGTTTGCCAGCTTCGCGTTCGCCGCCATGGGCGTGTGCGTGAAGCTGGCGTCGAGTCTGTACTCCACCTCCGAGATCGTCATGTACCGAGGCCTGATCGGCACCATCATGCTGCTCGGGCTGATCTGGCACCAGGGCGGCACCCTGCGCACCCATCTGCGCGGCGCCCACCTGTGGCGCAGCACCATCGGCGTGATCTCGCTGTGGCTGTGGTTTTACGCGATCGGCGCGCTGCCGCTGGCGATGGCCGTCACGCTCAACTACATGGCGCCGATCTGGATCGCCTTCTTCATCTTTTGCGCCGGCTGGTGGTCCTCCAAGAACCACGTGGAGTGGCCGCTGATCGGCGCCATCCTGCTCAGTTTTGTCGGCGTCACCCTGGCGCTGCAGCCCGCCATCGACGCCCAGCAGTGGTCCGGCGCCGCGGTCGGACTGCTCTCCTCCATCCTGTCGGCGCTGGCGTACATGCAGGTGCGGCGCCTGGGCCGCATGGGCGAGCCGGAATACCGCGTCGTGTTCTTCTTTTCGCTGACCACCATCGCGGCCGGCCTGGTTGGCGCGTTTTTTGAAACCGGCCCCGGCGATCCGGCGTTTCACGGCCACACCGCCTATGGCGCCGCACTGCTGCTGGGCACCGGCGTGCTGGCCCTGTTCGCCCAAATGGCCATGACGCGCGCCTACCGGGTCGGCAAGGTGCTGGTGGTGGCCAATCTGCATTACACCGGCATCATCTTCTCCAGTATCTGGGGCATGATTATCTGGGGCGACAACTTCGACTGGCACGTGTGGCTGGGCATGGCCGTGATCCTGGTATCCGGCATCGCCGCGACGTTCTACAATACGCGAAACACAAGCAATGCGCCGCACGGCCAGGCCGTGAGCAAAACCGATCCGATCGCAAGCGAACTTTGAGGAGCACATGGCTACTACGTACACCACCCTGATTTCCGCCACCGAGCTGGCTGCCCATATCGACGACCCGAAGTGGGTAGTGATCGACTGCCGCCACGACCTGATGAACCTGGCCGCCGGCCGCGAAGGCTACGCCATCGGGCATATCAAGAACGCCCTGTTCATCGACCTGGAGACCCAGCTGTCCGGCGCCAAGCGTGGTGAGGATGGTGTGTTCCGCGGACGCCACCCGCTGCCCGAGCGGGCGGCCCTGGTCGAGACCTTGCGTGCGCTCGGCATCGACGACGATTCGCAAGTGGTGGCGTATGACGCGCACGGCGGCATGTTCGCCGCGCGCCTGTGGTGGCTGCTGCGCTGGATCGGCCACGAAGCCGTTGCCGTGCTCGATGGCGGCATGGCGGCGTGGCAGGCGCCGGGATTGCCGATGTCGACCGACGTGCCGAAACGCGCCGCCGGCAGCATCGGCGAGCGCGCTGCGCTGGTGGGGACGGTGTCCGTCGGCGAGGTGGTCGGTAATTTGGAAAGTGGCGCACGCACGGTGATCGACGCGCGCGCCGCCGACCGCTTCCGCGGAGAGAATGAAACCATCGACCCGGTCGGCGGGCATATTCCGGGCGCGAAGAACCGCTTCTTCAAGGAAAACCTGCAGGCGGACGGCCGCTTCAAGAATGCGCAGCAGCTGCGCGCGGAATGGT
>CAMLFK010000328.1 GCA_946479255.1 uncultured Oxalobacteraceae bacterium
CCTGTACTACGCGCCCGATCCGTCGTCGCAGATCGCCTGCACCATCGGCGGCAACGTGGCCGAAAACTCGGGCGGCGTGCACTGCCTTAAATACGGCCTCACGGTCCACAACGTGCTGCGCGTGCGCGTGGCCACCATCGATGGCGAGATCATCGAACTGGGCGGCGAGGCGCTGGATGCGCCGGGCCTGGACCTGCTGTCGGTGTTCATCGGCTCGGAAGGCATGCTCGGCATCGTCACCGAGGTGACCGTCAGGCTGGTACCCAAGCCGGCCAGCGCGCGCGTGATCATGGCTTCGTTCGACGATGTCGTCACCGGCGGGCAGGCGGTGGCCAGCGTGATCGCCGCCGGCATCATCCCGGCCGGGCTGGAGATGATGGACCGTACCTCCTCGCGCATGGTCGAACCGTTTGTGAAGGCCGGCTACGATACCGATGCCGCGGCCATCCTGCTGTGCGAGGCCGATGGCACCCAGCTCGAAGTGGACGAGGAAATCGCGCGCATGACGGCGGTGCTGGAGACGGCAGGCGCCAGCGCCATCGCGGTGTCGCAAACCGAGGCCGAGCGCCTGCGCTTCTGGTCCGGCCGCAAGAATGCATTCCCGGCGGCTGGGCGCATCTCGCCCGATTACTACTGCATGGACGGCACCATCCCGCGCAAGCACCTGGGCACCGTGCTGACCGGAATAGCGCAGATGGAGACCACCTTCGGCCTGCGCTGCGCCAACGTGTTCCATGCCGGCGACGGCAACCTGCATCCATTAATCCTGTTCGACGCCAACCAGCCAGGCGAGCTGGAAAGGGCCGAGGCATTCGGCGCGGCCATCCTGGCGCTCTGCGTCGAAGTGGGCGGCACCATCACCGGCGAACATGGGGTGGGCATCGAGAAGATCGATTCGATGTGCCTGCAGTTCTCGCGTGCCGAACTTGACGCCTTCTTCGCCGTCAAGCGCGCCTTCGATCCGGCCTTTCTACTCAATCCGGACAAGGCTATTCCTACTTTGAACCGCTGCGCCGAATTCGGCCGCATGCGAGTGAGCGGCGGCGTGCTGCCGCATGCCGGCTTGCCGCGCTTTTAAACGGAACCGCCTGTGCAAGCCATCGAACTTTTCAAAGAACAGATCCAGGCCGCGCAAGCGGGCCGGCGCCCGCTCCGCATTCGCGGTGGCGGCAGCAAGGACTTTTACGGACAATCCACCGAGGGCGATATCCTGGACACCCGTGCGCACAGCGGCATCGTCGACTATGAGCCGACCGAACTGGTGATTACCGCGCGCTGCGGCACGCCGCTGGCGCAGATCGAGGCGGTGCTGGCCGAACATGGCCAGATGCTGGCATTCGAACCACCCCATTTCGGTGACGGTGCCACGCTCGGCGGGGCGATCGCCAGCGGCCTGTCCGGACCACGCCGCGCCAGCAGCGGCGCTGTGCGCGACTTCGTGCTCGGCACGGTGCTGATGGATGGGCGGGGAGAGGTGCTCACCTTCGGCGGCCAGGTCATGAAGAACGTGGCCGGCTACGACGTGTCGCGCCTGCTGGCGGGATCGCTGGGCACGCTCGGCCTGATGCTGCAGCATTCGGTCAAGGTACTGCCGCGCGCCTTGAGCGAGACCACGCTGCGCTTTGCACTCTCCGAGATCGAGGCGCTGCGCCGCCTGAACGAATGGGGCGGTCGGCCGCTGCCGATATCGGCCAGCTGCTGGCACGATGGCGTGCTGACCCTGCGCCTGTCCGGTGCGCGCGCGGCGGTCGACGCGGCGGTCGCGCAGCTGGGCGGCGAGCTGCTGCCGGATGCCGACGCATTCTGGGTCAGCCTGCGCGAACAGCGGCATGCTTTCTTTGCCGGCGACACGGCCTTGTGGCGCTTGTCGCTGCCGTCTGCGGCGGGTGCCTTGATCGTCGGCGGCCCCCAGCTGATCGAGTGGGGCGGGGCTCAGCGCTGGCTGCGCCTCGATGCCGACGAGGCGGCAGCGCGCAAGCTGCGCGCGGCGGTGTCGGCCGCGGGCGGCCACGCGACCCTGTTCCGTGGCGGCGACAAGAAGGTCGGCGTGTTCCAGCCGCTGGCGCCGGCGCTGGCCAAAATCCATGAGCGCCTGAAGGCGGCCTTCGATCCGTCGCAGGTGTTCAATCCCGGACGGATGTGCTGAACCATGCAAACCAATCTGGCTGACTTCATCAAGGGCACGGCGGAGGGCGACGAAGCCGAAAGCATCCTGCGCGCCTGTGTGCACTGCGGCTTCTGCACGGCCACTTGCCCCACCTATCAGATCCTCGGAGACGAACTCGATGGGCCGCGCGGGCGCATCTACCTGATCAAGCAGGTGCTCGAAGGCGCGCAGGTTACGCGCAAGACCCAGATCCACCTGGACCGCTGCCTCACCTGCCGTAACTGCGAGAGCACTTGCCCGTCCGGCGTGAAGTACGGGCGCCTGGCCGATATCGGCCGCAAGGTGGTGGAGCAGCGCGTGCAGCGTCCATTCTTTGAGCGGGTCAAGCGCACGGTCATGAAGGAGGCCTTGTCGCGCCAGTGGGTGTTTACGCCGGCCTTCAGAGCCGGGCAGCTGGTGCGCCCATTGCTATCGCCAGCCTTGCAGGACAAGCTGGCGCCGCCAGCGAAAGCCGGCCGGTGGCCTACGCGCAGCCATGCGCGCAAGATGCTGGTGCTTGGCGGCTGCGTGCAGCCGGCCATGGCGCCCAACATCAACGCCGCCACCGCGCGCGTGCTTGACGCGCTGGGGGTGCAGCTGCTGCGGGCCAAGGGCGAAGGCTGCTGCGGAGCGCTGCGCTTTCACATGAACGACCAGGATGGCGGCTTGAATGACATGCGCCGCAATATCGACGCGTGGTGGCCGCTGCTTGAACAGGTCGAGGCGATCGTGATGACCGCGTCCGGCTGTGGCGTGACGGTGAAGGAGTACGGCCACCTGCTGGCGCACGATCCGGTCTATGCGCACAAGGCGGCGCGCATTTCGGCGCTGACGCTGGACCTGTCGGAAGTGATGGTGGCTTTTGAGACGGAGCTGGCGGATAAGCTGAAAGGAAAACTCACGCGGCGTGTGGCCTGGCATCCGCCATGTACGCTGCAGCATGGCCAGCAGATCCGCGGCAAGGTCGAAAGCGTGTTGCGGGCGGTGGGAGTCGATGTGGTGTTATGCGCAGACAGCCATTTGTGCTGCGGTTCGGCGGGAACGTATTCTGTCCTGCAGCCTGCGTTATCGCACGAACTGCGCGATCGCAAGCTGGAGAATCTGACAGCGACGGGAGCAGATGAAATCGTGTCCGCGAATATCGGCTGCCTGACGCATCTTCAGGCGGGAACCGATGTCCCTGTCACGCACTGGATCGAATTGATCGACCGTGCGCTAAGTCTTTAAGTGGCCTGACGGGCTTTCTGGGCAGCGGTCAGGCGCTTGCCGGTAATGACTACCTTGATCATCTTGGCGTTGCTGGCGGCGGCTGGCTGCGCAGGTCCGCGCGCAGGGGCTGGCGCAGCGAAGGCAGTAGCGCAGGCGAGGGCTACGGTGACGATAAAGATGGCTTCCATGTTTTTCAGGATGTTCATATCAGCTCCCAGTCAGTCAGTAAAACAAAGGTACTTCAGTTACTACATTGAACAGCGTGTCAAAACGGTACAGCGATTACAGCGCAGCCAGTTGGGCCTTCTCAGCGCGCGACAGACGCTTGCCGGTGATGACAACCTTGATCATCTTGGTGCTGTTGGCGATGGTCGGGGCAGCGGCGCTACGTACTACTGGGGCGGCTGCGGTAGGTGCTTTAGCGAAAGCGGCGGCGGACAAGCTCAGTGCGACCGCTACGACGAAGATGGCTTCCATGTTTTTAAGTGCGTTCATTTTTCGTTTCCTTTTCATTGATTAGTTGATGGAATGAATTATGATGCACCGCACGATATAATCCCAATTCAATGTTTTGATGTTCCCCATTCAGGTTTTCGATAACTGAACATTTCGTTAAGGCACTATAGTATGGGGATTATTCATCGGACGCATATCTGGTCACAAATGTCATGCAGTAAACGTAGAAAGCGCACCAAGGTGGAGTACCGAGGTGCGCTTTTTTAGTTGACAGCTGAAAGGGCTACTCGGCCAATAAGCGTTCGATATCGGCGACCAGCTGGGCGGGCGGTGTGGTGGGCGCATAGCGCTTGAAAACCGTGCCGTCCTTGCGGACCAGGAACTTGGTGAAGTTCCATTTAATGGAGCGGGTGCCGAGTACACCCGGCGCGGCTTGCTTCAAATGCGCGTAGAGCGGATGCGCGCCGGCGCCATTGACGTCGATCTTGGCGAACAGCGGGAAGCTGACGCCGAAATTCATTTCGCAGAAGGCGGCGATGTCGCTTTCGCTGCCCGGCTCCTGCGCGCGGAACTGGTTGCAGGGGAAGCCGAGCACCGCCAGGCCACGGTCGGCATACTGGCGGTACAGCGCCTCCAGGCCTTCATACTGCGGCGTGAAGCCGCATTTGCTGGCGGTGTTCACGATCAGCAGGACCTGGCCACGGAAAGCCGCCAGGTCGACCGCATTGCCGCCGATGTCCGTGACGCTGAAGTCGGTCGCCTTGACGTTCGCGTCCCGCATCAGACAATACCGAGGTGTTCGGTGCCGGCCGACAGGTCGCGGTTCTTGGCTTCCTTGCCGTTCAACTTGATCGACAGGCGCAGGTCGTTGACCGAGTCGGCGTTACGCAGCGCGTCCTCGTAGCTGATCATGTCGGCTTCGTGCAGGTCGAACAGCGCCTGGTCGAAGGTCTGCATCCCCAGCTCGCGCGACTTTTTCATGATTTCCTTGATCTCGTGGACCTGGCCCTTGAAGATCAGGTCGGAGATCAGCGGGGAGTTCAACATGATCTCGATCGCCACGCAGCGGCCCTTGCTTTGTTTCAGTGGAATCAGGCGCTGCGAGACCAGTCCCTTGAGGTTGAGCGACAGGTCCATCAGCAGCTGCTGGCGGCGCTCTTCGGGGAAGAAGTTGATGA
>CAMLFK010000329.1 GCA_946479255.1 uncultured Oxalobacteraceae bacterium
TTGGCGTTCTTCAGGTCGTGGATCAGCTGGGCCAGGTCTTCGATCGAGTAGATGTCGTGGTGCGGCGGCGGCGAAATCAGGCCGACACCCGGCACCGAGAAGCGCAGCGAGGCGATGTATTCCGACACCTTGTGGCCTGGCAGCTGGCCGCCTTCGCCAGGCTTGGCGCCCTGGGCCATCTTGATCTGGATCTGGTCGGCCGAGTTCAGGTACTCGGCGGTGACGCCGAAGCGGCCCGACGCCACCTGCTTGATGCGCGAACGCAGCGAGTCGCCGTCCTGGAGCGGAATGTCGACCGCCACGTTATGGGCGCCGATCACGGACGCCATGGTGTCGCCCTTCTTGATCGGGATCATTTTGAGTTCTTTGGTGTAGCGCGCCGGATCTTCGCCGCCTTCACCGGTGTTCGACTTGCCGCCCAGGCGGTTCATGGCGATCGCCAGGGTCGCGTGGGCTTCGGTCGAGATCGAACCCATCGACATCGCGCCGGTAGCGAAGCGCTTGACGATTTCCTTGGCCGGCTCGACTTCGTCCAGCGGGATGGCTTTGGCCGGGTCCAGCTTGAACTCGAACAGGCCGCGCAGGGTCAGGTGGCGACGGCTCTGGTCGTTGATGATCTGGGCGTACTCTTTGTAGCTGTTGAAGTTGTTGGCGCGGGTCGAGTGCTGCAGCTTGGCGATCGCGTCCGGGGTCCACATATGCTCTTCGCCACGCACGCGGTAGGCGTACTCGCCGCCGGCGTCCAGCTGGTCTTGCAGCAGCGGGTCGTTGCCGAAGGCCAGGGCGTGCAGGCGCAGGGCTTCTTCAGCCACTTCGAATACGCCGATACCTTCCACGCTCGACGAAGTGCCACGGAAGTACTTGTCGACCAGCGACTTGTTCAGGCCGATGACTTCGAAGATCTGCGCGCCGCAGTAGGACATGTAGGTCGAGATGCCCATCTTGGACATGACCTTCATCAGGCCCTTGCCGACTGCCTTGGTGAAGTTGTAGATCGCGGTTTCGCCCGACAGGTCGCCGGTCATGCCTTGCGCCAGTTCCTTCAGGGTTTCCATCGCCAGGTAGGGGTGCACGGCTTCGGCGCCGTAGCCTGCCAGCAGCGCGAAGTGGTGGGTCTCGCGGGCCGAGCCGGTCTCGACGACCAGGCCGGTGGAAGCGCGCAGGCCGCGGGTCACCAGGTGCTGGTGGATGGCCGAGGTGGCCAGCAGCGCAGGAATCGCCACCTGGTCGGCGCTCAAGGCGCGGTCCGAGACGATCAGGATGTTGTGGCCGGACTTGACCGCATCGACGGCTTCCGCGCACAGCGAGGCTAGACTCGCTTCGATGCCTTCCTTGCCCCATGCGACTGGGTAGCAGATGTTCAGTTCATAGGACTTGAACTTGCCGCCGGTGTGGCCGCTGATGTTGCGCAGGCGTGCCATGTCGTCGAAGCCGAGGATAGGCTGCGACACTTCGAGGCGCATCGGCGGGTTGACGTTGTTGGTGTCGAGCAGGTTCGGCTTGGGGCCGATGAAGGACACCAGCGACATCACCATCGCTTCGCGGATCGGGTCGATCGGCGGGTTGGTCACCTGGGCGAACAGCTGCTTGAAGTAGTTGTACAGCGGCTTGAGCTTGTTGGACATGATGGCCAGCGGCGAATCATTGCCCATCGAACCGGTGGCTTCTTCACCGATTAGTGCCATAGGGGCCAGCAGGAACTTCAGGTCTTCCTGGGTGTAGCCGAAGGCTTGCTGGCGGTCCAGCAGGCTGATCGGGGCGCGTTCGCCCTGGGCATCCTTGGCGCGGTTGTGCGACAGCTGGCTTTCGGCCAGTTTCAGTTCGTTCAGCTTGATGCGCACCGAGTTGATCCATGCCTTGTAGGGCTTGGCGTTGGCGTAGGTGTCTTTCAGCTCTTTGTCGTCGATGATGCGGCCGGCTTCCAGGTCGATCAGGAACATCTTGCCTGGCTGCAGGCGCCATTTCTGGATGATCTTCGATTCAGGAATCGGCAGCACGCCCGATTCCGACGCCATCACGACCAGGTCGTCGTCGGTGACGATGTAGCGGGCTGGACGCAAGCCATTGCGGTCCAGGGTGCCGCCGATGTGGCGGCCGTCCGTGAAGGCCATGGCGGCAGGGCCGTCCCATGGTTCCATCATCGCGGCGTGGTATTCGTAGAAGGCGCGGCGGTTGTCGTCCATCAGCTGATGGTTTTCCCATGCTTCCGGCACCATCATCATCATCGCCTGGGCGATCGGGTAGCCGGACATGATCAGCAGTTCAAGCGCGTTGTCGAAGCAGGCGGTGTCCGACTGGCCTTCATAGATCAGCGGGAACAGCTTCTGCAGGTCTTCGCCCAGCACGGCCGACTTCATCACGCCTTCGCGCGCGCGCATCCAGTTGAAGTTGCCCTTGACGGTGTTGATCTCGCCGTTGTGCGCCAGCAGGCGGTAGGGGTGGGCCAGCGGCCATTCAGGGAAGGTATTGGTCGAGAAGCGCTGGTGCACCAGTGCCAGGGCCGACACGCAGCGTGGGTCTTGCAGGTCTTTATAGTAGACGCCGACCTGGTCCGCGAGCAGCAGGCCTTTGTAGACGATGGTGCGGGCCGACATCGACGGCACGAAGAATTCTTTACCGTGAATCAGTTGCAGGGCCTGGATGGCGTGACCGGAGGATTTGCGGATCACATACAGTTTGCGCTCGAGGGCGTCGGTGACCATGATGTCCGGACCGCGGCCGATGAAGATCTGGCGGATCAGCGGCTCTTTGGCGCGCACCAGCGGCGACATTGGCATGGTTTCGTCCAGTGGCACATTGCGCCAGCCGAGCACGACCTGGCCTTCGATGCGCACGGCGCGCTCGATTTCCTGTTCGCAGGCGATGCGCGAAGCGTTTTCCTTCGGCAGGAAGACCATGCCGACGCCGTACTCGCCTTGCGGCGGCAGTTCCACGCCTTGCTTGGCCATTTCTTCACGGTAGAACTGATCCGGGATCTGGATCAGGATGCCGGCGCCGTCGCCCATCAGCTTGTCGGCGCCCACGGCACCCCGGTGATCCAGGTTCTTCAGGATCTGCAAGCCTTGTTCAACGATAGAGTGGCTCTTGTTGCCCTTGATGTGGGCGATGAAGCCGACGCCGCAGGCATCGTGTTCATTAGAGGGGTCGTACAAACCTTGGGCAATCATGAGTGTTCTCCACAGCATTTTTAAGTCGAACGTTAAGGGTAGTTGATTGCCTGGTAAACATCAATTGTTTTAATTAGGGTCGGAGTCGAATTAAATTCCAAGGAAGGACTTTAAATTTTTAATGGGGACAGAGTAGAGGAGCCCGGAACAAGTGTGTATATCCGTGTGGTGCTCATAAGGCTAATATAGGATACGTTCTGCCCGAGGAAATCGAAGCCCTCATCGATGTGGGTGAGCGATTGGGCCGAAATCCGTAGGAGTTCGGGTCAGCCAAGCTCTCCGAAACAGGTTCAGTGCGAGCTTCCACAGTGTTTGCATCGATCTGCATAACATCCGGGGAATACCCAGCGGACGCCACTTGCCGTGCTTTTATGGATGTAGATACATCGAAGCGGCCGGCGATATTGCAGCCCGTATCCATCCCATTGCACAACGGCCTTCGCTTTTTCCACAATCCCACACCCGCAGCCCCAACAGCGTCCCTTACGGCATGCCTTTATACATAAGTCCGTCAGCCCAGCCCATCGCGTAATGCGCGCAGGATTTCTGCCGAGGCGTGCACTTGATCGAGCCCCTTCCAGATCGTCTTGACGCCAGGCTCGCCATCGCTGCTGCGGGCAAGGAAGCCATCTATTTGAGCAATGAGACGCACGACTTCGTTCAAGGTTGGCGGCACCGGTGGCATCTTCAGTTTGTTCAGCAAGTGCGCGCCGCGAATCTCGTCAGGGTCGAAGAACAAGGTGGCATCCAGATCAGGGCAAGTGCGGCCTTTGCGCATCAAGTAGGCCACGCGCCATGCCACCACCATGAACAGGGCCAGTGCCCGCTCCAAGCGGTCCATTGCAGCCAGCTGCAATTTCTCGACTTCGCAGCCGTTCTTGAGCACGTTGAAATAGACTTCGATTTCCCAGCGCGCGCGGTACCAGTCGATCAGTTCGGTGGCTTGTTCCAGCGTGCTCGCCACGCGATCGGTCAGCAGTCGCCATTCCACCGGCTTCGCGCCAGCTGGCACATCAACTTCGCGCGCCACGATGCACGTCGCTTCGATCTGTCCCTTCTTTCCGTCGCCGATCAGCACAGAGCGCGCCCACAATTGCTGACGCACTTCGCGCGCCGCCTGCTTTTCTCGTCCGCCCATGGTGAAACTAATTGCGCCGAGCGGGGCGCCATCCGTGGTGGCGGCCCAAAGCTTGGTGGCGTCAGCGTCAGCGTCAGCGTCGGCCAGGCAACGGTCATGCTGGGCGCGCACCAGCCAATCGGCAGGTGTGCCCAGGTCGCGCGCAACGCGCATCATTTCGACCATGTCCGCTTCCCGATCGGCCATATACACCAGCCGCGTACCAGGCAGTTCCGCAGCTTGCTCGGCGATGCGTTCGTAACCTTCGACCCAGCGACGGCTCTCTTTCAACCCAGGACGCAGGCCATCATTTCCGCGCTTTTCGCGTGCCCACATCCATGCGTCGAGCATGCCGAGCGGTTCGCGTTCGGGCGTGACCGCATAGGTCGGATGCAAGTACATGCCGCGTTGCGCTTCATAGCTCAATGGCCCCAGTCCTGCGATTTCCTGGCCGTTGAAATCCAGCTCGGTCGTGTCCTGAATGCACAGCACGACTGCATGCGTGCCCATGCGCTCATGGGTGCGCGCCCAGTGTGGCGCTAGGATGCCCTCCCAAGTCACATCAGGATTCTAAAGGAAACGATACGCCGCACAGGTCTCGCTCCAGCTGTCGCACGCCTCAGGGATACTGGCCGCCGGCTTGGCCGCAAAAGTGTCCATCAATGTTCTCGCCCTCTTGTTGAGGCGCGCATCGCCGAGATCC
>CAMLFK010000330.1 GCA_946479255.1 uncultured Oxalobacteraceae bacterium
GGCATTACATTGCCTTGCTCATGCCGAAACCCGGGTTATTCGAGGTCGCCTTAAGTTTCATTAACCTTCTCCAAAAATCAATTTATAGATTAAATCCCGGATGGGAAACCACCATAAAGGAGGCAGTCAAGACTAAGGATTTCCCTAGCAGCATGCATAGCCTAATTCTGTTTGCAAATGAAAACAGTCCGGCTTGGACGATTGTACCTTCTGCGAAAACAGAATCTTGATCTCGCTTCCGTACATAAAAACCGTACTTTCGCAAACAACCGGCAGGTTAAATGTAAAATAATTAAACTGGTTTGTAAAGTGATTTTGAACAAATTTTTGAGTTGTTATAATTAGATAGAATGCCTCGAGATTGAATTCGTGAGATTCTCTCGCAAATCATGAAATTACCTGGCGATCTGATTGCGAAAACTTTATAATATTTGCATGCATTCCGATCGATAATCCACTTCCGAAATCGCTGGTTCGGCATTGGGATTGGCCGCGCGGGAACTGAGCGTTTTGATCGACGTGCAAGAGCGCGAAATCATCCGTTTGCGCTGCTAATTAGCGTGGTTCTATTGGCAGATCTTTGGGTAGAAGAGCGAGCGCCTGATGCCTGAACCATGAGGTCTCAAGGGCACGCTGGGCGAGGTGTTCGACGTCGTTCCCGAAGACATGGCGCCCACCAAAAAGACCAGGATTGTGGAGCATGAGCGCGCATCCGGGAACAGAAATAAAAATCTTATTGATGGCAACGATGACGCGGCCCTGTTCCTTGACGAGTCGAAGGTGCCGGTCGAGGTCATTGACGTTGCCAATGACGAAGGAGCAGGACTGGACCGAGCGGACTTTGAGGTAATCAGCGAAAACGATTACTTTGTGGAGGTGCTACAACGTGTCGGCCAGCGTCCGGCGTCCTTGGTGCGTCAGCTCACGCCTCGGATTTGGAAGGAGATGTTTGCTGCCAATCCACTACGGTCGCATCTGCGTGACCTCGGCGGACGACGCACATACGTCGCCGCATGATCGCTTACATGTAGGGGCCGTTTTTTATGCAGACTCCGCCGACGAAGGCCGGGCCGGGCCGTTTGCTCGTCGTCCCGGAAGGAAACCCATGCATTCCGGGTGGTACTATCATCACCCGTTCACTATCTTCTGCAGGCATGATTATCGATATCGAACAGAAGCAGCCCCGCACTACTGGCCCTGCAGCCACCACCCGAACGCGTAGTCCACATTACTTCCCCGAGATCGATGGCATCCGCGCCATCGCCGTCCTGATGGTCTTGTTTTGCCACGCCAGGCTCACCGGATTCATCGGCGGCTTTGTCGGCGTCGACCTTTTTTCGTGATCTCGGGCTATGTTGTGACACTTGGGATCAGCCGTCAACAAGAGGCCGATCAGTTCACGCTGTCCAATTTCTATGCGCGCCGCCTGAGACGCCTGCTCCCGCCCTTGCACACGGTGGCGCTCGCGACGCTCGCGTTCTGCCTGCTGTTCAGTTTCCCCGAAAATACCTTCAAGCTGATCAAGAACCTAGGTTTCCTAATTCTGTTCGGCTCGAATATCTACCTGTCCAGACAGACCGGTTATTTTGACCTGGAAAGCACCAAGCAGCCCCTGCTGCATACTTGGTCGCTGTCGGTCGAAGAGCAGTTCTATTTGCTGTTGCCACTCTGTCTGGTGTTCCTGCGCCGCTTCCAGCCGAGGACGCGAGCGATCGCCCTGTGCGGCGCCTTGCTGCTGGCGCTGTCCTATTCGGTGATGCATACCGCCAAGGTCGGACCGGGCGGCTATTATTTCCTGCCGGCCCGACTGTTCGAATTCCTGTGTGGCGTGGTACTGGCCCTGGCCATCGACCGCCTCGCTGCGCTACCGCGTTACCTTGCCGATCTGCTACTCATGCTGGGCATTGCGGTCGTCTGGTACTGCAGCCTGCGCTATGGGCCGCAGACCCTGATGCCGGGCGCGAATGCCATCCTACCCTGCTTGGCCGCCGTGCTGCTAATCGTTGGCGGACGCTATGCCGGCGTGCTGCGCCCGGTCCTGTCCAACCGGCCGCTGCGTTACCTGGGCCGCATCTCTTATCCGCTGTATCTCTGGCATTGGCCGCTAATTTTCGCCTGCAACCGCCTAGGGTTCGGCGACAGCGCCGGGATGTGCCTGGCCCTGGGCCTGTCGGCCGTGTTAGCGGCGCTGACCCACCGCTGGATCGAGCAGCCGTGGCGAGCCCGCAGCGAGTGGCCGCGCCGTACCTGGGTGTGCTTATGGTTGCTGCCGTTCCTGTTCGTGCTCGGCTTGTACGTGCTGGCCAAGAAGACCGATCAGCTGTCCGTGTTCTATCCGCAAGCGTATCGGGCCGATTATGCCGATGCCGGCCAGTCCGTATTCGACCATCCACGCGCCGATCGTTGCTGGAACAAGGTTCCTGTATCGCCGGCGGCAGAGTGCATGCTGGGGGCTCCCGGTGCCCCAACGAAAGCTGTCCTGTGGGGAGACAGCCATGCCTATCACCAAATCGGTTTCGTCGATGCGATCGGCAAGGCTAGGAACATCGCCATCCATGACATGGCCTTTACGATGTGTGCGCCCGTCGGGAACAGTCCGGAACGCGCTGGCGATCCGGGCTACCAGCGGCATGCGGAGGAATGCCGCGCTCATGATACCGAAGTGATGAAACATATCCTGAACAATCCGGAGATCAAGCTCGTCTTCATGTCGGCAGTTTGGGATATCTATGGCGGCAGCCCTGATGGCACGAGCCCCGGGCTGCACGGTTATCGCGTCGGCCAGTTCGAAGCGGAACTGGCGGCCACGATTGCCCAGCTTAATGCGGCAGGTAAGCGCGTAATCATGCTCGACGATATTCCGATCCTGCCCGAAGGACTGGAAAACTGCGCTTCCGACCGCCTTTATCTGCTTGGTATGGCAAAGCGCGATTGCAGCTACAGTCGTGCCGTCGGGGAGCAAAACCACCAGGCAGCCGCACAGCTTCTTTCTCGAATCATCCAGGCACGCCCAGGCACGGCTGTCATCAACACCTATGACGTGTTTTGCGACCAAGCGCGTTGCCATTCCGAGATCGACGGTGTCCCGCTATACAAACACGACGACCGTGGCCACCTGAGCGCTGGCGGCTCGCGTATTTTCTACCAACTCTATATGCGCAAGCATCCGGAGCAGCTGGACAGGATATTCAGGCCCGAATGAGGGTATTAGAAATAATGTCAAGATATTTTGTTCGGCAACCACGATGACACGACCAAGCATCCGCGCCGAGGTCCTCGGTACAGTATCTTATGGTTCGGTGTTGAGTTCGTTCACATGTCAGCACCTCTTGCTTCTGGTACCGGATATGTGTCGAGATGTTAGATCAGACGTTTCGGTCACGTTGTAGATCACGCATTCAAACCAAAAGTTGAGCCGCGATAGGCTCGCCGTATTGCGGTCCTACGGCGAACTTTGAGTCATAGCTTTATACACAAGTCGTCAGTCCGATTCTCCCCATAGCGCACGCAGTGTCTGAGCAGCAGTCTGGACCTTGTCGAGTCCGCGCCAGATCGTCTTGGCGCCCGGTTCACCATCCCCTTTACGGGCAAGGAAGCCGCCGAGTTGTGCGATCAGGCGCACCACCTCGTTGACGGTGGGTGTTTTGGCTGGGAGTTTCTTTTTCGCCAGAAGGCGGGCGCCATGGATTTCATCGTCATCAAAGAACAATGTGGCATCCAGGTCCGGGCACGTTCGTCCTTTACGCATCAGGTAGGTGACGCGCCAGGCGACGACCATGAACAACGCCAGCGCACGCTCCAGACGGTCAATGGCACCCAACTGCAGCGTTTCGACCTCGCAGCCGTTCTTGATGACGTGGAAAAAAAATTTCGATTTCCCACCGTGCGCGGTACCAATTGATCAGTTCGGCTGCCTGCTCATGCGTGGTGACGTCCCGGTTCGTCAACAGCCGCCACTCGACGGCCTTGGTACCGGCGGGCACGTTCACTTCACGCGCCACCACGCAGGTCACACTCAGACGGCCGCCCTTGCCATTGCCGATCTCCATCCGGCGCGCCCACAACTGCTGACGCACCTTGCGGGTTGGCCGGTTCTCGCGTGCGCCCAACGTGAACTCGATCTCGCCCAGCGGCGCTTCGCCCGTCGTCGTGGCCCACAGCTTGGCGCCTTCGCCACCCGACAGACAGCGGTCATGTTTGGCGCGTACCAGCCAGTCGGCCGGGGTGCCCAGTTCGTCTGCGCGGCGCATCATTTCCACCATGTCGGCTTCGCGGTCGGCCAGATACACCAAGCGCGTACCGGGCATGTCGGCCGCCATTTCAGCCACCCGCTCGTAGCCTTCGACCCAGCGCGTGCTTTCCTTCTGCCCAGGTCGCACGCCATCGGCGCCGCGCCGCTCGCGCGCCCACATCCAGGCATCGAGCACGCCCAGCGGCTCTCGCTCGACCGTCACCGCATAGGTCGGGTGCAGATACATACCACGCCGGGCCTCATAGTTCAGCGGGCCCAGCCCGGCAATCTCCTGGCCGTTGAAGTCCAGTTCCGTCGTGTCCTGGATGCACAGCACTACCGACTGCGAACGCATCCGCTCCTGCGTGCGCGCCCAGTGGGGCGTCAGGATGCCCTCCCACGCCACGTCCTCGTTGCGCAGGAAGCGGTACGCCGCCATCGTCTCACTCCAGCTATCGCATGCATCAGGAATGCTGGCCGCCGGGCTCTCCGCAAGTCGCTCTATCAATTTCTTCGCTCTCCTGTCCAGGCGGGCGTCGCCCAGATCAAGCCCAGCAAATTCGTGCTCCGTCCACTGCTGCGCTACCTTCACCATGCATCCGCCCAAAAGATGAGAGTAAACGCGATCCGGCGGAAGTTTACAAGGTCGGGGTGTAAGTCATTGAACGTAAACGGCTTTTCCAGATGTGTATAACGCTATGGAATATACGGCCAAGATAAGCAGCATCCGCCATCGGAAAGATCACGTCGCTGGC
>CAMLFK010000331.1 GCA_946479255.1 uncultured Oxalobacteraceae bacterium
CGCCTGCGAAGGCTCGATCTCGGCCGAGCACGGCATCGGCGCGCTCAAACGCGAGGAACTGATCCGCTATAAATCGCCGGTCGAATTGAACCTGATGCGTGCGATCAAAGGGGCGCTGGACCCGCTGGGCATTATGAACCCTGGCAAAATCCTGTGAGCCGTGGAGGCCTTCATGTTCCTTGTCGCCGTGTTGCTGCTGGTCTTGATCAACCCGGCCTTCGCCCAGGCCGTCTATAAATGTACCGTCGACGGCAAGGCCGCATACGGCGACCAGCCTTGCAGCGCCGGGCCCACGGTCGAACTGGACGTGCCGGCGGCGCCTGCCGACCCGCATGGCGCACACGAACTGCAGCGCCAGAAGGCCATGCTGGCGTCGCTGCAAAAGCAGCGCTACGCGCGCGAAGCGCGGGCGGCGCGTACACGGGCCAGAGGCGCGCGCGCAGCCGCGGCCCAGCAGCGGCGCTGTGCCAGGATGGGCCTCAAGCAGCGCTGGATGGATGAAGACATCAGCAAGGAAATGAGCGGGCAGCGCGAAAGCGCACGCGCCAAGGCCCACCGGCACCGGCAGTCGATGGCGATCGAATGTCCGGGCTAAGGCTGCTCTCGCGCTGGCTGCTGCTGGGAGAGTGGCGCGCGCATCCGGTGCGCTCGCTGCTGGCCATCGTCGCCATCGCGGTCGGCGTGGCGATGGGATTCGCCATCCACCTGATCAACGCGGCGGCCTTCAATGAATTCTCGGCCGCGGTCAAGAGCCTGTCCGGCCAGGCCGACATCCAGGTGACGGGGCGCGAGGCGC
Source organism: uncultured Oxalobacteraceae bacterium (assembly GCA_946479255.1). The sequence continues at coordinate 797 of CAMLFK010000331.1, forward strand.
TGTTCGACGAGCGCATCTATCCGCGCTTGGCCCAGCTGCTTGATGTGGCGGTGGCCTCCCCGGTGCTGGAACTGGAAGCCGGCGTGCCAGGCGAACGCGGACGCTTGAAACTCATCGGCATCGACGCCTTGCGCGCGGCCTACGTGTCGCCCGGCTTGATGGGCGGCGGCGGCGAGATCAACGATGTGCTGGCCGACGACGCGCTGTTCCTGTCGCCGGCGGCGCAAGCGTGGCTGAAGAACGCCGCGCGGATCACACTGCGCAGCGGCACGGCGGAGGTGAACTTGCGCGTGGCCGGCGGCATGCAGGCAGCGCGCGCCGGCCAGCGCATCGGCGTGATGGACATCGGCGCCATGCAGTGGCGCTTCAATCGCCTCGGCCAGCTCTCGCGCATCGACCTCAAGCTGCGCAGCGGCGTCAATCGCGACAGCTTCCAGCGCGAACTGGCGGCCACCCTTGAGCGCGACTTCCCCGGACGCTTCCTGGTGGCCCAGCCCAACGACGACACCCAGGACCAGCGCAACAACAATATGAGCCGGGCCTATCGCGTCAACCTCACCGTGCTGGCACTGGTGGCGCTGTTCACCGGCGCCTTCCTGGTGTTCTCCACCCAGGCGTTGTCGGTGATGCGGCGGCGCAGCCAGTTCGCGCTGCTGCGCGTGCTGGGCGTCGAGCGCCGTCAGTTGCTGCGCCAGGTGCTGCTGGAAGGCGCGACCCTCGGAGTGACCGGCGCCGCACTCGGCATCGCCGCCGGCTACGCCTTGGCCGCCGTCGCGCTGCGCTATGTCGGCGGCGACCTGGGTGCCGGCTATTTCTCCGGTGTGCGCCCAAGCGTACAGTTCACGCCGTTGGCGGCTTGCGTGTTCTTCGCGCTGGGCCTGGGCGTCGCCATGCTGGGCTGCCTGGTGCCTGCGATTGAAGCTTCGCGCGCCGCGCCGGCCGTCGCGCTCAAGGCCGGCAATGACGAAGTGGCGCTGGCGCGCCTGGCCCGCGTATGGCCCTCGGTGCTGTGCATCGCGCTGGCCGCGGCGTTCAGCCAGGCCCCGCCGGTGTTCGAACTGCCGCTGTTCGGCTACCTCGCCATCGCCCTGCTGCTGGTCGGCGGCATCGGCCTGATGCCGCGCCTGGCGGCCAGCCTGTTCGGCATCCTGAATCGCGTGGCGATGCGGCGCGCGGCCCAGCCGCCTGTTCTGGCCCTGACCCTGGCGCGCCTGGCCAATGCCTCCGGCCAGGCGGCGATCGCGCTGGGCGGCGTGCTGTCGAGCTTTAGCCTGATGGTGGCGATGGCGATCATGGTGTCGAGCTTCCGGGTCTCGCTGGACGACTGGCTGGTGCGCCTGCTGCCGGCCGACCTGTACGTGCGCGTGGCAGACAGCGGCGGCGGCGGCATCGCGCCACCCCAACAGGCCGCGCTCACCGCCCTGCCCGGCGCTGCGCGCGTGGACTTCCTGCGCTCGCTTGAAGTGGTGCTCGACCCGGCAAGGCCCACCGTCTCGCTGCTGGCACGGCCCATCGATATGCAAGATCCCGGCCAGACCATGCCCTTGATCGGCACGCAGATCGCCCCGCCGGCGCTCTCGCGGCCGATGTGGGTCTCCGAAGCCATGCTGGACCTGTACGGCGTCAAGGTCGGCGGCACGCTCGACATTCCGCTGGCCGGCGCCCTGCGGCGCTTTTTTGTGGCCGGTACATGGCGCGACTACTCCAGCCAGTCCGGTTCGATGCAGATCCAGCTGGCCGACTACCGCGCCCTGAGCGGGGACCTGGAGGTGGGCGATGCCGCCATCTGGGCGGCGGACGGCGCCGCCACCAGCCAAATCGAGGAAGCCATCCGCGCCCTGCCCTTCGGCGCCGCGCTGGAATTTTCGCGCCCTGGCGAAATCCGCCAGATGAGCCTGACCATCTTCGACCGCAGCTTCGCCGTCACCTATCTGCTCGAAGCCATTGCGATTGCCATCGGCCTGTCCGGCGTGGCCGCCACTTTTTCGGCCCAGACCCTGGCGCGCTCGCGCGAGTTCGGCATGCTGCGCCATGTGGGCGTGAGCCGCGGCCAGGTGCTGCGCATCCTGGCGCTCGAAGGCGGCGCCCTCACCGGCCTGGGCGTGGCATGCGGCTTCGTGCTGGGGCTGGTGATCAGTGTCATCCTGGTCTACGTGGTCAATCCGCAATCCTTCCACTGGTCGATGCAGTTGCACTTGCCGTGGCCGCTGCTGGCCGCCGTGGCGTCCGTGCTGCTGGGTGCCTCGGTGATCACGGCGCTGGTGTCGGGCCGTTATGCGCTGTCCACCGGACCGATACGCGCCGTCAGGGAGGACTGGTGAAGTACCTTTTAACCATATTGATGCTGCTGTCCCAGCTGTGTCACGGCGCGGCGCCGGCCTTTGCGCCGGTCGAGCCGGGCCGTACCTTGAACTTCCCGCGCGACTTCGGCGCCCACCCCGAATTCAAGACCGAGTGGTGGTACGTCACCGGCTGGTTAAAGACGGCCGACGGCAAGCCGCTCGGCTTCCAGGTGACTTTCTTCCGCAGCGCCACGGGTACCAATCCCGCCAACCCGAGCGCTTTCGCGCCGCGCCAGCTGATCATCGGCCACGCCGCCCTGTCCGACCCGGCCCTCGGCAAGCTGGCGCATGACCAGCGCAGCGCGCGCCAGGGTTTCGGCCTGGCCTATGCCGACACCGCTACCACCGGCATCAAGCTGGACGACTGGAGCATGCGCCGCGCCGCCGACGGCAGCTACAAGGTCAGCATCAAGTCGCCCCATGCCAGCATGGAGCTGACCCTGACGCCGACCCAGCCGGTGCTGCTGCAAGGCCAGGACGGCTACTCGCGCAAGGGCGCCGATCCGTCCCGCGCCAGCTACTACTACAGCGAGCCGCAGCTGAAAGTGGCCGGCAGCGTAGCGGGCAACAGCGGTGCCAACGGCGGCCCGGCGCGCACCGTCGGCGGCACCGCCTGGCTCGATCACGAATGGTCCAGCCAGGCGCTCGACCCGGCGGCCAGCGGCTGGGACTGGATCGGCGCCAGCCTGGATGACGGCTCGGCCCTGGCTGGATTTCAGATAAGAGCCAGGCAAGGTGATAAACTATGGGGTTACGCGCTGCTGCGCGACGCCGCCGGCAAGGTCACGCGCTTCGGTAAGGACGAGGTGAGGTTCGCGCCGCGCAGGCGTTGGAAGTCGCCGCGCACCGGCATCGACTACCCGGTGGCGACGGCCATGATGACGGGCGCGACGCGCTGGGAAATCGACCCGCTGCAGAACGACCAGGAACTCGATTCGCGCCGCTCGACCGGCGCCGTGTACTGGGAAGGCGCGGTGACGATCAAGCGCGACGGCGTGCCGGCCGGGCGCGGCTACCTGGAAATGACCGGCTACGGCCAGGCGATGAAACTATGAATGAAACAAGAAATTGACATAAGAAGCGAAGCTCCAACACGATGACCAACAGCTCCACCAGTACCACCGCACCCGGCACCACCTCCAGCGTCAGCGCAAAGCCCGGCAATGCCGCCGAGCGCGGCAAGGGCAGCCTGGCCGCCTTCCGCGGCCTGCTGCCATTCCTGCTGCCATACCGCCGCCAATTTCTACTGGCCGGGATCGCGCTGGTCGTGGCGGCCTGCTCGACGCTCGCCATTCCCTACGCCTTCAAGCAGATGATCGACCTGGGCTTCGGCGCCTCCGCCGGCAGCCAGAGCATCCGCCACGTCGACGCCACTTTCCTGGCGCTGTTCGGCGTCGCCACCGTGCTGGCGCTGGCCACGGCCGCGCGCTTTTTCACCGTGTCCTGGCTGGGTGAACGGGTCACCGCCGACATCCGCAGCGCCGTGTACCGCCACGTGGTGGACCAGAGCCCGGAGTTTTTCGAGACCACCCAGAGCGGCGAAGTCCTTTCGCGCATTACCACCGACACCACCCTGATCCAGGCCGTGGTCGGCACCAGCATCTCCATGGCACTGCGTAATATGCTGCTGTTTATCGGCGGCCTGGTGATGCTGTTCGTGACCAGCCCCAAGCTGTCCGCCATCATCCTGGGCCTCTTGGTGCTGGTGATCGTCCCCATCGTGCTGTTTGGCCGGCGCGTGCGCAAGCTCTCGCGCGATTCGCAGGACCGCATCGCCGACGCTTCCGCCATGGCCGGCGAAATCCTCAACGCCATGCCGACCGTGCAGG
>CAMLFK010000332.1 GCA_946479255.1 uncultured Oxalobacteraceae bacterium
CTGCGCGCCGGCGACTGGGCCGGCGTCAGGTCGACCATCGAAGCCATGCCGCCGCAGCTGCGCGCCCAGCCCGCCTGGACCTACTGGCTGGCGCGCGCCTTGCAAGCGACCGGTGTGGAAGGCGCGGCCGTCCTGTACGAGCGCATCGCCGACCACAGCGGGTTCTACGGCCAGCTGGCGCTGGAAGAACTGGGCCAGCAAATCAGCATTCCGCCGGCCGGGGCCAGGCTCACGCCGGAAGAAATCGCCCACGTCGCCAGCAACCCCGGCCTGCGGCGCGCCCTCAAGTTCTTCAGCATGCGCCTGCGCGCCGAGGGCACCCGTGAGTGGAACTGGGAGCTGCGCAAGTTCAACGAACGCGAGCTGCTCGCCGCGGCCGAGTTCGCCCGCAAGAACGGCATCCTCGACCGCATGGTCAGCACTTCGGAGCGTACCCGCACCCAGTTCGACTACACCCAGCGCTTCCCGTCGCCGCACATCGACATCCTCAATCCCACCACCACCAAGCTCAATCTCGACCAGGCCTGGGTGTATGGCCTGATCCGCCAGGAATCGCGCTTCATCATGGACGCCCAGTCCTCGGTCGGCGCGTCCGGCCTGATGCAGGTGATGCCCTCGACCGCGGCTTATGTGGCGCGCAAGATCGGCCTGGGCGACTATGTGCACGGCAAGCTCAACGACCTGCACACCAACCTGGTGCTCGGGGCTAACTACATGAGTATGGTGCTGGCCAGCGCGGACGGCTCGCAGGCCCTGGCCAGCGCGGCCTACAACGCCGGTCCCGGGCGCATGCGCAGCTGGCGCTCGGCGCTCACCGAGCCGATGGAAGGCGCGATTTTCGCCGAGACGATTCCGTTCATGGAAACCCGCATCTACGTGAAAAACGTGCTGGCCAACGCCACCACCTACGCCGCGCTGTTCGAGAACAAGCCGCAGTCGCTCAAGGCGCGCCTGGGCAGGGTATCGCCGCGCAGCGCCTCCTTGATCGATATGCCGTAGAATCGGGAGCCCGTCTCTCGTAGAACCTATTGTGCTTAACGATGTCAAAAAGTGAGTAGTTAATCATGCGATTCTCAACCACCTGGGGAAACCTCGACATGCTGCTCGCCCACCGCATTCGGCTTGAGGCCACTAATGAGCAGTGCGCATACTTCGCACGTGCAGCCGGAACGGCGCGGCGGGTCTGGAACTGGGCGCTGGCCGAATGGCAGCGGCAAACGGCTGCCGGGCAGCGCCCGCAGGCCATGAAGTTGAAGAAGCAGTTTAATGTGCTGAAGTACAGCCATCCCGACTGGCTCGATGCCGACGGGCAGCCGTGGCTGCGCACCATTCACCGCGATGCCCATGCCCAGCCGTTCGCCCATCTGGCCAAGGCGTGGAGTCGCTACTTTACTGCGCTACGCGACGGCGTCCCGGCGCATCCACCGGCGTTCAAGAAAAAAGGCCGCTGCCGGGACAGCTTTTACATTGCCAATGACAAATTTCGCGTGGAAGGCATGAGCGTGGTCTTGCCGAAAATTGGGCGCGTCGACCTGAGCGAATTGTTGCGCTGGCCGGGCCGCATCATCGGCGCGAGCGTCTGCCGGTGTGCGGCCCATTGGTTTCTGTCCCTGCGGGTTGAAGTGCCAGACGATGCCGCGCGTCTGGCACGCCGCGCCGATGGCAACACCGGTGTCGATCTTGGCCTCTCGGCCGCAGCCACCTTGTCCAGCGGCGAGAAAGTCGAGGCGCCGCGTCCGTTGAAAGCGGCGCTGCGGCGGCTACGCATCCGTTCGCGCCGCCAGTCGCGCAAGCGGGCAGCCGCCAAAGTCGCAGCCGGGTTCAGTGGCGGTATCCCGAAAGGGACGCGGCTGCCGGTGTCGGCTAACACGATCAAGGGGAATCGTGCAATCGCTCGCCTACATGCGCGCATCGCCAACGTGCGCGCCGACTTTACGCACAAACTGACGACCCGGCTCTGCCGCGAAAACCAAGCGGTCGTGATCGAGGACCTGAATGTGCGCGGCATGCTGGCCAATGGACGGCTTGCCCGGGCCATCTCCGATGTCGGCTTCTATGAGATACGCCGCCAGTTGACGTACAAGGCACTGCGCTACGGCACCAGGCTGGTGCTTGCCGACCGCTGGTACCCGTCGAGCAAGCTGTGCTCTGCATGTGGTACGCGATATGCGGACCTCGTCTTGTCCGAACGTACCTGGACATGCGCTACCTGCACCACACACCACGACCGCGACGTGAACGCGGCGGTCAATTTGCAAAGGCTCGCAACCTGCTCCTCGCCCGCGGTGAGCTCTGCGCTACCCGTGGCGAGACCGGCGGCAACGCCAGTCACTCCCGCCGGTGTATTGCCGGCGGAAGGCGGGAAAGTCACGCCTGTCAGGTACGAGAACGGTCAGCAAGACGGCTCGGGGCAGGAAGAGAACGATGTGCACGTTTACGCACGTTTTTGATAGCAGATCGACGACTAGTTAAGCGAGGATGCATGAGAGACCTGACCGTGGTGGTATTCGGCGGCACTGGATTCATCGGCAGCCATCTGGTAGCGCGCCTGTCGGCGGAAGGCGCCCGCGTGATCGTTCCCACCCGCCGCTATGAGCGCGCCAAGCACCTGATCTTCCTGCCGCGCGTCGAAGTGGTCGAAGCCAATATCCACGACGATGCCATGTTGCGCATCTTGCTGACCGAGCGCGATGCCGCCATCAACCTGGTCGGCGTGCTGCACTCCAAGCGCGGCAGTCCCTACGGCCCGCAATTCAAGGCTGCCCATGTCGAGCTGCCGCGCCGCATCGTTGCCGCCTGCGCCGCCGCCGGCGTGCCGCGCTACCTGCATATGAGTGCGCTCGGCGCGGCGGCCGACGGCCCCTCGATGTACCAGCGCTCCAAGGCTGACGGCGAAGTGGCCGCGCGCGCCGAACTGTCGGTGGCCGCCACCATCTTCCGCCCCTCGGTGGTGTTCGGCCCTGAAGACAAGTTCCTCAATATGTTCGCGCGCATGCAGCGCTTCATGCCCGTGGTCCCGCTGGCTTGCGCCGACGTCGATTTCCAGCCGGTATACGTGGGCGACGTCGCCACCGCCTTCGTGCATGCGCTGGCCGATCCGCGCACCCGCCACCAGGTATTCCACCTGGGCGGCCCGCAGATCTACACCTTGGGCGAGCTGGTCCGCCTGGCCGGGCGCTACAGCGGCCACGAGCGGCGCGTGATCCCCTTGCCTGCCAGTATAGGCCGGCTGATGGCCACCATTTTCGAGATGCTTCCCGGCACGCCTCCGATGAGCCGTGATAACATCGATTCCATGCAGGTTGACAATGTTGTCGACCCGGCCATCCAGGCGACCACCAATGCCAGCCTGGGCATCGTCCCGACCGCGCTGGAAGCGGTTGCCCCGCACTATCTGTCGCCGCGCGAGCGCTTCGACGAGTTCCGTGCGCGTGCGGGGCGTTAGTCATCCGCCCGCTTTAAAACGCATCAACATCTGAATAACACAAGAACATGCAGACAACCGTACTCGATCCCGTCCTGTCCCAGACCCTGGAAGACGCCCGCAATGCCGGCCTGACCCTGATCATCGGCAACAAGAACTATTCCAGCTGGTCGATGCGCCCGTGGGTGGCCATGACCGCCTTCAACATTCCGTTCCAGGAAGTGCGCATCCTGCTCGACCGTCCCGACACCTCCACCCGTATCGCCGAATACTCGGCGGCCGGCCGGGTGCCGGTATTGCTCGCCGGCGAGATGATCATCTGGGACAGCCTGGCCATCTGCGAATACCTGGCCGAACAGTTCCCCGAAAAGCACTTGTGGCCGCAGGATGTTGCCGCACGCGCGATGGCGCGTTCGGTTTGCGCCGAGATGCACTCCGGCTTTGCCGACCTGCGCAGCGCGATGTCGATGAGCATCCGCGACAGCCTGCCGGGGCGCGGGCGTACGCCGGGCGCGCAGGGCGACATCGGCCGCATCAGCGAGATCTGGGAAGAATGCCTGTCGCGCTTCGGCCACCACCAATACCTGTTCGGCGACTTTTCGATCGCCGACGCCTTCTTCGCCCCGGTGGTGATGCGTTTCCGCACCTACCAGGTGGCCCTGGCGCCCGCGCTGCAAGCCTATTGCGACCGCATGCAGGCCCACCCGGCCGTGGCGCGCTGGATGGCCGATGCGCTGGCCGAGCCGGAGATCGCCGCCGCCCACGACGAAGACCTGCGCAATGCGCCGTAAGTTTTCAGCTTTAAAAGCGAAGTAGGGGATGGCCATGCAAGCCTATGTGGTCGGCGGTGCGGTGCGCGACGAGCTGCTTGGGCTGCCGGTGCAGGACCACGACTGGGTGGTGGTGGGCGCCACGCCGGAAGACATGCTGGCCAAGGGCTTTCGCCCGGTCGGCAAGGACTTCCCGGTGTTCCTGCATCCCGACACCCACGAGGAGTACGCGCTGGCGCGCACCGAGCGCAAGACCGCGCCCGGCTACCGCGGCTTCGTGTTCCATACCGACCCGGATGTCACGCTCGAAGAAGACCTGGTCCGGCGCGACCTGACCATCAACGCCATTGCCCGCGCCGATGACGGCAGCCTGCTGGACCCGTTCGGCGGGCAGCGCGATCTCGCCGCCAAGGTATTTCGCCATGTGTCGCCGGCCTTTGCCGAAGACCCGGTGCGCATCCTGCGCCTGGCGCGTTTTGCCGCGCGCCTGCCCGGGTTTAGCGTGGCGCCGGAAACCAATGCGCTGATGCGCCAGATGGTCGAGCAGGGCGAAGTCGACGCCCTGGTGCCGGAACGCGTTTGGCAGGAAATCGCGCGCGGCCTGATGGAAGCCAAACCCTCGCGCATGCTGGCGGTGCTGCGCGACTGCGGCGCGCTGGCGCGCATCATGCCCGAACTCGATGCCCTGTGGGGCGTGCCGCAGCCGCCGGCGCACCATCCGGAAGTCGACACCGGCGTGC
>CAMLFK010000333.1 GCA_946479255.1 uncultured Oxalobacteraceae bacterium
GTGATGATGCCGCTGTTCTCGATGCTGGAGGCGATCAGGAATACCTTGCCGCCGCTTGGGGTGGCGATCGTGCCCTGGTTGACCACCTTGCCGGCGCCCGTGCCGGCCGCGAATTTGCGCTTGCCGGCCAAGAAGTCGGCATCGCTCAGATTAAGCGTGGAGGCGGTCAGGCCGTTGACGTCGACCCGCGCATCCTTGCCGAACAGGATGCCGTTCGGGTTGATCAGGAACACCTGGCCGTTCGACTGCAGCGCGCCGAGGATCTTGCTGGGGTCCTGGCCGACGATGCGGTTCAGTACCGCGCTGTCGCTGCTTTGCTGGATGAAGCGGGTGACCTCGCCCGGATTGACCGAGAAGCTCTGCCAGTTGATGATGGTGTTCGGCGCATTGGTAATCGAGAACACATTGCCCTGCTGGGCGAAGCTGGCCTGGCCGCTGACGACCTGCGGCAAGGTGGGCGCCGCCTGCGCGCTGCCGAAGCCGGCGGCCAGCGCCAGCAAGGTGCGCGCCACCAAAAGGCGCAGCGGAGTGTGAATGGTAGTAGTCATGAGATCACCCTTAGTAGGCCAGGCCCACGCGGACATGTAATTTGTTCTTGCCGGCACCCGGAATGCGGCCGTCGTTGATCACGTGGCCATAGTCGGCCTGCAGATTGACCGACTGGCCCATGGCGATGCGCAGACCCAGGCCGGCGGACGAGAGCGAAGCCCGCGACAGTTCACCCGGCAGCGCTTCATGGCGGCGGCCGTGCGCGGCGTCGACAAAGCCCACCACGCGGCATTGCCAGCGGCCGGACGCGCACAGCGAGGGCGAGTACAGCTCGGCGTTGACCAGCGCACCGGCATCGGCCGACAAGGCCCGCTCGTCCAGGCCGCGCACCGAGCTGGCGCCGCCGGCGCCGAACTGCTCGCCCGGCACCAGGGCGTCGCCGCTCAACTGGCCGTTCAACAGCAGGCGCATCTGCCAGTCGCGCGGCAGGTTGCGTGCATAGGCGGCGGCAAAGCGCAGCACGGCGTAGCCGGCTTTGGCGCCGGTCCGCGCGCGCGCGAAATCGTCATCGCCGCCACGGCTGCCGCCCGGAATATTGCGCAGCGCGGTGACGGAGAAGTTGGCGAAGGCCTCGCCCAGCGGCAGGCTGGCTACATAGCCCAGCGACAGCGGGCGCACGGTGACGTCGTTGCCGAAATCCTGGCCGGCGAACAGCACGCTGTTCTTGAAGGCCTTGACCTCGGCGCCGTACACCACGCGGCCATCGAGTTCGCCGCGGCGCGCCAGGATCTGGTTGTAGCGCACCCCGGCCACACTGCCCTCGCCGCTCACGGCCAGGTTGAACAGGCCGGCGGTGACGGAACCGGAATCGATATTCGAATGGCTGGCAAACAGGTCGAGCGAATCGCCCAGCGCGTACAGCGGAATGTGATAGCCGGCGCCCCACACCGCTACCTTGCTCGGCTCTTCAACCGTGGTGGTGTACTGAAGGCTGGCGACATGGTCGCGCCCAAACAGGTTGGCATGCTGCAGCACCACCCCGGCGTGGGTCTTGCCGGTTGGGTCGGTGCCGCTGTTATCCAGGTTGAACAAAACCCGCCAGGGCGACTGGTCGCGCACTTCCAGGAGCGCGTCCAGAGCTTCTTCGCCGCCCGCCGGATCAAAGCTTTGCAGCTTGAGCTGGATCTGCCGGGACGGATTCTCGTTGGCCAGGCGCAGGCTGGCCGATACCGTATCGAGCTGCGGGGTCTGGCCTTCGCGCAGGCCAGGCAGGCTGGCGCGGACGTTCGCTTCGCTGAAGTGGCGGTTGCCGCTCACCGTGACGCTTTTGATACGGGTTTCGCTCACCACCAGGCGGATCACCCCGCCATTTAACTCCTGCTCCGGCAGCTGCACCTTGACCACCTGGTAGCCGCGCGCCTGATAAGCCGCTTCCAGGGCTTCGAGGGCCTGCTGGACGTCGCCGAAGTCGCGCTGGGCGCCGGTGAAGGGTGCCACGGCGGCATCGACCTGCGCGCGGGTCAGCAGGCTGTTGCCGCTGACGTCGAAACGGGCAATGTCGAAACGGACGATACTGGTGTCGGGTTCGTCGGCCGCCCAGGCCGCGCTCACGGCGGCGGCAAGCAAAGAAGCGGCGAACAGTCGCGCTATTCTTGATTTCATTGTCAGCTCTAGAGGTAAATGCCGGCCCGGCGCGAAGGCGCCACGGCCGGCGAATGCGCATAATGAGGCGAGTTTATCCGGCAATCTGTTGCACGTCAGAACTAAATCCCCTTGCCGCGCAAAATACAACGATGCATTTAGCAACATGCAAGGTTTATCGGCTTTTTGGGCTTATTTCGTTTCAAAGTTGGTAACACCATCCCAGTCATCGCCAGGCGGCGTGGCGCGGTAGAGCGCAATGCGTTCCAGATAAAGCTGGTACAGCTTGCGCCGAGGGTCGGCCTGCGCCAGTGCGGCGATGGCCGCTTGCGCCGCATCCCACTGCTGCGCGCGCAGCAGCGCCAGCGCGCCGGTCCACGCCTGCAAGGCCTCCAGCAGCGCGCCATCGGCCTGCCCGGCGAGCATCAGCGGCTCGAAAATCGCCACCGGCTCGTTCTTGCCCTTGACCCGTACCAGGTCGAGTTCGCGGTAGACGAACTGCGGTGCGGCCGCGCGCGTCGCCTGCCCGACCGCGATGCCCACGCCATACACCTTGGTGATGCCTTCCAGGCGCGCGGCCAGGTTGACCGCGTCGCCCATGACGGTGTAGGCGCGGCGGATCTTTGATCCCATGTCGCCCACGTGCATCACCCCGCTGTTCACGCCAATGCCGATGGCCAGCGGCGGCCAGCCGCGCGCGGCGAATTCGCCATTCAACTTGTGGGCGCTCTGCTGCATCAGCAGCGCGGTGGCGACCGAGCGGTAGGCATGATCGGCAAAGGCCACCGGCGCACCCCAGAAGGCCATGACGGCGTCGCCGATGTACTTGTCGAGGGTGCCGCCGTGGCTGTCGCGGATGTCGGCCGACATCGCGGTCAGGTACTGGTTGATGTATTCGCGCAGCGTTCTAGGGTCGAGCGCTTCGGAGATGGTGGTAAAGCCGCGCACGTCGACAAACATCACCGACAGCTCGCGGCTTTCGCCGTCCATGTTAAAGGCGGCCGGGTTCTCGGCCATTTCGGCCACCCGCTCGGGCGCCACATATTCGCCGAAGAGCGACACTATTGCCTGGCGCTTGCGCACTTCGAAGATGTAGCCATAGGCGACGTTGAGGACGAACAGGGCCAGGATCAGCAGCAGCAGTGCGGCGCTGTCGATCACCATGTCCATGTGGCTGTAGAGGTAGTAGTTGCTGGCCGCGGCCGCGCCCAATGCCAGCGCGGTCGCCGCGATCGCGCGCAGCGGCGACAGCACCGCCAGGGCTGCCGTCAACAACAGGCCGAAGGACAGCACCATGCGCAGTTCGATGATGAAGCCATTATCCGGGCGCGCCTTGAAGCGCCCATCGAGGATCGACTTGACCAGGTTGGCGTGCACCTCGACTCCCGGATACTCGGCGTTGACCGGGGTGGCGCGGATATCCTGCAGCCCGGGCGCGGTGGTGCCGACCAGGACTACGTTATTCTTCAGCAGCGCCGGCGGCACCGCGCCGGTCAGCACGTCGACCGCCGACACGTAGCGGAAGGCCCCGCCGTTCGGCCCGCCGCGGCCGCGGAACTGCACGATCGTGGTCAAGCCTTCGCCGACCGGAATTTCAAGCACTCCATCGGGCAGGAACATCACCAGCGTGTCGTGCCCGCCTTCAGCGGGTTTGCCCGGCGGCGCAATCGCGCCCGCCTTCAGGTACACCGCCGCCGTGGCAAGCGACAGCGATGGATAGTAGCCGTCGCCGATACGCTGCAGCAGGGGCGACGATCGGATGATCCCGTCCGGGTCGGTCAACGCGGTGTAGATACCGGCGCCCGCCGCGGCCTGCTGCAGGCGCGCGATATTGGCCTCGTAGCCCTCGAAGCTATAAGCGTCCACGCGCTGCCCGTTCAGGCTCGTGCTGGTGAAGGCCGGCTCCGGCAGCACGCCCTTCTTCTGCGTGGTCGACAAACTGTAGCCCAGCACCACCGGGCGGCCCTTCATGGCGGCGGCCAGCAGGCCGTCGTAATCCATCTCCGGCTTGAGCGCGGCCAGTTGCTTCTTGAGGCCGGCCACCTTGTCGAGCGGGCCGTGGGCCAGCCGGTCCAGCACCTCGAAACCGGACGAGGTATCGGGCTCGGGAAAGGAAATATCGAAGCCGACCACGCCGGCTTGGTAATGGCCGACCAGCATGTCGACCAGGCGGGCCTGCACATTGCGGCCCCACGGAAAACGGCCGAGCTGCGCCAGGCTGCGCTCGTCGATATCGACGATCACGATGCGCGGGTCGAGCACCGGTGGTTCGAGGCGCATGCGCAGGCCGGACAGGAAGCCGTCGAGCCGTTTGACCGAATCGCTATGGACAAAGGAAGTCGTGTAAGCGGCGGCCAGCAGGGTCAGCGCCAGGCCGATGGCCCAGCGCGCGCCGTAGCGGCCAAGCAGCCGGTGGAGTCGATTCATAAGGTCCGATCCAGGGTCATGACAGCTGTCAGGGGATATAGCCGGGAATCTTCGACTCGTCGATCTCGTCGATCTGGTACACGTCCATGTTCTTGCGCGCGAATTCCATATAGACCTTTGAGCGGATGAAGATGTCGAACAGGTCGGGATCGATATGGCCGTTGAGTGCGAAGTTTCCGAGGATGCGCAGCGACTCCGACAGCATCTTACCCTTTTTATAAGGGCGGTCGCGGGCGGTCAGCGCCTCGAAGATATCGGCGATCGCCATGATCCGCGCCGGCACCGACATCTGCTCGCGCGTCAGCCCGCGCGGATAGCCCTTGCCGTCCATGCGCTCATGGTGGCCGCCGGCGTATTC
>CAMLFK010000334.1 GCA_946479255.1 uncultured Oxalobacteraceae bacterium
ATCATCAGGAATCTGGAATGCGGCATACGGATCATCCGCTTCGACCTCGTTACTGCTTTTGTTCACGCGCACCACAATCGAGGCATCGCGCTCGGCAATCTTGTCGGCAATGACGCGCGGCACCAGTTCGGTGGCGCCGTTCTGGCACACGATCACCAGCCGGCCAGCGCGCAAGTGCCCCTGCACATCGGCCGACACATAAATATGGTCGACCTTGGTGCCATGCGTGAAGTGATAGGCGATGTCGCCCTTGCCCTTGCTCTGGCGGTTCTGCTGCACCATCTGGGTGATCTGCGCGGCGATGGCTTTCTGCAGGGCGGCCGCATCGCGCTGGGCATTCAATTCGCGCGCCCGTTCGGCGTTCTTGCGCTGCATTTCCTGGGCCGCCAGTCGCGCCTCGTCCACGCTCTGGGTGCCGGTGCGCCGCTCGACCTTCTTTTGCTTGCTCTTGTCCTGGTTGACCAGCTTGACCTTGGTTTTATCGACCAGGCCGGCCTTGAGAAACTGATCTTGTAAAGAAGCCATGCGCACTACTCCGGAAATGAAGGGTCAGTAAAGCGACACGATAGCAAACATCGGCTCACCGCCCAACCATTTTCAACACCAGGGCCGCGCTGTCTGAGTCAGCCGCACGCAGCATGGCTTCGAACTGTGCCGCCGGTAAAGGCTTACTGCGCAGGTAGCCCTGGTACTGGTCGCAGCCGAGTTCGCGCAGGTAGTTGAGCTGCTCGTCGGTTTCCACGCCTTCGGCAATCACTTGCAGCCGCAGGCTGTGCGCCAGCGCGATGACCGAGCGCACAATGGCGGCATCGTCGGCGTCGGAACTGATGTCGCGCACGAAAGAGCGGTCGATCTTGAGCGTATCGAGGCGGAACTGCTTCAGGTAGCTGAGGCTGGAATAACCGGTGCCGAAATCGTCCACCGAAATATGGATTCCCTGCGCGTGCAGGCGGTCGAGGATCAGCGCGGCATCGGCCGGATTGTGCATGACCACGCTTTCGGTCACTTCCAGCTCCAGGCACGATGCGTCCATCCCGCTTTCCGCCAGCACACTGGCGACAAAATCGGGCAGGTCCTTCTGGCGGAACTGGTAGGCCGACAGATTGACCGCCACGCGCAGGCGCGGCAAGCCGGCGATCTGCCAGGCGCGGTTCTGGCGGCAGGCCTCGCGCAGCACCCAGGCGCCGAGCGGAACGATCAGGCCGATTTCCTCGGTCACGCCAATGAAATCATTCGGCGGCACCAGGCCGCGCTGCGGACAGCGCCAGCGCAGCAGCGCTTCCATCGCCACCACCTCGCCGCTGACCACGTCGACCTTGGGCTGGTAGTGCAACTCGAATTCCTCGTTCTCCAGCGCACGGCGCAGCGACTGTTCCAGTTCCAGCCGGGCCCCGGCCGCGGCGTTCATTTCGGGCGCGAAGAACTGGTGATTAGCCCGTCCGACCTTCTTGGCGTGGTACATCGCGCTGTCGGCATTGGTCATCAATTCACGCAGGCTGGTGCCGTCGTCGGGATACATGCTGATGCCCACGCTGGCCGAGACGCTCTGGATCTGTCCGTCCACGTCGAGCGGCATCGCCATCACATCGAGCACCTTGCGCGCCACATTGGCCACCGCGGTCGGCGAGTTGACCTCGGCCAGCAGCACGACGAATTCGTCGCCGCCCAGGCGCGCCACCGTATCTTCGGCGCGCACGCAGCCTGTGAGCCGCGTGGCGACCGCCTGCAGCAGCTTGTCGCCATAGTGATGGCCGAGCGAATCATTGATGGTCTTAAAACGGTCGAGATCGAGGAACATCAGCGCAAAGCGCTTGCCCGAACGCTCGCCGGTACTGATCGCCTGGAGAATGCGGTCTTCCAGCAGGCTCCGGTTAGGCAGTCGGGTCAGGCCGTCATGCAAGGCCAGGTGGTGAAGCTGCCGGTTGGCACGCCGCAGCGAACTGACCAGGCTCGCGGTGCGCGTTGCCAGGCGCGAATCGACCACGGACAGCAGCAGTGCGATCGACAGCAGCGACATCGCGGACATGCCGACCAGCACCGCCAGCCAGTTGCCGTCGACCCCGCCGGTGGAGGTGCAGACGCTGCTGGCATCGAAGCGCGCCGCCTCCATGCCGGTGTAATGCATGGTGATGATGGCCAGGCCCATGACCACTGCCGCGCCGGCCTTTTTCGTGTGCGCCAGCCAGCTGTTCCCCCCACGCAGCGTGAACGCCAGCCACAGCGCCGCGATCGAGGCGACCACTGCAATGACGAAGGACAGGGCCACGACGGCCACGTTATAGTCGATCGCCGGCGACATCTGCATGGCGTGCATGCCGAGGTAATGCATGCCACAAATGCCGATGCCCATCAGCAAGCCACCCACCAGGTAATGCACAGTTTTAACGGTAGGCCGGGTAACGATGCTCAGCGCAAAGGCCGATACCCCGATCGCCACCAGCAGCGACATCAGCGTGACGCCGAGGTCATAGCTCATGCGGATCGGCAGGCTGAAGGCCAGCATGCCGATGAAGTGCATGGACCAGATGCCGCAGCCCATGGCGACGGCGCCGCCGCCCAGCCAGAGCACGCTGGCGCGGCCGCGCGTTTCGACCACGCGGCTGGTCAGGTTAAGGGCCGTGTACGACGCCATCATGGCGACGAAAACGGATAGCAGGACTAAGCCGGGGTTGTAAGTGCCGTTGAGGTACTGCAAGGTAGATCCTGGAAAAAGTGTAAGGAATGCCTAAAAGGATTAGCGGCAACTTCTCTAGAATCTTTAGCAATTTTCGGTCTAAAAAGCAAAATAAAGTTTTTTACCAATACGTTTTCTTAGTAAGTTGTAAAGCCAAAATAGCTATGATGCAGCCCTGTTATCGAAGCCGGCAGGGAACTGCCGTTACAAGCACCACTCTAACTGCCACTTGAACATGTTTAACCGACTGTCAAGCTTGCAAGGCAGTCAAACGGGGGCGTTATGAACATCAATCGCATGGCCGCCGCGCTGGGCGGTATCGGTCTGGTGACGCTGGCAAGCTTGCCGGCTTCGCTAGCGGAGAAGCGCGCCGAAGCGCCTGCCTTCGATCCCTTGTTTACCGAGGCCGCCGTGTGCAAGGCCCCGGCGGGCCGCCCGCCTTTACTGGATCGCATGCTCCTGGCGCAAGCCGAAACCAGGCCATTCCAGCCGGGCCAGCAATTGCCGGCGCGCGCCGCCGAGGGCACGCCACCGCTTTACAAGGATCTCGGCAGCTTGCATGTGCCGGTCAGCACAAGCAAGGCCAGCGCCCAGCGCTATTTCGACCAGGGCATGCGCCTCACCTTCGCCTTCAACCATGCCGAAGCGGCACGTGCGTTCCGCGCGGCGCAGCGGCAGGATCCCGGCTGCGCCATGTGCTACTGGGGCGAAGCACTGGTGCTCGGGCCGAACATCAATGCGCCGATGTTTCCCGAAGCGGCAGCCCCCGCGTTCGCGGCCGCCGCCCAGGCGGTCAAGCTGTCGGCGCACGCCACGCCTGCCGAACAGGCGCTGATCACGGCCGTGGCGCGCCGCTATGCCGCCGCGCCGCCCGCCGACCGGGCTCCGCTCGACAAGGCCTACGCCGACGCCATGACCGATGCGGCGCGCGCCTTCCCCAACAACGACGCCATCCAGGTACTGTTCGCCGAATCCCTGATGGACCTGTCGCCGTGGAACTACTGGGAAGCCGGCGGCGCGGCACCAAAAGGCCGCACTGCCGAACTGGTCGACGCGCTCGAACGGGTACTCGAACGCAATCCCAATCATCCCGGCGCGATCCACTATTACATCCACGCCATGGAAGCCTCGACGCATCCGGACAAGGCGCTGCCGTATGCGCGCAAGCTGGCCCGCCAGATTCCCGGCGCCGGCCACATCGTGCACATGCCCTCGCATATCTACTACCGGCTTGGCCTGTACAAGGAAGCGCTGGACAGCAATGTGGATGCCATCGCGGCGGATGAACGCTTTTTCGCGCGCTCGGCCAGCGACCCGGTGTACAAGGGCGCCTACTATCCGCACAACATCCATTTCGTGATGGTGTCGGCGCTGATGGGCGGCGACGGCAAGACTGCCTTGGAAGCAGCGGGCAAGCTGGACAAATCCCTGCCGCCGGCGCTGCTGAAAGACTTCAGCATGATGCAGCCGGTCAAAGCCGCGCCCTACTTTTCGCATGTGCAGTTCAGCGATCCGGATACCTTGCTGGCCCTGCCCGACCCCGGGCCTGACTTCGTGCTCGTCAAAGCCATGTGGCACTACGTGCGCGCCGTCGGCTTTGCGCGCAAGGGCGACATCGCCGGCAGCAAGAACGAGGTGGACGCGATCGGCGCCATCGAACGCAGCGCCGACTTCAAGCCGCTCACCGACTGGGGCGTGCCGGCGCGCGAGATCGTGCAGACCGCGCGCGCCGTGGCGACTGGCCGGCTGGCCGATGCCCAGCGCGACTTGCCCGCGGCCATACGCGCATATCAAGAAGCGGTGAGCGTGCAGGATAGTTTGCCGTATATGGAACCGCCGTACTGGTACTACCCGGTACGCCAGTCGCTGGGCGCGGCGCTGCTGCGCTCAGGCAGGCTGGATGAAGCCGAACAGGTATTCCGTACCTCGCTGGCACGCACGCCCAGCAACGGCTGGGCCTTGAGCGGATTGATGGCGGTGTACCGCGAACGTGGCGACACGGCGGCGCTGGCCGCGGCGCGCAAGCGTTTTGCGACCACCTGGCTCGGCAAGCCGGGCGGGCCTGCCTTGTCGATGCTTTAAGGCGGGGAGGATGCAGCCAAAGATTTCCAGGTGCTGGGCAAATCAGCTATAATGCTGGCCCTTGGCCTGGTAGCTCAGTCGGTAGAGCAGAGGATTGAAAATCCTTGTGTCGGTG
>CAMLFK010000335.1 GCA_946479255.1 uncultured Oxalobacteraceae bacterium
ATGGTAAGGTAGGCAGCAGGAATCTTGCAAGCGCTCTTCTTATTAACGATTTTTCTGTCCGCGAGCCCTATAACGAGCATTTTTGAACAGCGTATTGATGGACACCCCGGAAACACAGACCGCACCAGCGCACCTGCCCATCGCGGAACGCTGGCGGCGGCTTAAATCCGCCTATCGCCTGTGTAATCTCGCTACCCATCACCTGCTCGGTTTCACCCTCAAGCTGGCGCTGGCGCTGTATTTCCTGTTCGCCACCGTGTTCCTGCTGCTGCGCTACGTCGTCCTTCCGCATATCGATTACTACAAGGGCGACATCGAGCGCCTGGCCGGCCGCGCGCTCGGCAACAAAGTCTCGATCGCCCGTATTTACGCTTCGTGGAATGGCTTGCAGCCCAATTTGTTCCTGGGCGACCTCGTGCTCACCGACAAGCTGGGACGCCGCGTGCTGCACCTGCCGAGCGTGTCGGCCACCTTGTCGTGGTGGAGCTTGCCGACCGCCCAGCCGCGCTTTGCCTCGCTGGAAATCATCCGGCCGAACCTCGATGTACGGCGCGCGCGCGACGGCCAGCTCTACGTGGCCGGCATTGCCCTGAAGGACCAGCCCGGCGGCGGCGATGGCGACTGGGCCTTCAAGCAGCGCCAGATCGTCATCCGCGAAGGGCGCATCGTCTGGACCGACCAGCGCCGTGCCGCGCCCGAACTGGCGCTGGGCAACGTCAACATGGTGCTGATCAACCGCGGGCGCCATCACAATTTCGCCTTGCGCGCGACGCCGCCGGCCAGCCTGGCCGCGCCGATCGATATCCGCGCCGACTTCAGCCATCCGCGCTTTTCTGGAAAAATCGCCGACGCCGCCCAGTGGAAGGGCGAACTGTATGCCGATGTTTCCAATACCGACCTGGCGGCCTGGACCGCCTATATCGATTACCCATTCAGCGTGAGCAAAGGCAAGGGCTCGGTGCGCGCCTGGCTGGCGCTGGACCGCGCCCGGCTGGCCGGCTTCACCGCCGATGTCGGCTTGGCCGATGTCAGCGCCAGGCTGGGACGGGCCTTGCCGCCGCTTACGCTGGCGCGGGTGCGCGGGCGGCTGTCGGCCGCCGAGCCGGCCCAGGCACGCGCGCAGGCCGGCCAGCCGGCCTTCGGCGCCAACGGCCACACTGTGGTGCTGAGCAATTTTTCCCTGACCACTACCGACGGGCGTTCGCTGGCGCCGGCCACCATCGCCGAGGTGTTTACGCCGGCACGCGGCAAGCAGCCGGAAAAGATCGCCTTCACCGCCAGCGAACTGGACCTGGAAACTCTCGCCGAGCTGGGCGGGCAGCTGCCGCTCACCCCGACCCAGCGCGTCATGCTGGCCGACTTTGCCCCACGCGGCAAACTGAGCGATTTCGCCGCCGAGTTCACCGGCAAGTATCCGGCCATCGCCAGCTATCGCGTGCGCGGCAAGCTCGACGGACTGGGCATCAAGCCGCAAGCCGCGCGCCTGGCGCGCCCTGGCGTTGCCGCCGTGCCGGCGCTGCCGGGTTTTGAAAATCTCTCGGGCACCATCGATGCCACCGAGCAGGGCGGCAAGCTGACGCTCGATTCGCAGCAGCTGGTGCTGCAATTGCCGGCCTGGTTTGCCGAGCCCTCGATGCCCTTCGAACAGTTCAGCATGCAGGCGCGCTGGGCGCTGGAACCGGACGATAAATTGCAGCTGCACCTGGACCAGCTCAAGTTCGCCCAGGGCCGCCTGAAAGCGTCTATTTCGGGCAAGCACCAGATCCTGATGAGCGCCAAGCCGGGCCAGCCGGCCGGCCTGATCGACATGCACGGCAGCCTGTCCGGCTTTGAGGTCAACACGATCGACCGTTACCTGCCGCTGCAGACGCCGCCCGAATTGCGGGCCTGGCTGACCGGCGCGCTCGAAGCCGGGGTGGCGCAAGACGTGAGCCTGAAGCTGCGCGGCGACCTGGCTCAGTTTCCGTTCCGTACCGAACCGGGCCAGCGCCCGCGCGGCGAGTTCCGCGTGGCCGGGCGGCTGGAAAACGGCCGCCTGAACTATGCCCCGGCCCTGCACAGCGCCGATGGCAAGGCGCCGCTGTGGCCGCAGGCCGACAAGATCAACGGCAGTTTTGTGTTCGACCGTACCCGCATGGAAATCCGCGGCGACACCGCGCGCACCCTGGGCGTGGCGCTGTCCGGCGTCAAAGCCGTGGTGGCCGACCTGGCCTCGCCCGAACGCACCCTGGAAATCGACGGCAACGCCGCCGGCCCGATGCAGGAATTCTTCCGCTATGTCGAGGCCAGCCCGGTGCTGGGCTGGATCGGCCGCTTCACCGAAGACAGCCGCGCCACCGGCAACGCCAAGCTGGCGCTCAAGCTGCGCATGCCGCTGACCCACCTGATCGACACCAAGGTCAACGGCACCTTGCAGCTGGCCGGCAACGACGTGGTGCTGTTCCCGGAACTGCCGCCCTTGCAGTCGGCAATGGGCAAGATTGAATTCACCGAGCATGGGGTGGCCTTGAGCGGGGTCGGTGCCAGTTTCCTGGGCGGCCCGCTGGCGCTGACCGGCGGCACCCAGCGCGACAACAGCATCGCGATCCGCCTGGGCGGCACCCTGTCGGCCGACGGCGTGGCCAAGCACTACTCGGCCGCGGCGATGCGCCCGGTGATGGAGCGCCTGTCGGGCGCGGCGCGCTATACCGGCTCGGTCACGGTCAAGGAGCGCCAGGTGCAGATCGTGGTCGACTCCAGCCTGGCCGGCATGGGCCTGGACTTTCCGGCGCCTTTGAGCAAAGAAGCGCTGGCGCCGCTGCCGCTGCGCTTTACCTTGAACACCCAGGCGCCGGTGGATGGCGCGGCGCGCGACGAAATCCGCCTGGCGCTCGGCAACAATATCGGCGCCCGCTATGCGCGCCAGAAGCTGCCTGGCGGCCAGTGGACCGTGCTGCGCGGCGGCATCGGCGTGAATGTGCCGGTGCCGGAACCGGACAGCGGCCTCTTGGTCAACGTCGACCTGAAGTCGCTCAATGTCGACCAGTGGATCGGCATCGGCCGCACCATCGCCAGTGCGCCGGCCGAGGCGGTGGCGGCGGGCGCGCCACCCAGGGCGGCCGGCCCCGACCTGGCCCAGTACATCGTGCCGGAAGTCATGGCAGCGCGCACGGGCGAGCTGATCATCGGCGAGCGGCGCCTGGACAATGTGGTGGTGGGCGCCTCGCACCAGAAGGATGTCTGGCAGGCCACCATCGACTCGCAGCAGATCAATGGCCACGTGATGTGGAACGAATCGTCCAGCGGCGGGCTGGGCAAGGTGACCGCGCGCCTGGCTTCGCTGATCATTCCGGAATCGTCGGCGGCCGACGTCAAGGACTTGCTGGAAGACGGCAAGAGCGTGGCCTCGACCATTCCCGCGCTCGACATCGTGGCCGACCGGTTTGAACTCTTCAACAAGCAGCTGGGCCGGCTGGAACTGGTGGCCAACAACACCCTGGCGGCGGCCGGGCGCGAGTGGCGCATCAACCGCCTCTCGCTGGTCAACAATGACGGCAAACTAAGCAGCACCGGCAGGTGGGTCTCGCGCAGCGGCCAGAGCAGCACCAACCTGAACTTCACGCTCGACATCGACGACGCCGGGCGCCTGCTGACCCGCTTCGGTTTCCCCGACACCGTCAAGCGCGGCAAGGGCAAGCTCTCCGGCGACATCGCCTGGAACGGCTTGCCGTATTCGCTCGACATTCCCAGCCTGTCCGGCAAGATCGCGCTCAATATGGAATCGGGACAGTTCTTGAAGCAGGAACCGGGGGCCGCCAAGCTGCTCGGCGTGCTCAGCCTGCAAATGCTGCCGCGCATGCTCAAGCTGGACTTCAAGGATGTGTTTTCGGAAGGACTGGCCTTCGACGGCATCCGCGCCGACGCCGTCATTACGCACGGCGTGCTGCGCACCGACAATCTCAAGATGCACGGCGTGGCCGCCACGGTCTTAATGGCAGGCAGTGCCGACATTGCCAACGAGTCGACCAATCTGCATGTGGTGGTGATTCCTGAATTTAATCTGGGCACGGGGCCGCTGGTGTACGCACTGGCGGTCAACCCGGTGGTCGGCCTGGGCAGCTTCCTGGCCCAGCTGTTCCTGCGCGAACCTGTCATGAAGGCACTTACCTACGAGATGCAGGTGACGGGACCGTGGAAGGCGCCTATCATCACGAAACTGGGCAGCCCAAAGCCATCGGCGGTGCGTGCCACCAATAAAAAAACTGGGGAATCACAATGACGACAGTAGCAGCGGTTCAGATGATCAGCTCACCCGAAGTCGGGCAGAACATTGCCACGGCCAGTCGCCTGGTCAGCGAGGCGGCGGCGCGCGGCGCCGTGCTGGTCACCTTGCCGGAATATTGGCCCATCATGGGCCTGAGCGACGCCGACAAGGTGGCCCATGCCGAACAGCCGGGGCATGGACCGATCCAGCAATTCATGGCCAACGCGGCGCGCGAGCACCGCATCTGGCTGATCGGCGGCACCTTGCCGCTGGTCTCCGGCGACGCCGGCAAGGTCATGAACACCACCCTGGTGTACGACCCGCAAGGCCGGCCGGTCGGACGCTACGACAAGATCCACCTGTTTGGCTTTAGCAAGGGCAGCGAATCCTACGACGAGGCGCGCACCATCGTGCCGGGCGAACAAGTTTTTGCTTTCGATGCGCCGTTCGGCCGGGTTGGCCTGTCGGTCTGCTACGACCTGCGCTTTCCCGAGCTGTACCGCGCACTGGGCGACTGCACCCTGATCGTGGTGACCGCCGCCTTCACCCACACCACCGGCATGGCGCACTGGGAAGTGCTGCTGCGCGCGCGCGCCATCGAAAACCAGTGCTACGTGCTGG
>CAMLFK010000336.1 GCA_946479255.1 uncultured Oxalobacteraceae bacterium
GTCAGCGGAAAAGTGCGTTCGAGCAGGCGCGCCACCTGGGCGTTGAGCGCGGTGACCGTCAATACGGGTGGGGCGGTGAAACTGGAATCGGCGTCGTTCATCATGATGCCGAGATTGTACCTGTCCTGGCCCGTTGCGATATTCATCAATTGCGAGACATTTCTCAGCAGTTCTTGCATTTTGTATATAAAAGACTTACGATCGAGAAATCACTTTATTAACCTGGATTGTCATGCGAAAAATTTTACTGACTGTCGTGTTGTCGGCCCCGGCCTGGGGTTTTGCCCAGGCCAACGACAAGCTAACCCTCTGGTACGACCAGCCCGCCAAGGACTGGAACGAAGCTCTCCCCGTGGGTAACGGCCGCCTCGGCGCGATGATTTTCGGGCGGGTCGACGAAGAGGTCTTCCAGCTCAACGAACAGACCCTGTGGACCGGCGGCCCGGTCGACTTGAATCCCAACCCGGATGCGTTCAAGTATCTCCAGCCCGTGCGCGATGCGCTGTTTGCCGACAAGCCGGACGCCGCGGTCGCCTTGCTCAAGAAGATGCAGGGGCCGGATACCCAGGCTTACCAGCCGCTCGGCGACCTGCTGCTCAAGCAGCGCATCAGCGGCCAGGTCACCAATTACCGCCGCCAGCTCGACATCGGCTCGGCGCGCGCGTTGACCCGCTTCGACATCGATGGCGTGCACTACGTGCGCGAAGTATTTGCCTCCGCCCCGGACCAGGCCATTGTGATCAAGCTCTCGGCCAGCAAACCCGGCATGCTCAGCTTCGACTTGAAGAACAAGCACGGCCTGGCTTTCAAGTCCTTCGTCAACGCTGCGGGCGAGCTGGTATTGACCGGCCAGGCGCGCACCGATTACGGCACCCGCAGCGATGCCAGGCCGAATCCCTACCCGGGCAACGGACCCTGCGACGGCATGCGCTTCGAGTGGCGCGCCAAGGTGCTTTCCAGCGACGGCGCCATGGAACGCGCTGCCGATAGCCTGAGCTTTAAAGATGCGACCAACGTGGTGCTGGCGGTGGCCGGTGCCACCAGTTTCAACGGCGTCGACAAATGTCCTGACCGGGACGGCAAGGACCAGAGCGCGGAAGTGGACAAGACGCTGGCGGCCATCAGCAAGGCGCCTTTGGCGCAGGTGGAGGCGCGCCACGCGGCCGACTACGCTAAGTTCTTTGACCGGGTCGTCCTCAACTTGACCACCCAGCCGGTGCCGGATGCGCCGATCACCGAGCGCTTGAAGCGCTACAAAGCCGGCCAGGCCGACCCCAACCTGGAGGCGCTGTACTTCCAGTTCGGCCGCTACCTGCTGATCTCGTCCTCGCGTCCGGGCGGCTTCCCGGCCAACCTGCAAGGCATCTGGAACGAGTCGCTCACGCCGCCATGGCGCGCCAACTACACGACCAACATCAACCTGCAGATGAACTACTGGCATGCTGATCAGACCAATATGCCGGAGATGATGCAACCGCTGGTCGAGCATATCGGCCGCATGGCAAAGAACGGTGAGCACACGGCGAAGAACTACTACAAGATGCGCGGCTGGGCGGTGCATCACAACTCGGACTTGTGGGCGCAGACCAACCCGGTCGGGCAGGGCGCGGGCGATCCGAAGTGGGCCAACTGGTCACTCGGCAGCCCTTGGCTGGCCCAGCACCTGTGGGACCATTACCGCTTCACCGGCGACAAGAAGTATCTGCGTGAAGTCGCTTATCCATTGATGAAAGGCGCCGCCCAGTTTTCGCTGGACTGGCTGGTCGAGAAGGACGGCAAGCTGGTCACCGCGCCTTCGACCTCGCCCGAGAACGTCTACTTGCATCCCAAAGGCTTCAAGGGCACCGTCACGGTGGCCTCGGCGATGGACATGGAGATCATCTGGGACGTGTTCACCAACGTGATGGAAGCCTCGCGCATCCTCGGCCAGGACAAGGCCTTCGCGGCCGAACTGGCGAAGAAGCGGGCCCTCTTGAGCCCTTTGACGATCGGCCGCAAGGGCAACCTAGTCGAGTGGTACGGCGACTGGGAAGATGAAGACCCGCAGCACCGCCATGTGTCGCACCTGTTCGGCCTGCACCCGGGCCGCCAGATTTCGCCGCTGATCGACACCAAATATGCCGATGCGGCGCGCAAGACGCTGGAAGTGCGCGGCGACGACGGCACCGGCTGGAGCAAGGCCTGGAAGATCAACTTCTGGGCGCGCCTGCTCGATGGCGACCATGCCTACCAGGTGTTCCAGGGACTGCTGCGCAATTCGACGATGAACAACCTGTTCGATACCCATCCACCGTTCCAGATCGACGGTAACTTCGGCGGCACCTCGGGCATGACCGAAATGCTGCTGCAGAGCCATCTGGACGAGGTGCAGTTGTTGCCGGCCTTGCCAGGCGTATGGGCCGACGGCGAAGTGTCGGGACTGGTTGCGCGCGGCGCCTTCGTGGTGGACCTGCAATGGAAGGGCGGCAGGCTGGCGGGCGCGAACATCGTCTCGCGGGCCGGCAATCCCATCGTATTGCGCACCAAGGAAAAGATCGCCGTTCAAGGCGTGAAGGCGAGCAGCCGTGTGGAAACGGTCAATGGCGTCAGCTATCACCTGACCACGTTTAAGACCAGCAAAGGCATGCGCTATACGCTGCAGCCGCTCTGAGCGCCGCATAGACTGAAACGGGGGCATGTCCACAGGTAAGCCTGGATGTCACACCCCCGTCATATCCGCCTCAGCATCGCTGAGCTCAACGCAAGTGCTTGATTTTTAAGCGTAAACGTCGATGCCGCATTTTGTCGCACGACCTGAATACCCTTAAAGATCAAGCACTTCGCATACCGCCCCCACAGTTGATCACAAAGTTATCCACAGTTCCTGTGGTAAACCGCGATGCCTCCCGAATATCGTTGCTGCGGCGTTAAACATTCAATAATGTCCACAGTTTTCGGAAACTGTCACATGCTTGTCACGTGGTAGTTTGCGTCGAGAAAGCTGCTGCAAGTCTCTGATTTTTAAGAAAAATCTTGCCTGCATGTTTTCCGTGCAGAGTAGGAATATCCTTAAATATCAAGCACTTTGCGCGAGCGGCCCCTACTTGCTCACAAAGTTATCCACAGATTGTGTGGGGAAGTGCATCGGCCTTCTGCCGCACAATTTTTTTTGTGCGCTGTCGACACTGCCTAGCAAATGATCGAAACTTTAGCAGGGTTAGCAAAACCTTTGGATTCAATGGCTTAGCGCGCAATCCCACGTATTCCGCACAAACTTATCCACAAAATATGTGTGGAACTATTCTCATTCCCTGCTGCCATATTTTCGAGCAAGACAATTTTCCTCAATAGGATCAAGGACTTATGTGAGTCCTCTATGCCTTGCTCACAATCTTGTCCACAAATTGTGTGCGAAAGCCGAAAAGTTATCCCCTGAGGCTATTCACAGGGCCCTTGGAGCGCTGCTAGCGAGCTCAGCGATAGCAAAAACCAGCACTTTTCCCGGTATGCCATAAATTTATGCACGATCAATATTCCCTTTAAAATCAATGACTTTGCCTGCGGTCAAGATCGTTGCGCACAATCTTATCCACAAAATATGTGCAGAAATCCGCAAGCGGGCACTGCATCAAATTTGAGCTTGATAACTTAAATCAATGGAATCAAGGACTTAACGATGAGCTCCTTTGCTTGCACACATTCTTATCCACAAAATATGTTCAGAACTGTGGGTAAGCCAGGGTTTATCCACTGGTCCCTTTTTGCGCATTTGCAAATTTCCGTTTGAAATCAAGGCACTTAGGCACTGCCCCTGAACTTGCGCACAATCTTGTCCACAGAACGTGTGCAGAACTGCTCTTGCCGTCTCGGCGGCAACACGTTACATTGCCGGGATTCGTTTGATTCAGATCCACACCAGATTCACATACCAACTCGGGAGTTCGTTTTGCTCGCCATTCTTCAAGCTGCTGGCTGGCCTATCTGGCCGCTGCTGATCGCCTCCATCGTCGGCCTCGCCTTAATCATTGAACGTTCCATTTACCTGCGCCGCGCAAAGATCCTGCCCAAGCAGCTGCTCGACGACGTGATCCGCGTCTACCGCAGCGGCAAAGTCACGCCGGACGTGGTCAACACGCTCGAAGCCAATTCGCCGCTGGGCGCGGTGCTGGCCGCCGCGCTGCGCAACGTCGACGCGCCGCGCGACGTGATGAAGGAGTCGATCGAAGAAGCCGGCCGCGGCCAGGCCCACTCGCTCGAACGCTTCCTGACCACGCTCGGTACCATCGCTTCGCTGGCCCCGCTCATGGGCCTGTTCGGCACCGTGGTCGGCATGATCGAAATCTTCGGCGCGCAGAATGCCGCCGGCACCAATCCGGCCCAGCTGGCACACGGCATTTCGGTGGCCCTGTATAACACTGGCTTCGGCCTGGCCATCGCCATGCCGGCGCTGGTGTTCTACCGCCACTTCCGCGCCCTGGTCGACAGCTTCATCATCGACATGGAGCTGCAGTCGGTCAAACTGGTCGACATCGTGCACGGTGCCCGCAAATGATGAACTTCCGCCGTGGCACGCGCCGCGAAGATCCCGAGATCAACCTGATCCCGTTTATCGACGTGCTGCTGGTCGTGCTGATCTTCCTGATGGTGACCACCACCTACAGCAAGTTCACCGAGCTGCAAATCACGCTGCCCACGGCCGACGCCGAAAAGGCGGAGGGCAAGCCGCTGGAGATCAACGTCACGGTGGACGCCAAGGGTAACTACACGGTCAACAACGAGCCGGTCTCGTTCCGCAGCCCGGCCGACCTGGCCGAGGAATTAAAGCGCGCCGCGCGCG
>CAMLFK010000337.1 GCA_946479255.1 uncultured Oxalobacteraceae bacterium
GCAGGATCACCGACTTGCCGGACTTGGGCGAGGCCACCAGCAGGCCGCGCTGGCCTTTGCCGATCGGCGCGATCAGGTCGATGATGCGGCCGGTGATGTTCTCCTGGCCATTCATTTCGCGCTCCAGGCGCAGCGGCTCGTTCGGGTGCAGCGGCGTCAGGTTCTCGAACAGGATGCGATGCTTGGACGCTTCCGGCGATTCGCCGTTGACCTTGTCGACCTTGACCAGGGCAAAGTAGCGCTCGCCGTCTTTCGGGGTGCGCACTTCGCCTTCGATCGAGTCGCCGGTATGCAGGTTGAAGCGGCGGATCTGCGATGGCGAGATGTAGATATCGTCGGTGGAAGCCATGTAGCTGGCGTCGGGCGAGCGCAGGAAGCCGAAGCCGTCCGGCAGCACCTCGAGGGCGCCGTCGCCGAAGATCTGCTCGCCGGATTTGGCGCGCTTCTTCAGGATTGCGAACATCAGTTCCTGTTTGCGCAGACGGGCTGCGTTGTCGATATCGAGGCCGATCGCCATCTCCAATAGAGCGGAGACGTGCATGGCCTTCAGTTCAGATAAGTGCATGTTTGAGTCCCGTGACGGGAAGTAAAGGTAGGGGAGGGAACTGCGTGGGTTAATCAAGGGGGGAAGGGTTCAGTCGAGGCTGTTCCGCTTCCCGGCCAGACAAGACGGCAGTGCGGGCGCTCTGCCGTCGCGTGGTGTTGCCAATGCTGCGAATGATACTGCCGGTACCGCTTAGATATTGCTGTCGATGAAGGACGTCAGCTGGCCCTTGGCCATTGCGCCAACCTTCTGCGCGGCGGCGACGCCGTTCTTGAACAGGATCAGGGTCGGGATGCCGCGAATGCCGAACTTGGCAGGTACTGCCTGGTTGGCGTCCACGTCCATCTTGGCGATCAGGATCTTGCCGTCGTATTCCTTAGCGACTTCTTCGAGGATCGGGCCGATCATCTTGCATGGACCGCACCACTCGGCCCAGAAATCGACCAGCACGGGACGCTCGGATTTGAGCACGTCCGCTTCGAAGGATGCATCGCTAATGTGTTTGATATTTTCGCTCATGTTTTCCTCAGTCAGAGGTAAGGGGTCAATAACGCCTGGGGGATAAAGCCGACCCTGCTTCGGGTTCGCCAACCAGTTCCTTTTTCTTCTTGCAACACAGAGGTGGAGGCAGTGTGCGCAAATTCAATATTTGGAAGGTAGCAAGAGGGTGTCAGGCGGGGATTTAGCCGAAATAATAACCTATTTTCCAAAAAGGGGCGTGAGATTGTGCGAATTCTCGTTTTCGCCGGTTTTGCTCTTCAGCAGGGGCGCCAGCGTCCCCTTCAACTGATCGAGCGTGATCGGTTTCTTGAAGGTGCCGATCACCCGCAGGCCGTGGGCACGCGCCAGGTGTTCGGCGGCCATGCGCACGCCGCGGTCCATGCCCGACAACAGCAGCACGCTGCCGGCGAAACCGGCGCAAGCGGCCGCGTGCATGAACTCGATGCCATCCATGTCCGGCATCGACAGGTCGCACACCAACAGGTCCGGGCCTGGCTCGGCCAGCGCCAGCAGCGCGCGCCGGCCGTCGGACTCCACCTGCACTTCGAACGGTCCCAGCTCGGTGAGCAAGTCCGCCATCAGGTCGAGCATGAAGGGATCGTCGTCGAGCACCAGGGCGCGCAGCGTGCTTGCAGTAAGCGCAGTAACTGGACTATTCATCGCATCACGCCTGGCCGGGAGGGGCGGGGGAAGGGCGCGCGACGATCGCGCTGATCTGTTCGAACAAGGGCCACAGGCGCGCGATCAGCACGCGCGCCTGGGCCAGTTCAAGCTCGGGCGCGGCGGGCGGCATCTTCTCGAGCCGCTCGCACAATTCTCCCATGCCGAGCGCGCCGACGATGCGCGCCGCCGACTTGATGCGGTGGCCCAGGTCGCGGATGCGCGCCATGTCGCCACCCGCCGCGCAGGCATCCATCTCGGCCAGGCCGGCGCGCGTGGTCTCGACGAATCTGGACGCGAATTTATGCAGTTTGTCCGGATTGTCGCCGACGACTTGCGCCAGCACCGACAGATCGATCACGGCCGGGTCCTGCATGGCTCAGCCCACGTTGCCGGTGAACTGGTACAAGTTGCCCGGATGCCACATCGTCACCACCGAAGCCACCCGTCCCAGCGAGCGGGTCTTGCGCTTCAAGACCAGGCAGCACTGGCCCTTTTCCAGCGCCAGCATGTCGGCGATCTCGCGCGGGGCCGCCAGCGCCTCGATGCTGAAGCTGGCGTCCTGCAGCGGCGCGGCGCGCATCAGGTGTTCATTGGGTGTAATGACGCCGAAGTCCTGGGCCAGGTACTCGGGCGCGCAGGCCGGATTGACCCAGCGGTCCTCGACCTGGATCGGCAGTGCGTTCTCGAAGTGCACGATCACCGAATGGAACAGCGGCGCGCCGCCGTCGATGCCGAACTGCGCGGCCATCAGCTCGGAGGATGGCGCCTGCTCGAGCCGGTGCAAGGTGGAGCGGTGGCGATGGCCGCGCGCGCGCACCTCGTCGGCGATGCTGCGGATATCGACCAGGGTGGCCTGGATCTTTTGCGGCGCCACAAAGGTGCCCGAGCCCTGGCGGCGGGTGAGTACCTGTTCGGCGGTCAGCTCGCGCACGGCGCGGTTGACGGTCATGCGCGAGACGCCGAACTGGCGCACCAGCGCCTGCTCGGACGGCACCACATCGCCCTCCTTATAGCGCCCAGCCGCGATCTCGCCCATCAGATAATCCTTGATGCGCTGGAAAATCGGCGTACTGTCTTGCGCGATCGGCTCGTCCAACCTACTCTCCGTCTATGGGCGGCTGTGTGAAACCAGGCCCTGAAGCGTCGATTTTAGCACTGGCCGCCTGAGGTGCCGATTCAAAAGCAAGAGCCGGGGTGCGCGCCGGGGTGCTCCGGCCTACCATGTGCTCCATACTTTAACGGAGCGCGCCATGAAAACAGATCACGCCAGCTTGACGGACATGACCGAAATGACCGACATGAGCAACATATCGCCCTATGCCAGCGACGAAGCGCGCTGGGAAGCCGTGCGCCAGCGCGACCGCGGCGCCGACGGCGTCTTCTACTACTCGGTCCGCAGCACCGGCGTTTACTGCCGGCCGTCCTGCGCCGCCCGGCCCGCACTGCGCCGCAACGTCGCCTTCCACGACAGTTGCGCCGCCGCCGAAGCCGCGGGTTTTCGGCCCTGCCTGCGCTGCAAGCCCGGCCAGCCGCCGCTGGCCGAACAGCACGCCGCCCTGATCGCGCGCGCCTGCCGCCTGATCGAAAGCAGCGCCGACGCGCCAGATCTCGACAGCCTGGCCGACGCCAGCGGCATCAGCCGCTTCTACTTTCACCGCCTGTTCAAGCGCCACACCGGCATCACCCCCAAGGCCTACGCGGCCGCCTGGCGCGCCCGGCGCCTGCAAAGCCAACTGCCGGCCGCCGCCAGCGTCACCGAAGCCATGTACGAAGCCGGCTACGGCTCGTCCGGCCGGTTTTACGCCGACGCCCCCGGCCGGCTCGGCATGCAGCCCGCGGCTGCGCGCAGCGGCGGCGCCGGCGAGTCGATCCGCTTCGCCATCGGCGCCTGCTCGCTCGGCGCCATCCTGGTTGCCGCCACCGCCAAGGGCGTATGCGCGATCCTGATCGGCGACGACCCCGACCAGCTGGCGCGCGACCTGCAAGACCGCTTCCCACGCGCCGATCTGGTCGGAGCCGACCCCGATTTCGAACAGACCGTGGCCCGCGTGGTCGGCCTGGTCGAAGCGCCCGCGCTGGGGCTCGACCTGCCGCTCGACGTCCGCGGCACCGCCTTCCAGCAGCGCGTATGGCAAGCACTGCGCGCGATCCCCTGCGGACAGACGGTCAGCTACGCCGAACTGGCCGCCCGGCTCGGCATGCCAACGGCGGCGCGCGCGATTGCCGGCGCCTGTGCCGCCAATCCGGTGGCTGTCGCGATTCCCTGCCACCGCGTGGTGCGCCAGGACGGCGGCCTGTCCGGCTACCGCTGGGGTGTCGAACGCAAGCGCGCCCTGCTCGAGCGCGAAGGCCAAGCATGACCTGCGCGTTCGACTGGGACGGTATCGGCAGCGAACTCGATGCGTACGGATGCGCACGCGTCAAGGGCCTGCTCGACCCTGGCGAGTGCGCCGCCTACGCCGGCCGGTACGGCGCCGCCGATCGGTATCGCAGCAGGGTGGTGATGGAACGGCACGGCTTCGGGCGCGGCGAATATCAATACTTCGCCTACCCGCTGCCGGAACGGCTGCAAGTGCTGCGCGAGAGCCTGTATCCGCATCTTGCGGCGATTGCCAATCGGTGGGCTGGCGCGATGAACGCCGACCTGCGCTATCCGCCGCGCCATGAAGACTACTTGGCGCGCTGCCATGCCGCCGGCCAGCTGCGGCCCACGCCGCTGATCCTCAAATATCGCGAAGGCGACTACAACTGCCTGCACCAGGACCTGTATGGCGAACATGTGTTTCCGCTACAGGTAGCGGTGCTGCTGTCGCGGCCCGGTGTGGATTTCGAAGGTGGCGAATTCGTCCTGACCGAACAGCGGCCGCGCATGCAGTCGCGGGTCGAAGTGGTGCCGCTTCAGCAGGGCGACGCGGTCGTCTTCCCGGTCAGCCAGCGTCCCGTGAACGGCACCCGCGGCATCTACCGGGTCACGATGAAGCATGGCGTAAGCCGCCTGCGCTCCGGCGAACGCTACACGCTCGGCATCATTTTCCATGATGCGCAGTAAGCGCAAATCAAAAACTTGCACCTAAAACCGGGTCTGTCCCGGGACAGACCC
>CAMLFK010000338.1 GCA_946479255.1 uncultured Oxalobacteraceae bacterium
CTGTTCGGCCTGACCCTGCTGTCGCACCAGATCGGCGGCTTCTTCGGCGCCTGGCTGGGTGGCCTGTCCTTTGTGGCCTACGGCGACTACACCTGGATGTGGTACGCCGACATCGTGCTGGCGCTGGCCGCGGCGCTGGTCAACCTGCCGATCCGCGAAGCCCATGTGGTGCGCGCGCCGGCCGCCGCACCAATGAAGGCATAACATGGCACGCGATACCTGGGCCTACCGCGAAGTGGCGGTGCAGTCGGTGGCCGAAGGACGCAGCGGCAAGCTGCGCATCCGCCCCATGCCGGGGCAGGCGTTTGCGCCGACCTTGTCGGTGCAGTGCGCGCGCAGCTTGTGCGACCCGGCGCTGTACCCGGCCGGCACCCGCTTCCTGCTGCTGGCCAAGCTGACCGACCGCCAGGGCGGCACGCCTTTCCTGTACGCCTGGCATGGCGACCCGGTGACGGTGCTCACTGCCGCGCAGGCCAAAAAATTCCTGGCTGAGTTCCGGCGCGGACGTATCTGAACACGATCATGAGAAAGTTGTTAATATTTCCCGTGATTGTGGTTCTACCGATAGCTCACTAAAGAAAGGTATTACATGGGTACGAGGAAAATCGCTGTCATCATCGGCAGCCTGCGCAAAGAGTCGTTCAACCGCAAGGTCGCCAAGACGCTGATGCTGCTGGCGCCGCCGACGCTGGACCTGGAAATCGTCGAGATCGGCCAGCTGGCCATGTACAACCAGGATGACGACGACAATCCGCCGCCCACCTACCTGGAGTTCCGCGAAAAGATCAAGAGCGTCGACGGGGTGCTGTTCGTGACCCCCGAGTACAACCGCTCCATCCCGGGGGTGCTCAAGAACGCCATCGACGTCGGCTCGCGCCCGTATGGCGCCAGTTCGTGGAACGGCAAGCCCTGCGCCGTGGTCAGCGTGTCGCCGGGCGCTATCGGCGGCTTCGGCGCCAACCATCACCTGCGCCAGTGCCTGGTGTTCCTGAACATGCCGGCCCTGCAGCACGAAGCCTACGTCGGCAGCATCGGCAACCAGTTCGAGGGCGATGAGCTGACCAACGACAGCACCCGCGCCTTCCTGCAAAAGACCGTCGACGCCTTCGCCGCGTGGGTGGAGCGCCACGCCGATTAGGCGGAGCGGGGCCGCCTCCGGCAAACGCTGGGCGCGGCCATCGTCTGTTATGCTGGCCCGACCATGAACAAGTCAGCCCGCCAGGCGCCCATCGCGCCGCATCCGCCGCCATCGTTCGGCAAGCCCGATCACGGCCTGCGCCAGCGCCTGTACACGATCATTTTCGAGGCCGACACACCGGCCGGGCGGCTGTTCGACATCGTGCTGGTGGTGCTGATCGTGCTGTCCATCGTCACGGTACTGATCGACAGTACCGGCTGGGCCGCGCGCAAGCTGGGCGAGCGCCTGACCGCGGTCGAATGGCTATTCACCGGGCTGTTCACGGCCGAGTACCTGGCGCGCTTGGTGTGCGTGCGCCGGCCGCTGCGCTATGCGCGCAGTTTTTTCGGCATCATCGATCTGATGTCGATCGTGCCGGCCTACCTGTCGTTGTTCATTCCGGAAACAACAGCCCTGCTGGACATCCGCATCCTGCGCCTGCTGCGCATTTTCCGCATTTTCAAGCTGACCTTGTATGTGGAAGAGTACGTCCGGCTGGGGCGCGCGCTGGCGGCCAGCGGGCGCAAGATCCTGATCTTCCTGTCGGTCGTGCTGATGGCTATATTGATCCTCGGCACCGTCATGTACGTGGTGGAGGGGCCGGAACACGGCTTTACCAGCATTCCGATGGCGATGTACTGGGCCACCGTGACCATGACCACGGTCGGCTACGGCGACCTGGCCCCGCATACCCCGCTCGGGCGCCTGATCGCTTCCTTCATGATGCTGCTCGGCTGGGGCATCCTGGCAGTGCCGACCGGCATCGTCACTGCCGAGATGACCTCGCAGCGCATGAACCCGCCCACCACCAATACCTGCCCGGCCTGTCTTACCGAAGGGCATGACCTGGACGCCAAGTACTGCAAGTACTGCGGCGAGCCGATGGATTAAGCGGGCCCGCCGCCGCACACCAGCGGCACGGTGGCCACTTCGGCCGCCGCACCCATGGCGAAGCGGCTGCCCGGTTCCGGCAGAAAGTCGCCCGCGCTGCCGCGTCCGTGGAACAGATGGCTCTCGGCGCAGCTTTTGTCATGCAGGTGGCTGCAATCGACGCCGTGCGCGTACGCCGTCGTCATCCCGATCTTCATCACGCAGGCGCAGGCGGCCAGCACGCACTCGGCGCGCGTCATGCTCCGGCTTGGCGCACGTTCCTTGGCGGCGGCGGCGCGTCGCGGTCGATCCAGTAATTGAACTGGCCAAAAGTGGGCAGGGCGTCGGCGCTGCGCGCCTGGTAAAACTCTTCGATCATCTGGCGGTAGGCGCCACGGCGCGAGAACTGGTCGTGGGTGGCCTCGTAGCGCGCCACCGCGCTGCGGAAGGTGGCGCGCACTTGCGGATCGGCATTCACGCCCGGCGGGCTGCCGGCTTTGCGGGGGCGGCCGCGCTTGACGTTGGCGTTGCTGGCGCGGGTTTTTCCGCGCGCACCGGAATTGGCGTAGTCGGGCAGAAGGGCGTCCGCCGTCTGGCCGCGT
The DNA here is from genome assembly GCA_946479255.1 of uncultured Oxalobacteraceae bacterium. The sequence goes on from CAMLFK010000338.1 coordinate 2,650, forward strand.
TCCCAATAGCGCCGCAGATAGCGGTACACCGAGGGATGCGTGACCCCATGCAGGGCGCTGTGCTGCATCACCAGCGGGCCGCGCAGGCGCGCCTGGTAGATGTCCGGCTCGTGCGCCACCAGCTCGCGCACGATGGCCCAGGCGCGGTTGCGCACCTCCATATAGCGCGGCGGCAGCGTGGCCGCATCCATCCGAACGGCGTACGGGTCGCGCAGCAGCAGCTGCGCGCGGCGCGACTGCACATCTTCCACCAGCGCCGGGTAAGACATCAGCTGGGGGTGGCTGCAGTTGGTTTCCAGTTCAAAGATGTAGGCGAAGGTGCGGGCGCGGTCGATCCACAGCACACGGATAGTGCGCTGTTCGGGACCGGCGTAACGGAGAAGGTCATTTTTGATGAGCATGATAGTGGCCGCAGGCAGTTGAACACAAACCTGTCTCATGCAAATTTCAGGCCACCATAAAAGGTGGTTTCGGGCAGCAAATTGGCCAATTTTGGTGCAGCGCAGCACGAATGCACCAACAAGTTTCAGCGCGCCATTGCGTACCTAAACACGTTTGATTGACATCAAAGGAGCAGAAGCGTGAGGCCCTAGCCTAGGTACTTCGTGTGGAGGCGGGGCTGTGATTCTCGTTCAATCCCGGCAGTTCTGTTTCCCCACTTTCTGCGCAGCTGTGGTGGCTCGCAGGCGTAGTTCCTTGTGCGGTTTGTGCCGTGCGATACCCACTTTTTTAACACTTATTCGAGGTATTCTATGTTTCCATTTTCTCAGTCCGTGACTCCAGCAGTGCGCACCCACATGGATGCGCAAGTGTCCTTTTTTAACGATATGTCCAAATCGCTGGCCCGCTCCTTCCAGCACCTGTGCGATCTGAACATCCAGCTGACGCAGACCATGCTGGAAGAAAGCAATATCGCTGGCCAACAACTGCTGACCAGCGACCGCCCAACCGAAGCTTTGAGCATTGCCGCCTCGCGCGCCCAGCCAGCCACCGAAAAGCTGCGCGCCTACCAGCAGCATATTTCCCGTGTTGCCGCCGATGCCCAGGTCGAACTGGCCCGCGTCACTGAAGAGCACGTGCAGGAAACCTCGCGTACCGCGCGCCAGCTGGCTGACGAAGTCGCTCGCGTGGCTACCGAAGAAACCGAGCGCAGCATCCGCAATCAACAGGAATCCATGCGCAATTTCCGTGATCCGTTCCATGTCAACGGCGCTGCCCGCGCCGATGGCGGCCAGGCCCGCGGCAGCATGCAGAGTGCCGGTGCGGGCAGCAGCGGCGGCATGCAGGCTGACCTGCAAGGCGGCGCAGGCAGCATGCAGGGCGGCGCTCAGCCCGGCGGCACCGCAACCAAGGCCGGCGCAGGCACCACCAAGGGCACCTAAGCCTTCGTCATAGATTCACCCGCAGTAAGCTTGCGCAATAACTAGTACCTTCGCAGCAGGCCTGATTTTGGCTTGTAAGGTTTGCCGTGCTGGCGGCGCTGCGCTCCGGTCCCAGACCAAACAAGGGGCGCAGTAAGGCCACGCGGCGCACGATGGCAAAGGCGCCGAAAGACAGGCACAAGGTCAGCACAATCAGCAGCAAAGCTTCCACGGCCGGTGTAATCCCGGCCGGCTTGATCAGGTGCGTGATCGTGACGATCAATGTCTGATGCAGTATATAAACAGGGAACACCGCTTCTGTCAGATAGCGGCGGGCTTCGCTGTCATGGTTCAGGTGGCGCTGCGCGAAAGCGCAGACCGCAACGATGGCACTCCAGCTGCACAGGCCATCGCTCATCCGGATCGCCACCGTCCATGCCGCCATGTGCGCTTCGCTACGCAGTTCATAGGGCAGTGCATAGAAGATCACGGCGGCAGCCCAGCAGCAAAGGGCGATGCCGAGGGCCGGCCAACGCAAGTTGACGAGCCCGTCCCAGAAGCGGCGCTGATCCGCCAGCAAGGCGCCAAGCAGGAATAGAGACAGGTAGACCGCGTGACTGTACCAGTCGTCCACCAGGGCGTGCGTGGTCTCGAAGCGGTCCGCCAGCAGTACCCTGGGAAGTCCAAGGAAAAGTGCCGGCAGTGCAATCGCGCGCCAGCCGGCCAGCAGCATGCCGAGGCGGGCGCCCAGCCGTTCCAGGTGCCCGCCGAAGGCAACCATGCCCAATGCCAGCAG
>CAMLFK010000339.1 GCA_946479255.1 uncultured Oxalobacteraceae bacterium
ACGCGCTGGCTGATCTGCATCGACTCGCCCATCAGTTGCGGCATGGTCTGCATCATCTTCAAGCCCACCGGGGTGCGGTAGAAAGCGGCCATGGCGCGCAGTTCTTCAGCGCTGAAATAGCGTGCATACAGCGGCACCATCTCGGCCATCAGCTCATCCATCAGCTTGGGATCGTTCATGGTGCCGGCGAAGGCCTTGGCGGCCTCCGGCAGTTCCTTGGTCACTTCCGCGATGGCTTCCTTCTTTTGCGCGGCGTTCAACTTGGGATTGGCATTGATCGCGCCGGTCGCGCCTTGCAGCATCATCTGCGGCAGGTTCTGCTGCATCTGCGCGAACGACATCTGCATCATGTCGCGGAACTTCATCGCATCGAGCAGTTCCTTGACGGCGGTGACGGCGGCAGGGTCGAGCTGCACGGTGGACGGTGCAGCGGTTTGGGCAAAGGCGCCCGGCATCGCGAGGGAGAGGGTAACTAAGGCAGCGGCAACGATTTTTTTCATGATTTTGTCTCGTGGTGGTGGTTGAGGGGTGCTTCGGCTTGGTTTTTAACTACTGTATTAATTGACTGATACAGTAGACGCGAGCAGATACGCTGTCAAGCATTTTGTTTTACGGTGGGGCGGAGGCGGCCTGGCGCCGGGCAATTTCGTCCCGCAGGCAGGCCGGACACCAGCAGCCGGCGGCATCGGCGCCGCTCCCGGCGCCTGGCAGGGGCAGCAACTTGGGCAAGGCGGCGCACCAGCAAGGATTGCTGTCGCCCGCGGCCATGCCGCACGTAAAGGCCGCACCGCAGCGTGTGCAGCTCGTCATGGTGATCCCCCTGTCATTTGGAAATCGTAAAATACAACAAGATCACCCTATAATGCGTACAGACTTAGGCCTGTTGCCTGTAAAATCTCGCAAAATTTCGTTTTTGGACCCGTCATGACCGCTCCCCTGCCCAATTTGAAGACCGAAACCTCCGCCGACCTTGCCTCGGTCTCGCCCCAAATCAAGGCCCAGATCCTGGCTGAAGCCTTGCCATACATCCGCAATTTCCATGGCAAGACCATCGTCATCAAATACGGCGGCAACGCCATGACCGATGAGCGCCTGAAGCACGGCTTCGCGCGCGACGTGATCCTGCTGAAACTGGTGGGCATGAACCCGGTCGTGGTCCATGGCGGCGGCCCGCAGATCGACAATGCGCTCAAAAAGATCGGCAAGCAAGGCACCTTCGTGCAGGGCATGCGCATCACCGACGAAGAAACCATGGAAGTGGTGGAGTGGGTGCTGGGCGGCGAAGTCCAGCAGGACATCGTCATGCTGATCAACCACTACGGCGGCCAGGCCGTGGGCCTGACCGGCAAGGACGGCGGCCTGATCCGCGCACGCCGGATGGCCATGCCCGACCGCGAAAAGCCGGGCGAGTTCCTGGACATCGGTTTCGTCGGCGAGATCGACGCCATCAACCCGGCGGTGGTCAAGGCGCTGCAGGATGACGCCTTCATTCCGATCATTTCGCCAATCGGCTTCGGCCAGGATGGCCAGGCTTATAACATCAATGCCGACGTGGTCGCAGGCAAGATCGCGGAAATCCTGAAAGCTGAAAAGCTGATCATGATGACCAACATCGCCGGCGTGCAAGACAAGAAAGGCAATCTGGTCACCGACCTGTCGGCGCGCGAAATCGACGAAATGTTTGCCGACGGTACGATTTCCGGCGGCATGTTGCCAAAAATCTCGTCAGCACTGGATGCGGCCAAGTCGGGCGTGAATACGGTGCACATTATCGACGGCCGCATCGAGCACTCATTACTGCTCGAAGTCTTGACCGAACAGGCTTTTGGCACTATGATCCGGTCGCACTAAAAATTTGTGGCGGCGCCAGCCGCCGCAAGATCTGACCAGTACGCCCTTTTAGCTCAGTGGTAGAGCACTCCCTTGGTAAGGGAGAGGCCACGTGTTCAATCCACGTAAAGGGCACCATTCCCCTTAGTACACCCGCTCCACCGTCATTCCCTTCGTCCGCAGTCTGGCCGGAACGCTGCCTTTGCCGACCAGGTGCAGCACGCCGATCGCCGCCACCACCTTGTCTTCACCTTCCAGCAGCTTGAGCAGTTTGTCCGCCATCGGTCCATTGCGTTCTTCCAGCAACACTTTCTGCACGAACTTGCCCGCCACGGTCATATCTTTCTCCGCGTGCTCGGCGATCGCATCCAGCGCGGTCCGGTCGGCTTTGCCCCATGCCTCGATCACCTGTTTCACTTCGGCGCGCTGGCGGCCGTTCTCGATGCCCTCCACCGTGCTTTCCAGGTAATGCCACTGCTCCGCATGCGACAGGCGGTCAAACAGGCTCAGCTGGATCGTCAGCGATTCCAGTTCGACAATCGGCACATTGCGCTCGCGCGCCATCTGCGCCAGGTGCAGGTCGACCGACAGCTCGGGCCGGCAGCCTTGCAAGGTAAATTCGCTCATCGTCAGCGCGGTGGCCACCAGCCACGGTTTCAGGTGCGCCACGGTGAACGGGTCGATCGAGCGTTCGCGCAGCACCTTGAGGAGGCGCGGCTTGAGCGCGGGCGGCATCTCGCGTCCGGCACTCTTGCGCGGATCGTAGGCGCCATATGTCTGCAGCGCGGCCGACATGCGCGCCGGATCGGCCATCGGATCGATCTCCAGCGCCAGCGTGGAGGCGTTCTCGAGCGCCGTGCGTATGCGCGGCTCCAAGGGAAAAAAATCCGGCATGCCGACGTGCATTGTGCCGAACAGATACATCGTGTGCCCGTGGCCGCTGACCTTGAACAAGGCACCCCGGTCGGCCGCGCACGCGCCCGGCATGGCCAGAATGAGCCAGCTCAGGAACACCACTATAATCGTCTGTCGCATCCGCTTCATCACCATCCTCTGCCCATCTAAAAATACGTGCCGAATCTTACCCCGTCCTCCCCGCTATGGCTGTTCGACTTGGACAATACCCTGCACGATGCGTCGTCCGCGATCTTCCCGGCGATCGTGGCGAATATGAACATCTACATTGCGCGCGTGCTGGGCGACGGCGTCACGCCGGCCACCCAGGCCCAGGTGGAACAGGCGCGGCTGGTCTACTGGCGCCGCTACGGCGCCACGCTGCTGGGCATGATCAAGCACCACAAGGTGCGCGCCGCGGATTTTTTGCACGAAACCCACCAGATTGCAGGCATGGAAGACATGATCCGCTGCGAACGCGGCCTGTCGCGCCTGCTGCGCCGCCTGCCGGGCCGCAAGATTCTGCTGACCAATGCGCCCATGCGCTACTCCACCGACGTGATGCGCCACCTGGGCCTGGCGCGCCACTTCAGCCACCACATTGCCATCGAAGACATGCAGGTGCACGGCCAGCTGCGGCCCAAGCCATCCGCGCTGATGCTGCGCCGCCTGCTCAGAAAGCACGGTTTGCCGGCGCGCCGCTGCGTCCTGGTCGAGGACACCCTGGAGAACTTGCGTAGCGCAAAGCGAGTGGGCTTGCGCACCGTATGGCTGACCCAGTACCTGCGCAAAACCGATGCGTCCGGCGCCCCGGTGCTGCCGAGGATGCTAAAAGGCCCCACTTATGTCGATGTCAAAGTAAAATCACTCAGGCAACTGGCGCGCCGGGTTCACCGGCTGCGCTGACCACCCTACGACCAACCTGACGACACGACATGGCAAGCACCAAGCCGGGCCAGCGCAAACTGGAAATCCTCCAGGCCTTAGCAGGCATGCTGGAGCAGCCCAAGGGCGAGAAGATCACCACTGCCGCCCTGGCGGCGCGCCTGTCGGTGTCGGAAGCGGCCCTGTACCGCCACTTCGCCAGCAAGGCCCAGATGTTCGAAGGCCTGATCGACTTCATCGAATCGAGCGTATTCGGCCTGATCAACCAGATCAGCGAGCGCGAAGCCGACGGCGTGCGCCAGGCCAATGCCATTCTGACCATGCTGCTGTCCTTCGCCGCCAACAATCCCGGCATGACCCGGGTGCTGATCGGCGACGCCCTGATCAGCGAAGACGAACGCCTGCTGCTGCGCATGAACCAGTTCTACGATAAGGTGGAACTGGCCTGCAAACAGTCGCTGCGCCTGGCCGTCACGCAAGGGCACGGCCAGGAAGCCGACGTCGCCGCGCGCGCCAGCCTGCTGGTCAGCTACGTGGCCGGGCGCTGGCACCGCTACACCCGCAGCGGCTTCAAACACCATCCCGCCGAAGGCAGTGGACTGCAAATCGCGCTGATGCTCGCACCTTGAAATGATGGATTGCTTTGCCCTGCTTGACGATGCCAGCGCGGCCGATCCCTGCAATGCCCGTTCGCGCCTGTACACCGGCCACGTGGGCACCCTGTCCTGCCTCGATGCGGGCGGCTGGCCGGAACTGCTGGACCAGCTGACGGCGGCTAGCGCACGCGGCCTGCACGCGGTGGCGGTGCTCACCTATGAACTGGGTGGCCAGCTGCTCGGCATCCCGGCCCACGCGGCCAGCATGGCGCCGGCCCAGGTGCTGCTGTTCGACGCCTGCGCCCACCTGTCGCCGCAGGAAGTAAGCGACTGGCTGGGAGTGCGCAGCGGTCACAACACCCAGCCTGCCGGGATCGCGGCGGTGCGCGCCAATGTCGACCAGGCGTCGTTCACCGATGCGCTGGAGCGCATTCATGAGCTGATCGCCGCCGGCGACACCTACCAGGTCAACTACACCTACCGCCTGCGCTTCGATGCCTTCGGCTCGATCTTTGCGCTGTATGCGCGCCTGCGCGCGCGCCAGCCGGTGCCGTATGGCGCGCTGATCGCCCTGCCCGGCGGCG
>CAMLFK010000340.1 GCA_946479255.1 uncultured Oxalobacteraceae bacterium
TGCAGGATCTGGCCGCGGGTCATGTTCGCGGTTTCTGCGGCAAAGTCGGTGTCCTGGATACGGCTACGGGAAGCCGACAGGTTTTCCGTGGTCGTTTGCAGGTTCGAGATCGTCGAAGCAAAACGGTTCTGGATCGCACCCAGCGCAGCGCGGTTGCTGTTGACCGAGGTCAGGGCGGCATCGATGGTCAGCAGGGCCTTGTTAGCGCCGTCGACGGTGCTCACGTCGATGGAAGAAACGCTGCTCAGTTTGCTGCCGACGCTCATGCCGGCGCCCAGAACGGTCGCGTTGTCGCCAGTGGTGTTGGCGGCAGTGGTGCCATCCGGGGTACCTGCGATCGAGAAGCCGCTATCCGACGAGAACGATACGGTACCACCGACGGTTACGCCATTTGTATCATCGATGGCTACGCCAAGGCCCTGGACGGCAGCGGTGGCGCCGATTGCCGCCTCGGTGTCGGCGCCGCGCAATTCAGCAGCTGCCAGGCCGTCGTCAGCGGCAGTGGCCTTGATGTTGATATCGTTGCCGGCGTTCTCGGTCAGTTCCAGTTCCTTGTTGCCATCGGCGGTCAGCTTGATGCTGGCGGTCACGCCGGTGGTGTTGCTCTGGGCATTGACTGACTGGGCCAGGGCCGAGAGGTCGCCGTTCACTACCGTTGCCGAAATCGTCACTGGCTGCGAGTTGGCGTTGTTGGCAATCGAGTTCGAGCCGCGCAGTTCGAACTGCACCGCACCGTCGGCGATGCCGGAGATGGTTGCCTTGGTCGATGCCTGGGCTTGCACGCCGCTGGTGCCGCTCTGGGCGTTGACGTTGGCAGCAATCTTCTTGGCCGAGTCGCCAGTGTCGACCGACACGTTGGTGGTGACACCGGCACCCGAACTGATCTGCAGGACCTGGGCGGTCACCATGTTAGCCGAGCCGCTGTTTGCCTGGCTGATCGAGGTGGCGTCGGTTGGCGCATCAGCGGTGCCGTTTTCCAGGACGTTGTTGCCGATGTCCGAAGCGCGGGCGCTGGCCACACCGATATTGATGGTCTGGTTGGCGTTGGCGCCGACCTGGAACTGGGTCGAGGTCATGCTGCCGTCCAGAACGTTCTGGCCGTTGAACTGGGTGGTGTTGGCGACGCGGTCAAGTTCCTGGGTCAGGGCGGTGACTTCGTTGTTGATCGATTTGCGGTCGCTGTCGGAGTTGCTGCCGTTGGCGGACTGAACTGCCAGTTCGCGGACACGTTGCAGCAGATCGCCTGCGGTGCTCAAGCCGCCTTCAGCCGTCTGGGCCAGCGAGATACCGTCGTTGGCGTTACGGGCCGCTTGATTGTTACCGCGGATTTGCGAGGTGAAGCGCTCGGAAATCGCCAGACCGGCAGCGTCGTCTTTTGCGCTGTTGATGCGCAGGCCGGACGACAGGCGCTGCATCGAAGTTGCCAGGGCGGTTTGCGACGAGCTCAGGTTACGCTGCGAGTTGAGGGAAGCGATGTTGGTGTTGATATTTGCGGCCATGATGTTTCTCCAAACTGGTATTTCGGGGCGGGCGACTTGCCTCAGTTCACCTTGGTCTGCTTCTCTAAACCGAAGCAATCAAACCGTAGTTGAATCTGGTAACGGAGGTCCCTTGAAAAAGTTGATGGTGGAAAACAGAATATTTTTTCGTTTTTCACTCTCAAGCCCTGCTATGGCGCCCCGCTTAAGCGACCTTGTTTTGGCAAACTTTAGGGTGAAAATAATTATTTTTTGTGGGTAAGGATCAGGCTCAAGCGCCAGTTTTCATGCTTAGTCGATAACGCCTCCACCTGTCATCCCCGCGAAGGCGGGGACCCATAGCGCAAAAGAGTAGCTAAATCATTAATCCTCAGTGGTATGGGTCCCCGCCTCCGCGGGGATGACAGGTTAATGGCTTAGCATGGTTAACGGAAAACGGCTGCATTTCTGCAGCCGTTCCGGACACCTACTATATAGATAGCGCTTACTCGGCAACCACCACCCGGTTCTTACCCGTGTGCTTAGCCTTATACATCGCCTTGTCCGCCCGCTTGACGAGCGAAGCCTGATCCTCGTTCGGCAAGCGCAGCGCCACCCCGGCGGAAAAGGTAATGAGCACCTTCTCGTTATCGGCCAGGAAGAAATGCTTGGTCAGCTCGCGTTGCAGGCGTGTCATGGTCTGCGAAGCCGCTTCCACCGTGGTCTCCGGCAGCAGAATTACAAACTCCTCGCCGCCGAAGCGCGCAATCACATCCATCGACCTGATGGTGTCCTTGACAATCTTCACCAGATGCTTGAGCGCCGCGTCGCCGGCCAGGTGGCCGTAGGTGTCGTTGAGGCGTTTGAAATCATCCAAATCCAGCATCGCAATGCACAGCGGCGTGCCGCGCCGGTCGGACCTGGCCGTCTCGCGTTCGAACACATCGTCCAGTCCGCGCCGGTTCAGGCTGCCGGTCAGCTGGTCTTCGCGCACCAGTTCGCTCATATGCTGCAGCTTGGCTTCCAGCGAGTGAATGCGCTGCTCGGCTTCCTGCACTTCCTGGCGCGCCTGGATCATGCGGTCGCGCGACTTCAAGGCCTCGGTCTGCACGATGCGGGTTTCGCGCAGCACCTCATCCAGAATGCTGTTGAGCTCCACGATGTTTTGCGCGTGGCTGATTTTCTCGGAGAACCCGCCGATTTTTTCATGGAAGTCGCCGGTCGACGTGGCCACCGAACTCAGGCGGTCAATGAAGGTCATCATCATGTTCTTGACGGTCAGCTTCACATCCGACAGGCTGTGCTTGAGCTGGCTCTGCTTATAAATGACTTCCTTCAGGCTGCGGGTGGCGTCTTCCAGCGCGCGCTGGTTGAGCGGGCCGGCAATCAATTCCTGCACGGCGTCGATCTGGCCGCGCAGCCAGCTGTCGTCGTCCAGCAGTTCGCTGACGTTTTCCAGCAGCAGCTTGAACAGGCGCAGCAGCAATTCTTGCTGTTCTGCCACGTCGCCGCCCTTGATTTCAATCTGGTAGCACAGTTGCTTGAGGCGCAGGGCGATCTCGTTGAGCGCGTCTTCGGTATGGGCGCTCTTGACGGCCGCGCCCAGCGATTCGGCTTCGGTGACCAACGCCGGGCTGCCGGACAGGAGTGACGCGACCGCGAAGGTCAGGGTGCGGCTGAGCAGGTCGCGCAGCTGCTTGGATTCGGCGTCTTCGGCCAGCGCGGCCAGTTCGATGCCGCCGCTGGTGGGCGTGCGGCGAAAATGCTTTTCAACCAGTTGAGACAGGCTGCGCGCGTAACCATCCCAGTCGCGCGCCTTGACGGCGCGGTTGAAACGGCGGCCGAATTCGGTCAGGTCGCCGGGCGTGTCGGACAGGCGGGTGGCGAAATCGGAGAGCACCGTCTCGGCGCCGTGGTCGCTTTCAACCGACGCGGCCGGCACTGGGCTCTCGCTAATGCCCGCTATTTCATAGTAGATCTCGCGATAGGCTTCCGGCGTCGGCGCGATGCGGCGCGTGGCCAGCCGACGAAATGCTTCGCGCGCAATATCGGCAGGATTCTGTCCGGCCGGTGCGAGGCCGGTGGCTGGCGGTTTGTCGGTTGGGGTAGCCATGCTTTTAGGGGTATCTCATCAGGTTGTGGCAGCGATTATGCGAATGATAATCGGCTTTGCTTTATGCCATCATCCCGATAAGAAGCTGGAAAGTATCTTACTTCTCGGCATTAGTCATTGTTCTCTGGCGATATCACTCGATCAACTGATTCTTGATCGCATAGTGGGTCAGCTCGGCGCTGTTCTTCAGCTTCATCTTGGTCAGCAAGCGTGCGCGGTACTCGCTGATGGTCTTGACCGACAGCGAGAGTTCCTTGGCGATCGCGCTGACCGTCTTGCCGGAGGCGATCATGGTCAGGGTCTGGTATTCGCGGTCCGACAGGGTGTCGTGCAGGGCGGTTTCGTGATTCTCCCCGATCGAGGCGGCCAGTTCCTGCGCCAGCGAGGCGCTGACATACTTCTGGCCGCTGGCCACCTGGCGGATCGCCGACACCAGTTCCTTGGGGGCGCTTTGCTTGGTCATATAGCCGGACGCGCCGGCCTTGAGCGAGCGGATCGCGTACTGGTCTTCGCGGTGCATCGACAGCATCAGCACGGCGATTTCGGGATGTTCGGTCTTGACTTGCTTGAGCACGTCGATGCCGCTGCGGTCAGGCATGGAAATGTCGAGCAGCATGACGTGGCATTTGGACTTGCGGAACAGCTTGATGGCGTCGACGCCGTTTTCCGCCTCGCCGGCCACGATGATGTCGGGCGACTCGGCCAGGATCTGCTTCAGGCCCTCGCGCACGATGGCGTGGTCGTCGGCAATAAAAACGCGGATGGTAGCTTTTTCGGTCATTGTTATTGGATTGTCGCGTTGGCCGGCTGCGCAGGCGCAGTCAGCCGTATATGGATGGCCACTATCGTGCCACCTCCGTCGGCTGGCGACAAGGTCATGGTGCCGCCCAGCGCCGCGGCGCGCTCGCGCATGCCGCGCAGGCCGAACGATTGCGGCTTGCGGCGGTCGGCCGGGGCGATGCCGCCGCCGTTATCGGCAATCGACAGGCACAGCTGGTCCGCGTTGCGTTCCAACTTCACCGCCACGCGGGTCGCCTTGGCATGCTTGGCGATATTGGTCAGCGCCTCCTGAAAGATACGGAACAGGGCGGTGGCGTAGTTAATGTCGAGCTCGATGTCGGTTTCGCCGCAACGAAAGCTGCAGGCGATGCCCATCTGCTTCTCGAATTCCTTGAGCTGCCATTCCAG
>CAMLFK010000341.1 GCA_946479255.1 uncultured Oxalobacteraceae bacterium
GTTGAACTGGTCTTCCCAGCGGAACTCGAAGCGCGCCTTGGACAGCGCGTTGTCGCGGATCTGCGCACCCGGATGGCCTTTGGCCAGGTCGGCCGCGTGGGCGGCGATCTTGTAGGTGATGATGCCGTCCTTGACGTCGTCCTTGTTCGGCAGGCCCAGGTGTTCCTTTGGCGTCACGTAGCACAGCATGGCGGTGCCGTACCAGCCGATCTGCGCCGCGCCGATACCGGAGGTGATGTGGTCGTAGCCGGGCGCGATGTCGGTGGTCAATGGTCCGAGCGTGTAGAACGGGGCTTCGTGGCACTGTTCCAGCTGCAAGTCCATATTCTCTTTGATCAGCTGCATCGGCACGTGGCCGGGGCCTTCGATCATCACCTGCACGTCGTGCTTCCAGGCGATCTGGGTCAGTTCGCCCAGGGTCTTCAATTCCGACAGTTGCGCTTCGTCGTTGGCGTCGTAGATGGAACCGGGGCGCAGGCCGTCGCCCAGGCTGAACGAGACGTCGTAGGCCTTCATGATCTCGCAGATCTCTTCGAAGTGCGTGTACAGGAAGGATTCCTTGTGATGCGCCAGGCACCACTTGGCCATGATCGAGCCGCCGCGCGAGACGATGCCGGTCAGGCGGTTGGCGGTCATCGGCACGTAGCGCAGCAGCACGCCGGCGTGGATGGTGAAGTAATCGACGCCTTGCTCGGCCTGTTCGATCAGGGTGTCGCGGTAGATTTCCCAGGTCAGGTCTTCAGCCTTGCCGTTGACCTTTTCCAGCGCCTGGTAAATCGGCACCGTGCCGATCGGCACCGGGCTGTTACGGATGATCCATTCGCGCGTTTCGTGGATGTGCTTGCCGGTGGACAGGTCCATCACATTGTCGGCGCCCCAGCGGATCGCCCAGGTCATCTTTTCGACTTCTTCGCCGATCGACGAGGTCACGGCCGAATTGCCGATGTTGGCATTGATCTTCACCAGGAAGTTGCGGCCGATGATCATCGGTTCGATTTCCGGGTGGTTGATATTGGCCGGAATGATGGCGCGGCCGCGGGCGATTTCATCGCGCACGAATTCCGGCGTGATCTCTTGCGTCAATGCGGCGCCGTAGGACTGGCCCGGATGCTGGCGGCCCATCAGCGCGGCGGTGCGCTTGCCCATCGGGCCGGAGGCTTCCAGTTCGGCCAGGTACTCCTTGCGGCGCAGGTTTTCGCGGATCGCCACGAATTCCATTTCCGGCGTGACGATGCCTAGTCTTGCGTAATGCATCTGGGTCACGTTGGCGCCCGCCTTGGCGCGGCGCGGCTTGCGGTGCAGCTTGAAGCGCATGGCGGTCAGGGCTGGATCTTCCAGGCGGGCCTGGCCGTATTCCGAGGTCGGGCCCGGCAGTTCGTCGGTATCCTTACGTTCCAGTATCCATGGCAGGCGCGGGGTCGACAGGCCGGAGCGGATGTCGATCACGGCCGACGGGTCTGAGTACGGGCCGGAAGTATCGTAGACGTAGATAGGGGGATTCGGTTCGGCGCCGAAGGAGGCCGGCGTATCGGACTGGCTCACTTCGCGCATCGGCACGCGGATGTCGGGACGGCTGCCGTCGACGTAGATCTTGCGGGAATTGGGGAACGGCGCGATGGCCGCCTGGTCCACGATGGCGGTGGCGGAATCAAACTTCAGTGGTGCATTCATTATGGCTCCTTTGGGCAGGAGCCAGCAAAGGAGGTTGGAGCACCGGCCGGCGGAGAGTATCGCGGCATGGCATTCACTGGCTTCCCTTCGCTGGCATTATCCAGATCAGGTTCAGAGGGTGTTTCTCACCCACCGGCAGCAAATACGACCGGCAGGACCCCTAGCGTGTGCCACCGTTACGGTGGCGCGCACATTATACGCCGAACAAGGCCGCTGTCCCACAGCCTTGCATTATTTGTTCAGCCAGCCGCGCAATGCGACTCCCTTCATCGAATGTTTTCGGAGAATTTCAGCATGATGAGCTTTCGACTTTCCTTCGCAGTACTTGCCCTGCTAGCCAGCGATGTCGCCGGCGCGGCGGACACAAGCCGGGTCATCGTGGCCTTCCAGCCGGGCGCGGCGGCCGTGGCCAAGGCGGCCGTGGCGGCGGCGCGCGGCAACATCAAGCTGGACCTGCCGGCGCTGAACGCGATGGCGATCGAGGTGCCGGCGGTGGCGCTGCGCGGCCTGCGTAACAATCCCAACTTCATGTATGTGGAGGAAGACGTCAAGCGCTATCCCTTCGCGCTCGCCGCGAGCGCCAAGAAGCCTTACCTGGCCGGCCAGCTGGTGCCATATGGCATACCGATGGTGCAGGCCGACCAGCTGCCCGACACCAATATTGGCAACCGCAAACTGTGCATCATCGACTCCGGCCTCGACCGCGCGCATGAAGACTTGGCCGGCATCCCGGCCAGCGGCGGCTACGACCGCGGCACCGGCTGGTGGTACACGGACGAAAACCATCACGGCACCCACGTGGCCGGCACCGTGGCGGCGATCAACAACAACGGCGTGGGCGTGGTCGGCGTGGCACCCAACAAACGCTTGAAGCTGCATATCGTCAAGGTGTTCGACGCTGCCGGCTGGGCCTATTCGTCCACGCTGGCGGCGGCGGCCAACCAGTGCGCGTCAAACGGAGCCAACGTGATCAGCATGTCGCTGGGCGGCGCCAGCCCAAGCCGCACCGAGCAGCGCACCTTCGACGCGCTGGCGGCCAATGGCGTGCTGTCGGTCGCTGCCGCCGGCAACGACGGCAACACCGACATTTCCTATCCGGCCGGCTATGCCAGCGTGATGATGGTGGGCGCGTTGGACGAAAACCGCGCCTGGGCCGATTTTTCCCAGTACAACAGCAAGGTGGAAATCTCCGCGCCCGGTGTGTCGGTCCTGTCGACCGTGCCGATGGGGGGCGGCATGGACGCGGCGCTCGCGGTGGGCAAAAAGACGTATGACCCCGGCACCATGGACGGCTCGCCGCACACCGGCGCCAGCGCCCCGCTGGCCGACTTCGGCATCGGCGACATGGTCAAGCCGGCCATGGCCGGCAAGGTCTGCCTGATCGCGCGCGGCAGCATTGCCTTTGCCGACAAGGTGGCTAATTGCGAACTGAGCGGCGGGGTCGGCGCGGTGGTCTACAACAACGCGCCGGGCGGCTTCAACGGCACCCTGGGCGAAACCGGAACCAGTATCCCGTCGGTAACGGCGTCCGACACCGAAGGCGCGGCCATGCGCACCCAGCTCGGCCAGACCGCCAGCATCAAGGTCACGGCCACCAATTACGCCTACTACGACGGCACCTCGATGGCGACGCCGCACGTGTCGGCGGTGGCGGCGCTGGTCTGGAGCTACTACCCACGCTGCACCGGGGCGCAGATCCGCAGCACGTTAACCAAGAGCGCGCTTGACCTGGGCGCTGCCGGCTGGGACGGCAAATTCGGTTTTGGACTGGTGCAGGCGCGCGCGGCGTATGAGCGGATCGCGACTTATGGGTGCGGTCATTGATTCTCCAGAACTTGTACTACTACACTGAGTCGTCCGCTGGTCCAGCAAGCCGGATCGCGGACGGTAGCAACCACGCGCGGTAGGTGACCGCCAATCGCGCTCCGCCTGTTGAACTTCAGCTGAATCGACCTGTCAAATCAGTAGCTGAGCTACTTCATGCGTGCACCACCAAGGTATGCATCCCTACGGCTCGCAGCCGTAGCTGCATGTGATGTCGCAGCTGAAATGCGCTACCCGTGGCGAGTCGGACGGCGACGCCCGACACTGCAAGCGGCATGTTGCCGCATGCAGGCGGGAAAGTAACGCCTGTCAGAGACGAATACGGTCCGTAGGACGGTTCGGGGCAGGAAGTGAAGGGCGTGCGCTTCTACACACCTTTCCGATAGCAGAATCTCCATGATGCAAAAGCTGGCTTGTCATACATCACAACAGCGGTCAGGTTGGCCCTTACGAGGGTAGCAGTAAAGGCACATCAATCACGCCGATGACAGGAACTCTTAGACGGGCTGAAAGGTTTGCACAACGACCTATGGCACGTATGAGCGCAACACGACTGTCGGACGCGGTAATTGATGCAAGCACTGCAATTGGGCAAAAGGACGCTTCGGCGTCCTTTTTTCATGGAAAAAGCCGCAGCCTGCGGCCGCCATCTGCCCGACAGCGCCGCCTCACTCCTCTATAATGGATGTTTTCGCGAAATCAACTACACCAACATCATGGAATTAGCCAAGTCTTTCGAGCCAGCCGATATTGAACAATTCTGGCGTACGGAATGGGAACAGCGCGGATACTTCGCCGCCACCATGGATGCCGGCAAGCCGGCGTTTTCGATCCAGCTGCCGCCGCCGAACGTCACCGGCACCCTGCACATGGGCCACGCGTTCAATCAGACCATCATGGACGGCCTGACCCGCTACTACCGCATGCGCGGCTTCAATACCGCCTGGGTACCGGGCACCGACCATGCCGGCATCGCGACCCAGATCGTGGTGGAACGCCAGCTCGACGCGCAAAAAATTTCGCGCCATGACCTCGGACGCGAGCAGTTCGTCAGCAAGGTGTGGGAGTGGAAAGAGAAATCCGGTAACACCATCACCGGCCAGATGCGCCGCATGGGCACCTCGCCGGACTGGAAGCGCGAATATTTCACGATGGACGAGCCGCGCTCGAAGGTCGTCACCGAAGTGTTCGTGCGCCTGTTCGAACAGGGCCTGATCTACCGCGGCAAG
>CAMLFK010000342.1 GCA_946479255.1 uncultured Oxalobacteraceae bacterium
GCCGATCGATCAGCGGCGCAACAAGGTTCGCCAACGTGCAGCCGAGATTGTGGTCACCACCTGCGAGAACATGCAATTGCGCCCGCGGCAGCACGGACGCCAGGCGCTGGCCGATCTGCACGGGACTGATCGGGTCGGAGTCCCCCCACAGCAGAAGCGTGGGGATATGCAGCTGGGATAAGCGGGGCGTCAAGTCTTGCTGGTAGCTGGTGAACCAGTCCGGCAATCCCGGATGAGCAGCCCGGATGGATGGACGCCAGTCTTCGGCATCAAACATCGCCAGGTCCATCCCGCCCGAGGTCACGGAAAGTACCAGGTGAGTGATGAGCTCCGGCTTCCTGAGCGCCGCCAGCATGGCGACGACGCCTCCCATCGATTGCGCGATCAGCGCGCTGGGCTGGTCAATGTCGGCGAGGAGCCTGGAGGCGAGATCGTCGATGTCCCGGATGGCCGGATCGGGTGGCGTGCCACCGAAACCAGGCCAGCTCACATGAACTTTTGCGGCCGGGTGGTTCAGCAGGTCGGAAGCGGGACGCCAGAATTCCGTTCGGCCTGCTGCTCCGGGTAGAAAGAATATTTTCGATGGGTGTCGCATTGGAGGCATTGTAGCTCTGCCAGACAATATGCTCTGCGCTCAGTTTTTCTTTGTCCGTCTGCAAGCGGATAGGTGCCATCCAACGCAAAGAAGCACGATCGCCAGTGCCGCAGTCGCCATACCGCTCACTACCGCGATGAAAAGTCCATGCTCGATGCTGAATGCACGGCGCAGCAGCAGACCTGATACGGCGCCGGCTGCGGATGCCGCGGCCACCGCCGCCAGGACAGCCAGCCGCTGCTTTACGCTCAATGAAGCAGGAAACGGCTCAGCCGGCGTGCTGCCTGAATACCAGCCAAGGGCGTAAGCGGTGATGACGACGAATCCGACCAGTGTGCTCACATGCTGCAATACTTTGAATAGCGGTACTTCGTACCTGTCAACCGAAATGGTGGACCGCAAAAGGTCAAAGTGATTTACAGGCAGCGTGTTGGCGTGCGTGAAAGCGTCCCAGGCAATATGGCTTGCGGCGCCGAGTGCAAGCGAAGCGAGCACGACCCATGCCTCTCGGGTACTTCGCCACTTCCACTCGACTTTCCAGTCCATTCGGGCGCTGATCGCTGGCGGCGCCCATGCCAGGAACGGGTCCCTCAAGAGCGAATAATAAATGGCATAGACGAACGCGCCCGCGGGGAGGCAGTAAATGAGTATGCCGGGCAGGCTGTGACTGAACGAGCCACTCACACCGAATGAAAAGAAATACACAAAGTCCGGTGCCATGCTGCCAATGACCAGCGCGGGCAGGGAGGTATGACGCCGCGCGCATCGATACAGCGCAATGACGATGGCGGGGTGGCACAAGGTAAATGGCATCAGCGCTGCAGGACAGGTGCCGCAATCGGGTGGCCACGCCGCAATTGCAGCAAGTCCCACAGATTGCTATACAGGTCTTCGAAGACCGCCACCGTGCCGTATTCCTCCTCTTTCGGCTTGCGGACGAATGCGACGCCCTTGGCGCGCAGCCGATCATCATCGCGCACCACCAGCGCAATATGGACGATGGATTGCTGCATAAGTGCCCCGCTGTCGTTCGTGACGTGCCGGCCAGTGTAGCAGGGACAGCCAGGTATTACGGCATCACCAGTTCGCGCACGCTTTCCCACACCCGGTTACCGGCGTCGACCGCATGCACGCGGTTGCGCCCGGCCTCCTTGGCTGCGTACATGGCCAGGTCGGCGGCGTTGAAGAAGCTGGCCATGTCGTCCGTCTTGGACGGCACGATGGTGGCCACGCCGATGCTGACGGTGACCGGGCCGCCGCCGGGGGCGCGCGGATGCGCCATGCCAAGCGCGGCGACGTGGGCGCGGATGGTGTCGCCCAGCGCGGCGGCATTCGCGCCCGGGGTTTCGGCGAACAGCAGGGCAAATTCCTCGCCGCCGTAGCGCGCCGCCAGATCGGTGGCGCGCGGGGCGTGCGCCTGCAGCACCTTGGCCACCTGGCACAGTGCGGCGTCGCCGGCGGCATGGCCGAGCGAGTCGTTGTACAGCTTGAAGTGGTCGACGTCGACCATCATCAGGGACAGCGGCTCTCCGCTGCGCACGGCGCGCTGCCATTCCTGGTCGAGGAAGGCGTCGAAGTGGCGCCGGTTGGCGATTTTGGTGAGCGGGTCGATCAGGGCCGCCTGCTGCAGTGCGGCCTGGGCGATGTGCTGGGCCAGCTGGCAGCGCACGCGGGCGCACACCTCGGCCAGGCGCAGCGGTTTGCCGATGTAGTCGACCGCGCCGTTGTCGAAGCCGGCCACCACAGCGGCGGTGTCGGTGTTTGAGCTCATCAGGATCACCGGGATGTCGGCCGTGCCGGCCTGCTGCTTGAGCCGGCGGCAGGTTTCCAGGCCGCCGATGCCCGGCATGACCACGTCCAGCAGGATCAGGTCCGGGTGCATGCGGCTCGCCAGGGTGAGCGCCTGCTCGCCGCTGTTGGCGACGAAAATCTGGTAGCCGCGTTCGGCCATGGCGTGGCGCAGCATGAATAGGTTGTCGGGGGCGTCGTCGACAATCAGGATGCTGGGATGGCTCGGATTGCACGCTGGCGCGCAGTGAGAACGATGGATCGCATGGTTCATTGCTGGGACCTGTAGAAACTTGTGGTGTCAGGTCCAATAGTACTGCTGGGAATCTTGCGCTGCAACAAATGTCCCTGATAGGGAAGTGCTAGGATGGGGCTGCTTTGCGCTATGTCAAACCAAGCGCGTAGAAGTCGGCGGTTGCGTTGTGATGGCGCAACCTCCGCTCATGTCAATTACTACAGATGGTAGACAGCCTGGATGGTGAAGGCGCGCTGCGCCATCGGCAGGTCATTCGGCAGTTGCAAGCCCGGCGCCAGGCTCGGTTCGCGTACGTCGGCGTTGAACAGGTTACGCACGGTGGCGGCGAATTCCCATTTTCCGGGCCCGCGGCTGGTGCGCAGGCTCAAGTCCGCGGTCGTGTAGCCGTCCAGGGGGGGGCGGGCATCGCCGGCGGCGCGCATGCGCTCGCCGACCCAGTTCAGTTGGGCGCCGAGCAGGTATCCGGCCCCGAAGTGCCAGTCCGCACGCGTGTACAGGTGGTGGGTCGGTGCATAGCCGGCCGCGCGCCCGGTGGTCTTGTCTTCCGAGTGCTGATAGCTGTAGCTGGCCATGGCGCGCAGATTGCGGCTGGCGGTCCAGTTCGCCTCGAGTTCGAGGCCGTGGCCGACCTGGTCACCGGTATTGTGATAGGTGGCGCCGGTGCCGGCAATCGCATTCGGTACCGTGCGGATAATGTCACCCATCCCATAGCGGTACAGCGTCAGGTTGACCATCGTGTCGGCGCGCGCCTGCCAGGCGAACGCCGCTTCGAGCGTGCCGTTGGTTTCCGGCTTGAGATTTGGATTGCCCAGCGCCACCGGGTTGGTGATGCCATACCCTTCCAGGAAGGCTGGGGCGCGGAAGGCACGGCCATACATCAGTTTGGCGGTGAGGTCGAGCGAGGCATCCCACACCAGCGCCAGGCGCGGATTGGTGGTGGCGCCGAAGTCCGAGTAGTGATCGTGGCGCAGGCCGGCCGTCACCGTCCAGTCCGGCGCGACTGACCACTCGTCCTGGATATATAAATAATCGATCTTGCGGCGCTGCGGCAGCAGGAAAGGATTGGAGGCGGAAAATTCCAGGGTCTGCGGCAGGGGAATCGGCAGGCCGCTGGCGGTGTAATTGAAATTGCGGCGTTCACGTGTGCGGTACAGGTCCAGGTCGTCGTGGCCCAGCCCGATGCGGATATTGTGGCCGGCAAAACCGGAGTAGGCAGCGTAGGCGGACAGGCGGATCTGCTGTTCCCAGAACTCGGGACCGCCATTCATGCCATTGGAAAATACGCCGGTAGGGAAGCGTTGGCCGGGCGGAAATAGCTGGTAATCGACCGGGATCAGTTGAGCGT
Organism: uncultured Oxalobacteraceae bacterium; assembly: GCA_946479255.1. Next base: position 3,985 of record CAMLFK010000342.1, read on the forward strand.
AGTACAGAGTACTGAGCAGCACGCCTGCGCTCCAGTCGCGGTCGATTTGCGGATCGGTCCAGGACAGGTCGGTGGTGAAACGGTCGCTGCGCGACTTGCCGACCGGGTCCAGCGCCGATGAGATGCCGGCTCCGGTGCCGACATTGTCCCGTATTTTGAGGCCGGCGCGCAGACGCCATTTCTCGTACCCGATCTCAAGGTTGGCGTCGAGCGCCTCGTAGCCGGTATTGACCGGACCTGGCGCCAAGCTGGCCTGCACGCCGAAAATCCGGTCGTTACGGGTTTGCGCGTCAGCTTCAATAAGGCGGCGGATGCCGTCGCTGCGGCCAACGCGGAGAAAAGCCGCCACGTCAGCGCCCTTGACGCTGCCGCCGTGCTGGATCCAGGCGTCGCGCGTGTTGAAACTGCCGGCACGCACGCCGAACTCGGTGCCGCGCACATCTGCGGCGTTCTTCGTAATAATGTTGATGACGCCGGAGTAAGCGTCCGAACCGTACAGCGCCGAACCGGGCCCGCGTATAACCTCGATGCGCGCAATGTGCTCGACCGGATAGCCGGACCAGACATTGCCCTTGTTGCTCTGATACAGGGTCGTCATCGGGATGCCGTTCTGCAGCACCAGTACCTGGGGCAAGTAGGGACTAAAGATACCGCGGATCACGTAGAGCGGCGAATACTGGTTGGCGCTGCGGTTGACGTGAATGCCGGCAACCG
>CAMLFK010000343.1 GCA_946479255.1 uncultured Oxalobacteraceae bacterium
AATCAGCCCGACCTGGTGCTGGTCGACTACATGATGCCGGACATGGACGGTCTGCAGTTTCTGGCGGCATTCCGTTCGCTGGCCGGCCAGTCGGAGATACCGGTGATCATGGCCACCTCCGACACCGACATCAAGGTGCGCCACGAGGCGTTGCAGATGGGCGCGAACGACTTCCTGAGCAAGCCCTTGCACCCCATCGAACTGCAGGCGCGGGTGAAGAACATGCTCACGCAGCGCAGGAGCCAGTTGCGGCTGACCAGGCACGCCAGCCAGTTGGCCGAGGACGTGACGCGCGCCATCCGGGAGATCGCGGCGGGCGAACAGGAGGCGATCCTCCTGTTGTCGCGCGCCGCCGAATACCGTGATCCCGAAACGGGCGCGCACCTGTTGCGGATGTCGAATTACGCCCGGTTAGTGGCGCGCAACCTCGGCCTCTCGGACACGGAACAGGAGCTGATCCGCGATGCCGCGCCGATGCACGATATCGGCAAGGTCGGCATTCCGGATCACATTCTGCTCAAGCCGGGTGCGTTCGATGCCGACGAGATGGCGATCATGCGGACCCACACCCGGATCGGCGCCGATATCCTGAAAAACAGCATGTCGCCGCTATTGCGGGCGGCGCGCACGATCGCCCTGACCCACCACGAGAAATATGACGGCAGCGGCTACCCGGACGGCTTGTCGGGGACGGCGATCCCGCTGTACGGGCGCATCGCGGCGGTGGCCGACGTGTTCGACGCGCTGACCTCGCTCCGCCCGTACAAGCCGGCCTGGGAAATGGAGCGCGCGGCGGCCTTCATCCGCGACGGAGCGGGCAGCCATTTCGATCCGGCCTGCGTGCGGGCCTTCTTCATGGACTGGGACGCGGTGCTCGACATTCATCGGCGGCACCAGGGTTGCTGGAAATGGACCGGAGCCGGGGACCGCAAGGGCCGGACATGGAAAACCGCTAGTGTCCTGAATTGCTAGTTCGTTGAATAATAAATGTGGCGAAATCGGCCTGAGACAAGGAGCAAAGCACAGCAAGGCCGGGGCCTTGCGCGCATTTGCGACGCGGTATCAGGCCGATTCTCGCCATATTTATTCAACGAATCTGCAATTCAGGACACTAGCAAAGCCTGGTCTTAGTAGATCGATCCGCCTGGCTGGCTGGAAGTCAGCACGCCGTCGATGGCGGAGATGCTGTAGTTGACGGTGCCGCCCTGGTAGCTGGCCCAGTTGCGGATGTCGAAGCTGGCGTCGCCGGACAGCCGTTGCGTGATGATGTTGCGGTAGGTGAGCGGTGTTTTCGCCTTGCAGACTTCGGGCAGGCCCACGCTGCGCAGGAAATACACCGACCCGTCACCCACGCGCGTGGCATTGCCGCCTTCGACCAGCAGTGCGGTCTCGACGTCAACGCCCAGTCCATGCACGCTGCCGGCCCAGCCATCGTTGACGATACGCGCCATGAAGGAGATCAGGCGTCGCGTCCATGATCGTTACGCCGCGCCCAATTGCACGTGGAACGTGCAGCCGCGCTGATCCAGGCCTGGCGCAATCCGTACCGTGCCGCCCATGCGGCGCACCGCCTGGCGGACAATCGCCAGGCCCAGGCCCGATCCTGGCGCCGTATCGCCGTTGACGCGGTAAAAACGCTCGAACACGAGTTCGCGCAATTCCTCGGCGATGCCGGGGCCATCGTCGGCAACCGATAGCGTCAGCGCGCCGCCGGCTGTGCCGGCCGCGACCGTGATGCGGCAGCCCTCGTGCACATAGCGCAGCGCATTGTCGAGCAGGTTGTGGATGACCGACTGGAAGGCCGCCAAATCCAGCGGCCAGTGCAGCGTGTCGGGGGCGTCCAGTGACAAGTCGATGTTGCGCTCCATGGCATGCGCCACTTTTTGCGCCAGCAGGTGGCGCAGATGGTGCGCCACATCGAAGCTGCTCAGTTCGCGCGGAGGCGTCTCGTCCAGCGTCGCCAGTTCCAGCAACTGACCGGCCACATGCGAGGCGCGCGCGATGGCGTCATTCAGATGGACTTGCGCCTGCTGGCGCAAGTCCGCGTCGGCGCTGCGCACGATCACATGCGCCTGGGCGGCGATCACCGCCATTGGCGTGCGCAACTCGTGGGCGGCGTCTTGCACGAAGGCGCGTTCGCGCCGCACCTTGCCGCGCAACTGAACCAGCATGTTTTCGAACGCGGCCACCAGCGGCTGCAGTTCCATATATTTCAAGTCATGGCCGATCGGCGACAAGTCATCGGGCGCCCGGGCCGCGATCCGCTGCGTCAGCTGGTGGAGCGGACGCAAACCCCGCCGTACGGCGAGCCACAGCGGCAGCAGCACCAGCGGGAAAGCCAGCAGCAAATACGTCAGCAGTTCGCCGCCGATCAATTCCAGCACCGACCCGTCGCCCAGCCGGGGTTCGGCCACCCGCAGCGACCAGCGCGCCGTGTCGCGCTGGATGACCCAATACGGGAGGCCATTGATCGTCTGGTGCCGCACCTGCGCCGGCACTCCCTCCAGCGCTTGCCCTCCCAGCGCCGGCGCGCTATAGAGCCGGTGGCCGGAGCGGTCCCATAACTGGAACAGCACCTCGCCCGGCAACCGGCCGCCGTCGCGGCGCATGATGTTGATCCACACGGCGGTGGTGGCAAGCACGTTTTGTGCGCGCGCCCTGTCGTCCACGTCGGCCAGCGCGGCCGACAAGGCGCCGCTTAGTTGATGCAACCCGGAATTGCTGCGCATTTGCTGCTTGAATGTCAGGTAATTCATTGCCAGGAGCGCGACCCATACGCCGGCAAATGCCAGTATCAGCGCAAGGATGACGCGCCGCGTCAGTGTGGGGCGCAGCCAGCGCCTCATGGCGTCAGCATGTAGCCGATGCCGCGCACGGTGCGGATGCGCTCGGCGCCGATCTTGCGCCGCAAGTTTGAAACATGGACTTCGATAGACGCGAAGTCGACCGGGTCACCCAGCGGTTCCAGCCGGTGTGACAGGGTACTCTTGGGCACCACGGCGCCGGGCTCGCGCGCCAGTTCCAGCAGCAGGTGGAATTCGCGTGGTGACAGGCCCAATGGCGTGCCACCCAGCCGGGCCGCATAGCGGCGTGGCTCGATGACCAATTCCCCCAAGGTCCATTGTTCGCTGGCTTGCTGCGCGTAGCGCCGCATGACGGCGCGAATGCGGGACACCAGTTCTTCGGTGGCAAATGGCTTGATGACAAAGTCGTCGGCCCCGCTGTCGAGGCCGGCCAGTCGGTCGGGCAGCGCGGAGCGGGCGGTAATGACGATGACCGGCACGGTGTGGCCGGCGCTGCGCCACTGCGCCAGCAGCGCCAGGCCGCAGCCATCGCTCAGTGACAGGTCCAGCAACACGCAATCGACCGCCGACCCGTGAAAGGTGCGGGGCGCGTCGGCCGTCCGGCGCAGCCATTCGCTGCTGATCCCTTCCGCTTTCAAGGCCGCTTGCAGCGCGCGTCCGAAATCAAGGTCGTCTTCGATGAGTAAGAGGTGCATTGGACAATTATACCCAAGACAACTTTTCTGAATGCGCGATTTTTGCGGCCCGGTCTTTGGCTTTGCTTAAGGTTGGCCCAAGCACAATGGGTTTTTCGTTGGCCATTTCCTGAAGGGACTGATATGCGGGTCAATACTATGCTGATGATCGTGGGTTTGTTGGGCGCGCTCGCCGCATGCGGCGGTGGCCGCTCGCCGGAGAAGCCGCTGGCGCTTGCCGATGAACCATTGAGCGCCAAGGTGGAGCGTTTTCGCGCCGCCAGTGGTGTACCCGGCCTGGCGGTGATCGTTATCGATGGCGACCAGGTCGACACGGCGACCAGCGGCGTGCGGCGCGTCGGTGCCCCTGACTTGATTCAGCGCGACGACCTATTCCAGATGGGGTCGCTGACCAAGGCCGTGACCGCGACCCTGATCGCGCGCCTGGTCGAGCAAAACAAGTTGCGCTGGGATTCGACCCTGGCCGAATTGTTTCCCGCATGGCGCGACCGGATGCGTCCGGAGTACCGCGGCGTGACGGTGACGCAATTGTTGCGTCACCGCGCCGGCATTACGCGTGACATCTCCGACACCGACCTGCAGGCATTGCTGCCTTTATTGACGGGCGATTCGATCGCCGACCGCGCCACGACCGGGCTGTGGTTCCTGCAGCAACCGCCCGAGTTCAAGCCCGACAGCAAGATGTCCTATTCGAACATTGGCTACCTGATTGTCGGCCTGATAGCCGAAGCGGTCGGCCACGACACCTATGAACACTTACTGACGCAGCAGGTGTTAGACCCGCTGCAAATGAAGGGGGCGTTCGGCCTGCCCGAGGACGCTGGCGGGCAGACCCCGGCGGGGCATCGGTTGGGCGCGCATGGCTGGCAGGTTGCGGACTTTTCACCAGTAATGCATGATACGGAGCAGTTTCATTCGTGGCTGTTTGCCGTGCAGGCGGCAGGTGGCCTGGACCTGAGCGCGCCTGCTTACGCCCGTTTCCTGCAAGACCAGTTGCGTGGTTTGCAAGGCCGGTCGACCTTGCTGAAACAGGGCGATTTCCAGCTGATGCATACGCCGGTGGATGGTTACGCCTTCGGCTGGGTGGTGCGGACTGATCCCACGCTGGGGCGCCTGTTCGGCTTTCCATTGGCCCAACGCAAGACTCTGGCACTGGAAGTCG
>CAMLFK010000344.1 GCA_946479255.1 uncultured Oxalobacteraceae bacterium
TCATCGCTTCCACGCCCGGATAGGTCTTCTTCCATTCCGGCATCTGCTCGCGCAGATAGGTCTGGATGTTGTCGGCCAGTTCCTGGAAGGTGGTCGAGGTGGTGCGCCCGCAGCCCGGGCAGGCGATCACCATCGGCGCGAACTTGCGCAAGCCCATGGTTTGCAGGATTTCCTGCGCCACGATCACTTCTTTCGTCCGGTCGCCGCCCGGCTCGGGCGTGAGCGAAATGCGGATGGTGTCGCCGATGCCTTCCTGCAGCAGCACCGACAGCGCGGCGGTCGAGGCGACGATGCCCTTGCTGCCCATGCCCGCTTCGGTCAGGCCCAGGTGCAAGGGATAGTCGCAGCGGCGCGCCAGCTCGCGGTAGACGGCGATCAGGTCTTGCACGCCGGAGACCTTGCAGGACAGGATGATCTTGTCGCGGCCAAGGCCGATTTCCTCGGCGCGGATGGCGTTCTCGACGGCGGAAGTGACCAGCGCCTCGTACATGACAGCCTGGGCGCTCCAGGGTTCGGCGCGCGCGGCGTTCTCGTCCATGATGCGGGCCAGCAGCGACTGGTCCAGGCTGCCCCAGTTGACGCCGATGCGCACCGGCTTGTCGTACTGGATGGCCGCCTCGATCATCTGGGCGAACTGGCTGTCGCGCTTGGCGCCCTGCCCCACGTTGCCGGGATTGATACGGTACTTCGACAGCGCCCGCGCGCACTCGGGAAAGTCGCGCAGCAGGGTGTGGCCGTTGTAATGGAAGTCGCCCACCAGCGGGACGTCGATTTCCATCTTGTCGAGCTGCTCGCGGATCAGCGGCACGGCGGCCGCCGCTTCCGGATTGTTCACGGTGATACGCACCATTTCCGAACCGGCGCGCGCCAGTTCCTTGACCTGGATGGCGGTGCCGATCACGTCGGCGGTGTCGGTATTGGTCATCGACTGGACGACCACGGGGGCGTCGCCGCCCACCCAGATCTTGCGCTCGCCATGGGAAACCAGCACGCGCCGGCTGGTGCGGCGCGCCAGCGGACCGGAGGCTATCGCGGAATTTGATGAAGACATGAACACGGACCTATTGCTGGAAATGCTGTAATCGGACTCTGGAATCTGGGATCAATCAGGCGCGCTTACTGCAACGCGACGCGCGCCACCGTGCCGTTCGTGGAAGGCAGCGTCAGCGCGGTGCCGCGCAGGGTCGCATCGACCGCCGATGGCTTACCGACGATCAGGGTGACCGGCTCGGTGACCTCGACCGTTTCGGTGCTGCCGGCCTTGACCAGCTTGGACAACAGCGGACGGCCCTTGGCGCGCCGCACTTCCACCCATGAATCTTCGCGCACATTGATCACCAGGGCGTTGGCGCCGGCAGCGGCTGGCGCTGCCGCCGCCGGAGCTGCTGCGGCGGCCGGTGTGCCGGGCGCCGCGGCCGGGGTCGGCGGCGGCACCGAAATCAGCGGCACCGAGGGATTGATCGGCTTGAGTTCCTCGCCCGGCTTGACGACGGTCGTTTCAATCCCGCCCGCCGCGGGCGCGCTGCCCGTTACCGGCGAGGGCAGCACCGTCACATTGCCATTGCCATTGCCGGGAGCCGGCGTGGCCACCGTGGCAGGCGCGGCCGTTTCGGTAGCGCTGCTCAGTTTTGACACCAGGCCCATCTGCCACGCGCCGACCGCGGCGGCGGCCAGCAGCACGACGATGCCAATCGGCACCAACGGCAGGCCGGCTCGCTTGCCGTTGGTCGGAAAGCGCACTTCCGAGAACGAGGCAGGCTTGTCGCGCCGCACCACGTTGGCCGAATTGTCCGGCACTTCCGGGGTGTCGAGGGAAATCATGGCGACCAGCGGGACCGGGTCGAGCCGGACCACCTTGGCGTAGGCGCGCACGAAGCCGCGCACCACGGCCGGTCCGGGCAGATTGGCGTAATCGCCCGCTTCGAGCGCGACCACCTGGCGCACGGCCAGCTTGAGCTGGTCGGCCACCTGTTCCACGCTCCAGCCGAGCGCCTCGCGCTGCTCTGCCAGGATCTTGCCCGGCATGCCATGTTTATCGCTGGAGGCTGGCTTATCTTGCCATTCTGGAGTCATTGTTGTTCCTGTCTCACTCATCAAATGCACCGCGCTGGAAGGCTGCGAACTCAGGCGAGCCGGGGTGATGGCGGCGCAACTGCGTCACCATGGCCGTTTCCTGGCCTTTGTCGCCAAGCTTGCGCTCGATGCGCGCAGCCAGCCACAGCACTTCGGCCGACAGGGCGTCCGGCTTGGCCTTGGCGGTCACGCGGCGTATAAAAAATCCGGCGCGGGAATAATCGCGCCGCTCGTAGTAGACCCGCGCCAGATTGATCTGGGTGGCCGCAAGATCCGGGTCGTGACGCAGCGCGTCGAGCAGGTAGCGCTCGGCTGCGTCGAAATTCTTCATCTTCACGCTGCAGGAGCCGGCATTGACCATCGCCTTCATGGGCGAGGTATAGGTCGGATTCTTCAGCGCGATCTCGAACTGGGCGATACCGGCCGCATGGCGTCCGACCTGGCACAGGAAGCTGCCGTAGTTGTTGTTCAGCTCAGGATTGCGCGGCGCCAGGCGCAGCGCGCGCTGGAAATTTTCGTCCGCCAGCACCATTTCATTCATGGCCGCGTAGATCAGCGCGCGCACGCCGTAGGCATCGGCCGAGTCCGGATTGGCGGTGATGGCATGCTTGATCTCATCCAAGGCGATGGCGTAGCTGCCCTGCTGGTAGTAACCGATGGCCAGCTGCATGCGGATGTTTGAACGCTTTTCGTTGGCGGTCTGGTCGGAGGCGGTGCGCAATTCCGTGGTACTGCCGGCCAGGCCGCTGCCGCCGGAGCCGCTGCCATCGCCGCTGGCCGCGCAGCCGGCCAGCGCCGCTCCCGCCAGGCACTGGACCAGCAGGCGCCACAGATGGGGCCACATCGGCCCGTTCAAGAAGGAATCTCCACGATGCGCCCGAAATCGGCGCCGAATTTCTGCTTGTATTCAGCCATCTTTTCCATGCGCTCCTGCACGCGGGTGCGGTCCTGCACTTCGCCGGCCAGCTGGCCGCAAGCGGCGTCGATATCGTCGCCGCGCGTCTTGCGGATGGTGGTGACCAGGCCTGCATCCATCAGCACCTGGGCGAAGGCCTTGATGCGCGGGTTCTTTGAGCGCAACAAGCCCGACTCCGGGAATGGATTGAAAGGAATCAGGTTGAACTTGCAAGACACGCCGACCACCGGGTCATTGACCAGCGCCACCAGCTGGCGCGCGTGTTCGTCGGTGTCGTTGACGCCGTCAAGCATGCAATATTCAAAGGTAATAAAGTCGCGCGGGGCGAATTCCAGATAGCGCTTGCAGGCGGCCATCAGTTCACGCAGCGGGTACTTCTTGTTCAGCGGCACCAAGCCATCGCGCAGCGGGTCGTTCGAGGCGTGCAGCGAGACCGCCAGCGCCACCGGCACTTCCTGGGACAGCTTGTCCATCATCGGCACCACGCCCGAGGTCGACAGGGTCACGCGGCGGCGCGACAGGCCGTAGGCATTATCGTCGAGCATCAGCTTGAGGGCGGTGACGGTCGGCTCGAAGTTAAGCAAGGGCTCGCCCATGCCCATCATCACCACGTTGGTGATCTGGCGCTCGCCCTTGGGACCGGGTTCGATGCCCTTGGTTTTACGCAGTTCGAATTCGGCCATCCATAACTGGCCGATAATTTCCGACACCGACAGGTTACGGTTGAAGCCCTGCTTGCCGGTCGAACAGAAACGGCAGTTGACGGCGCAGCCGGCCTGGGTCGAGATGCACAGGGTGCCGCGGTTTTCTTCCGGGATGAACACGGTTTCGACCGCGTTGCCGTTGCCGACGTCGACCAGCCACTTGCGGGTGCCGTCCGTGGACGTGTGGTCGCTGATGATGGCCGGGGCGCGCACTTCGGCGCGCGTGGCCAGCTTGTCGCGCAGCGACTTGGCCAGGTCGGTCATCTGATTGAAGTCGCTGGCGCCGAACTGGTGGATCCAGCGCTGCAATTGCTTGGCGCGGAACGGCTTCTCACCCAACTCGGCGCAGTACGCGACCAGTTGCGCGGGATCGAAGTCCAGCAGGTTGGTGAGAGTCGTCATAGATTCTGTCTTGAGATTAAAAGTTATAACCAGGTACTGCGGGGTGCTGTGGCCGGACCCCGCAGTGCGGGAGCCGGCCGATACTTCAAACGCGATGAACGCGCGAATTAACGCGAATACACGTTCAGTGCTGGGAAGAAGTAAGCGATTTCAACGGCTGCGGTTTCAGCGGCGTCCGAACCGTGCACGGCGTTGGCATCGATCGAATCGGCGAAATCGGCGCGGATGGTGCCGGCTTCAGCTTTCTTCGGATCGGTTGCGCCCATCAGGTCGCGGTTCTTGGCAATCGCGCCTTCGCCTTCCAGGGCTTGCACCATGACTGGACCGGAGATCATGAAATCGACCAGGTCCTTGAAGAATGGACGTGCTGCGTGCACAGCGTAGAAGCCTTCAGCTTCAGCGCGCGACAGTTGAATCATCTTGGCAGCAACCACCTTCAGGCCAGCGCCTTCGAAACGGCTGTAGATTTGGCCGATTACGTTTTTTGCGACTGCGTCTGGTTTGATGATCGACAGGGTGCGTTCGATTGCCATTTGTAAAAACT
>CAMLFK010000345.1 GCA_946479255.1 uncultured Oxalobacteraceae bacterium
GGTGTGCTTGACGAAGTCTTCCGGCACGCCGGCCGAGGTCGGGTTGCCGAAGGTGAGCAGGCCGCTGCCGGCCTTGACCAGCAGCGAATCGGCGTGGCCGTGGTAGCAGCCTTCGAACTTGACGATCTTGTCGCGCCCGGTGGCGCCGCGCGCCAGGCGCAGCGCGCTCATGGTCGCCTCGGTGCCGGACGACACCAGGCGCACCTGTTCGATCGACGGCACCAGGCGGCAGATTTCTTCGGCCATCAGGATCTCGCCTTCGGTCGGCGCGCCGAACGACAGCCCGCGCGTGGCGGCGTCCTGCACCGCCTTGATGACTTCCGGATGGGCGTGGCCGACGATGGCCGGGCCCCACGAGCCGATGTAGTCGATATAGCGCTTGCCGTCGGCGTCCCAGAAGTAAGGGCCTTCGGCGCGGGTGATGAAGCGCGGGGTGCCGCCCACCGACTTAAAGGCGCGCACCGGCGAGTTGACGCCGCCCGGCGTGGTCTTCTGGGCGCGCGCGAACAGTTCGCCGTTGCGGTTGTTGTCGAGAGGGGTGTGGTGGGAACTCATGGATTGCTCGCTTCGCTGTTTGGGCCGGTATCGTCTGGGCTGGCCAGCTCGAAACCGTAGAATTTGTTCGGTACCAGTTTGCCCATGCCAAAGCGCTGGGCGTTGGCCAGTGCGCCGGCGGTGAACTCCTGGGCGCGCTGCATGGCGTCCTCGGCATCGAGCCCCTTGGCCATCAGGGCGGCCAGCGCGGCCGACAGGGTGGTGCCGGCGCCCACGAAAGGGCCGGGCAGGTGCTGCCACTGGAATTCGGCCACGGGACCGTCGGCGTTGTAGAGCGCGTTGCAGACCGCCTTGCCGTGGCTGCCGCCTTTGCACTTGACCAGCACGAACTCGCAGCCGGCCGTGGTCAGTTCGTCCACGTCTTCGGCGGTCATGTCGCCGCCGCCTTCGCGCCAGATCTCGGCCATGCGCGCCAGTTCGACCTGCGAGACCAGCAGCACGGTCGCCTGGGGCACCAGGATCTGGCGGATCGCCATCAGCATGTCGTCGTCGGCCAGGCCGGAGTCCGGCAGGCCGGACAGGAAGGGGTCGAGGATCAGCGGCACGTCGGGATAGTCGGAGACGATTTCGGCCACCGCGGTGGCCTGCTCGATGCTGGTCAGCGCCCCGACCTTGATGGCGGCCACCTGCATGTCTTCGAGCAGCACGCGGCCCTGGTCGGCGACCCAGTCGGCATCGACTTCCTGGCTGTCTTCGACGCGCGCGGTGTCGGCGATCATGAGGCTAGTTACGACCGAGACCCCGTGGCAGCCGAGCGCCGCGAAGGTGGTGATGTCGGCCTGGACGCCGACCGCCCCGACCGGATCGGCCACACCGAAGGTCAGGATAAGGGGAGTTGTTTGGTTTTGCACGGCGGGTAGATTAAGATACCTGATTCGGCATTTTACTAGATAGAAGGAAGTCAACGTGAGTAGCAATGAGACAGGCAGCGCGGTGGAGTTTCAGACATGGATGTGTCTGATTTGCGGTTGGGTGTACGACGAAGCCGCAGGGGCGCCGGACGAGGGGATCGCTGCCGGAACCCGCTGGGCCGACGTGCCCATGAACTGGACTTGTCCGGAGTGTGGCGCCCGCAAAGATGACTTTGAGATGACTGAGATATAACTCTGATGGCCGAAGTACAAGTCAGATGACAGCACAATAAGTTACTGCGGCGATTTGTTGACACGTGTTGACTCACTGCAACATTTATCGCACAAGGGCGTTGCCCTATGCTATCGTGGCAGTTCACTGAGTGAACAGAAAATGACGACATCGCCGCAACCGCAAAGCTTGAAAATCATGGTGATCGACGATAGCAGCACGATTCGCCGGTCGGCCGAGATTTTCCTTACCCAGGCTGGCTACCAGGTCGTGCTGGCGGAAGACGGCTTCGATGCGCTGGCCAAGATCAACGACCATCATCCCGCCCTGATCTTCTGCGATATCCTGATGCCGCGCCTGGATGGCTACCAGACCTGCGCGCTCATCAAGAAGAGCGCCAAATTCAAGGCCACCCCGGTGCTCATGCTCTCTTCAAAGGATGGCCTGTTCGACCGCGCCCGTGGCGCCATGGTCGGTTCGGCCGCCTACCTTACCAAACCATTTTCCAAAGATAGTCTGCTCGCCGCCGTGCGCGAGCATACGGCCGACGTCGTGCCGAAATAATCAAGGAGCGCCTCGTGGCCATACAAAAAATTCTGATCGTCGACGACTCGCCCACCGAGCGTTACTACCTGACCGACATCCTGGTCAAGAACGGCTTTTCCGTGACCACCGCCGACAACGGCGAGGAAGCGCTGGCCCGCATCAAGGCCGACAAGCCCGAGCTGATCCTGATGGACGTGGTCATGCCGGGGGCGAACGGCTTCCAGGTGACGCGCGCGATTGCGCGCGACCCTGAGCTGGCCAATGTCCCGATCATCATCTGCAGCAGCAAGAACCAGGAAACCGACCGCATCTGGGGCCTGCGCCAGGGCGCGCGCGACTACCTTGTCAAGCCGGTCGATCCGCAGCAGCTGCTCGACAAGATCGCCTCGCTCGGCGCGCCCTGACCATGAGCGATGCGGACTTCAAGCAGGGCGACGCGGCCGGACGCCGCACCCGCCTGCGCCAATACCAGGTGCAGCTGCTTGAACGCATGCAGGCGGCGCGCAACAACAGCGCCGCGCGCATCAACCATCTGGGCGTGCAGATCGGTCCCGAACGGATCCTGCTGGACCTGACCCAGGCCGGCGAGATCGTGCCGGTGGCGCCACTCACGCAGGTGCCGCTGACCCAGCCCTGGTACCTGGGCCTGGCCAATATCCGCGGCAGCCTGGTCGGCATTGTCGACCTGGCACGCTACCTGAAGCTGGGCGAGACCCCGGCGGGGCCGGACAGCCGCATCGTCACCTTCGCCGCCGGTCTGGGTTTCAACTGCGGCCTGCTGGTGTCGCGCGTGTATGGCTTGCGCCATGCCGACGACATGCAGCGCCAGGGCGACCATCTGGTCGACGCCGACGCCAACGAGTGGCACACACTCGACCTGGCGGCGCTGGTGCGCGATCCGCGCTTCCTGCGGATCGGTTTTTGATTTAGCCGCAACGGTTCACGTTTCACTGATTCACGTTTCAACAAACCACGCCGATAAGTGGTCATTCCGTTTTAAAACTGGGAGCTGTGATGGGATTTGCATGGAAAACTTCGATGGGCTTTGCGTCCAAGGACGCGTCGCCGGATACCGAGTTCGGGCCTGAGCTCGCGCTTGCGGCGCCTGTGGCCGCACCCGCAGCCGTACCAGCGCCCGTCATGAAGCCCTCCGCCACCGAAGCGTTCACACGCCTGGCGACCGACGAGAGTAACGAATCGCTGCGCCTGACCGACGTGGTGCGGAGAAAACGCGGCGCGCCCGACGTTGACGAAGGCGACAGCGAATTGCGCCTGCCGATGATCGGCCACCTGTCGCTGCCGCGCCAGCTGCGTATTTTGCTGGTGGTGTTCGGCGCCGGCATCCTGGTGACCATCCTGGCGCTGTGGCGCAACTCGGTGGCCAGCGCCGACGCTTCGGCACAGACCCAGCTGGCCAGTGACGCGCTGATGCACTCCCAGCGTATCGGCAAGGCGGCGCCGAACGCCATCCAGGGTAACCTGGAGGCTTTCGCGCACCTGCAGGAAAGCCGTACCCAGCTCAATATCGACCTGAACCTGCTGCAGCGCGGCGGCGATTTTGGCGGCACCCACATCCCGGCCCCGCCGGCCAGCATGGACAAGATGCTGAGCGCCACCCGCGCCAAGTGGGTCAGCACCGACAACGCCGCCGGCACCCTGCTCAAGATGAAGCCGGAACTGACCGGTTTCGAAAAGACCTTCAAGCAGCTCGACACCCTGTCGCCGCACCTGCTGGTGCTGACCGAGGAACTGGCCGCCCAGAAGCTGGCGCGCGGCGCTTCGGCCCGTGAACTGGCGGCGATCGGCCGCATGATGATGCTGACCCAGCGCATGTCGCGCAGCGCGACCGAGTTCCTGACCGCGCGCGGCATCCGCGCCGAAACCGCATTCCAGCTGGGCCGCGACACCGCCACCTTCCGTGGCCTGGTGGACGGTTTCCTGTCCGGCAGCGCCCAGTATCAACTGGCCGCCACCGGCGACGCCGACATGCGCACCAAGCTCACCGACATCAAGGCCAAGTTCGAGGTCTACCAGCAGCTGGTCGGCTCGGTGCTGGAAAGCCTGCAGAAGTTCAGCGCCGCCAAGGCCGCCGAACAGTCGATCTTCTACGAAAACGAAGAGATCAAGAAGCTGCTGACCGGCGTGCAGAGCGACTTCCGCAGCGCCCAGGATTCGACCGACGCCTGGTTCTGGGTGATGGTGGCGGCTTCGGTATTCACGCTGGGCACCGCGCTGTCGATCAGCCGCGTGATGCTGCAGGACTCGCGCAACCGCGCCAAGGGCGCCGACACCCGCCGCCAGGAAGCGGAAGCCATGCGCCTCCTGGCGCAAGCCAAGGAAGAAGAGGCCAAGGCCACCAACGACCAGAACCAGGCTGCGATTTTGCGCCTGATGAACGAACTGCAGGAAGTGGCGGACGGCGACTTGACGG
>CAMLFK010000346.1 GCA_946479255.1 uncultured Oxalobacteraceae bacterium
CGGCATCCTGTTCGACATCGACACCGCGCTGCGCCCGGACGGCGCCAGCGGCATGCTGGTGTCCTCAGTGGGCGCCTTCGAAAAATACCAGCACAACTCAGCCTGGGTGTGGGAACACCAAGCCCTCACGCGCGCCCGTTTCTGCGCCGGCGACACGGCCATCGGCGCGCGCTTCGATGCCATCCGCGAAGAGGTGTTGCGTACTGACCGGAGCGGGCGCGCCGAAGAACTCAAGACCGAAGTGCTCAAGATGCGCAGGAAGATGCGCGACGCCCATCCGCCCAAGGCCGGCCTGTTCGACCTCAAGCAGGACGAAGGCGGCATGATCGACATCGAGTTCATGGTGCAGTACCTGGTGCTGCGCCACGCCTTTCAATACCCTCAGCTGACCGGCAATGTCGGCAACATCGCGCTGCTGAAGATGTGCGGCGAACTGGGCCTGATCGACGCGGACCTGGCGCTGAAGGTGGGCGACGCCTACCGCCAGATGCGCAAGCTGCAGCACCAGCTGCGCCTGCAAGGCCAGGACAACGCCCGCATCGATCCGGCCAAGGTCGAACCGCACAGCGGCAATGTGGTGGCGCTGTGGCGCGCCATGTTCGGAGAATGATCCGCTGATCGCTGCGGGTGATTCAAGCAGCACAATCATCTCGCCAAGACCATCGATCTGTTGTTTATACGCCAAGCAAAACGACTTTATGGCGTAAATCCTGCCATTCCTACCGTGCGCCCTTTTGCAAGCCGCGATGTTCTCGTTATGATTTATACAATACATATACATATGAGGACCTGGTTCATCAGGCCAAGTACCGCCCTATCCACATACCGGAGAACATTTTGTCCAAGAACTTTCCCCTCAAGAAAAGCGTTATCGCCGTCGCCCTCACCCTCTCCAGCTCCCAGATCGTTTTTGCGCAGCAGGCCGCCCAACAAGCCGTCGACCCGGTCACCGGCCGCGCGATCGAGCGCGTGATCATTACCGGCTCGAACATCAAGCGCATCGACGCCGAGACCGCCACGCCGGTGCAAGTGCTGCGCCGCGAAGACATCGGCAGGCTGGGCGTGAACAATGTGCGCCAGCTGCTCGATACCCTGACCTCCAGCGCCGGCACGGCATTGTCTGACGTAAGCGGCAGCAATTCCTTCGCCGGCGGCGCCTCGTCGGCCTCGCTGCGCAACCTCGGCAAACAGTCGACGCTGATCCTGCTGAACTCGCGCCGGGTCGCGCCCTATGCGCTGGCCGATTACAACGAAGTCTTCACCAACCTCGACGCCATGCCGCTCGACGCCATCGAACGCGTCGAAGTACTGCGCAGCGGCGGCTCGGCCATTTACGGCTCCGACGCGGTGGCCGGCGTCATTAACATCATCACCCGGAGCGACTTCAAGGGCATCACCGGTAGTGTGTCGCACGAAGAATCGACGAAGGACAGCGGCTTTTCCGAACACAAGGCCAGTCTGACCGGCGGCTTCGGCAACCTTGATACGGACCGCTACAACATCCTGGCTAACGTCGAACTGTACAAGCGCGAAGACGTGAACTGGCGCGACGTGGTCGACGGCATCAATCCGATTTACGGCGAAAAATTCGGCACCCTCGCCCCCGGCAGCGGACAGATGTTCGGCAACCGCGGCGCGCCATCCACCTTCAGCTTTCCGGGCAACCTGATCGGCCAGGGCCCGCTGCCCGGCTGCACTACCCTCAACGCGGCCGGCTTGTGTGTATATGATCGCTTCAGCCGTTTCGAAGTTCAACCGGCCGCCGAGCGCGCCAATATGCTGGTGTCCGGCCGCTTCAAGGTCAGCGATACCACCGAAGCCTTCGCCGAAATCCTGTATTCCAAGACGAAGACGACGTACGGCAGCACTTTCGCGACCTACGACTCGGGCGGTGGCATCAGCACCTGGGGCAATCCGGCCACCGGCGACGCCCGCACCTTCGAGTACGGCCCGATTCCCTCGACCCATCCGCTCAACACCTCCGGCAAAGACCTGAATCTGCGCTACCGCTTCCTCGACGATCCCGGCTACCGCCGCTCGGACAGCTCGCAATACCGCGCCCTGGCTGGCCTGCGCGGCAACTACGGCAAGTGGGACTGGGAAACCGCCGTCGGCACCATGGGCAGCCGCACCAAGGACCGCAGCCAGGGCACCTTCTTCAGCGTAGAGGGATTCACCAAGGTGATCGGCATACCCGGCTACGACGAGAACGGCAATATCCGCGACCCGCTGTTCTTCAACCGCGACTACAAGCTCGGCCAGATCAATTCGCCCGCGGTGATCAACACCTTGTTCCCGGAAAATGGCTACGACGGCAAGATCACCCAGCAATTCATTGACGCCAAGGCCAGCGGCGAAATCGGCAAGATCGGCGACCGTCCGGTCATGCTGGCCTTCGGCGGCGACCTACGCCATGAAAAATTCCTGATCACCCCGACCGCCAACCTGCGCGCCGGCGACATCGTCAGCAATGGCGCCGCCAGTGCCGACGCCTCGCGCAATACCGGCTCCGCATTTGCCGAAGTGGAAGTGCCGGTCACCGCCAAGCTCAA
Source organism: uncultured Oxalobacteraceae bacterium (assembly GCA_946479255.1). The sequence goes on from CAMLFK010000346.1 coordinate 2,553, forward strand.
CCTCATCGGCGCGGCGCGGGTCGACAAGTTCCCCGGCTTCGATGCCCACGTTTCACCCAAGCTGGCCCTGCGTTTCGAAGCGACGCCGCAGCTGATGCTGCGCGGCACGCTGGAAGGCGGTTTCCGTGCGCCCAACCTGACCGAGAGCGCCACGTCGAGCAAGTTCTCCTTCTCCAGCGGCACCCAGGACCCGCAGCGCTGCCCAGCCGCGCAAGCCTATGCGGCCGACCTGCGTACCCTGTCCGACTCGCTGCCTAACAGCGATCCGCGCAAAGCGCTCGCCTCGGCCAAGGCCGACAGCGTGGAGGGCGGCGAGTGCTTCGGCGGCGTGCCGGGTATTGTGCGTAACAACCCGGACTTGAAGCCGGAAACCTCGCGCAGCGGCACGCTCGGTTTCGTGTGGGAGCCGGTGCGTGGCTACAGCCTGTCGCTGGACTACTGGAACATCAAGCGCAAGGATGAGATCGGCACGAAGTCCAACGACGAGCTGCTGGCGTCCGAAGACACCCAGCCGGCCGGCGTGATCAACCGGCTGCCGGTGACGCAAGAGTCGACCTTTACCGACATCAACGGCGGCAACGCCCAGGCGATCCAGGCGCAATATGGCGTGACGCGCGGACCGCTCTCCTCGATCAGCGGCACTTTCCTGAACGTGTCCAAGACCAAGACCAGCGGTATCGACGTGGGTGCGGCGGCGCGTGTTCCGACCCGCATCGGCCGGCTGGATGTTGGCTTCAACGCCACCTACCTGATCGACCTGCACAGCTATTTTTCCGAGCGCGATGGCGGCAGCTATGGCGACAATCTGGCCGGCCAATACGAGTACTCGCGCACCAAAGCGAATCTGACGGCTGCGCTACAGACCGGGGACTGGAGCAATATGCTGCGCTTCATCTGGAACAGCCCGACCAAGCTCAAACAGGAGTACTACGACGACCAGTATGACGCTGCCGCCTGCGAAGACCGTGGCTGGAGCAAGGCCGAGTGCCGCGTGTCCTCGTATCTGCGCACCGACTACAACCTCAGCTACACCGGGATCAAGAACCTGACCATCTCGGCCCACGTGCGCAACTTGTTCAACCGCCGTCCACCGCTGGACCTGCGCAACCTCGATTCGAACGGCGGCGGGGTGATTCCGCAGACGCGGGAAGATGTGATGGGACGTGTTTTGCGCCTGACCTTGGAGTACAAGTTCCGCTAACGTCAACTTATTACTTCGTTGTAGCGGGAACCCGGCGCTTAGCACAGTCTTCATCACTGCTATGGGTTCCCTCCTTCGAGGGAATGACAGCTGAGATAGCGGAACTTAGAGTCCCGAAAAAAAACCCGGCCTCAGCCGGGTTTTTCATTCAAAACGCCAGCAATTACTTGGCGTTCATCAGTGCAACAGTGGTATCCAGCATGCGGTTCGAGAAACCCCACTCATTGTCGTACCACGACGATACCTTCACCAGGCGGCCCGACACTTTGGTCAGGGTCGAATCGAAGTTCGACGAGGCTGGGTTGTGGTTGAAGTCCACCGACACCAGCGGCTCGGTCTGATAGGTCAGCACTTCTTTCAGCGGGCCTTCAGCGGCGGCCTTCATCAGCGCATTGACTTCGTCCACGGTGGTGTCGCGCGAAGCGATGAACGACAGGTCGACCAGCGACACGTTGATGGTCGGCACGCGGATCGCGAAACCGTCCAGCTTGCCGTTCAGCTCAGGCAGCACCAGGCCAACCGCGGCGGCAGCGCCGGTCTTGGTCGGGATCATGCTCATGGTGGCCGAACGGGCGCGGCGCAGGTCTTCGTGCATCACATCCGACAGCACCTGGTCGTTGGTGTAAGCGTGCACGGTGGTCATCAGGCCGTTTTCAACGCCGATGGCGTCGTTGAGCGGCTTGACCAGCGGTGCCAGGCAGTTGGTGGTGCACGATGCGTTCGAGATCACGGTGTCCGAGGCCTTCAGCACGTTCTGGTTCACGCCGAATACGATGGTCGCGTCCACGTCCTTGCCGCCCGGTGCCGAGATGATGACTTTCTTGGCGCCGCCCTTGAGGT
>CAMLFK010000347.1 GCA_946479255.1 uncultured Oxalobacteraceae bacterium
TCTACCGCGTCACCCTGCGCATGGACGATGGAACGACCCAGGTCATCACCCAGGAATCGACCCCATCCTTCAGTACCGGTGACCGCGTGCGCGTCGCCAGCGGCGCCATCGTCCGCTGACCGCCATCGAACCAGCGCCGGCGAACGGCGCAGGCGGGTCAGTACATGCGTTCGACGTCGTAGCCGCGCTGGGCCAGCAACTGGGGCACCGAGTTGGCGCCCAGCAGGTGCAGCAGTCCCACCCCCACAAAGGCGGTCTTACCGCCATTCATGATGCCTTCGATGCGCGCCGCCATTTCGGGGTTGCGTTTTCCTAGCAACATGTTGCGGGTAAACCGGGACATGACGCTGTCGCCGGAGGTGGCGTCAGGAATAAGCGCGTCGAGTGCGGCGGCGTCCGCGGAATTCCAGGCGTCCATGACCGCGCGCGCCTTGCGCAGCGATGTGCCGTCGGCCAGCTCACGCAGGCACTCACGCAGATAGCGTTCGGCGTCGGCGTCATCGAGCGTATCGAACAATGCGAGCTGGTAGTCCGCGCTTTCCAGTTCGGTCACGGCGGTTCCATGCTCTTGCGCATTCGCGAGCAAGAACTGTTCGATCCCATGGACGCGGTTAAAACCGTTCCGTTCGAGCTCCAGGCCAAGCAATATATTGGCGAGCAACCAGGGCTTGAGGTGGGCCACGCTGCTGACCGTGATGCCCACATGGTGGAGCGCCCCGGTCAGCTCGGCCAGGGTGGCGGCCGAGATGTGCTGGCGGATGCTATCGCCGGCCCGGTAGCTGCCGTGCTGAACCACGGCACGCTGGAATGCGTCGTTGGCGCGCGTATCGAGTTCCACCACCAGCTCGGTGGCGCTGGCGAGCGCGCGGCTGACCTCCGGTGCGAGGGGGTAAAACGATTTGGCGCCAACATGCACGGTGCCGAACAGATAGCTGATTTGGCCGTTTCTTTTGATTCGGTAAAGTGCGCCCTGGCGCTTTTCCGTGCTGGCGCGGGGCGGGTTGGAGGCAGCGGCGCCGTGATGCTCCGACGACGCGGCGGCTTCGGCCCCGAACGATGGCGCGGCCAACAGGAAGGCCGCGGCAAGCAAGGCGCAGCAAGGAGCGATAAAATATTTCTTGTTCAACATCTTTAATTCCAGCGAGATACACCGTAGCCCATACTAAATCAGCTTGGGCCCGCTATGTATATGCAGCTGGAAATAAAGTCCGGGCGCGCGACGAGTGGACTATTTTTGCCATTGAGGTATCGTGGCGTCCAATGCCAAGCACACGAGAATCCTTTATGAGCGAAAAAACACTACGCCAACTGCACCCTGCCGTGCGCGACGATATCGGCGACCTGCGCACCCAGCGCCCCCTGCCCAATCCACGCCTCGGCCAGATCGATCCCTTCCTGTTTCTGAATCATCACGGGCCGCAAACTTATCCTCCCAACAACCACGGCCTGCCTTTCGGTCCGCATCCGCACCGTGGCTTCGAAACCGTGACCTTCATTCTGGAAGGCGAGCTGGCGCACCGCGACAGCGCCGGCCATGAAAGCATCATCCACGCCGGCGGCGTGCAATGGATGACGGCCGGGCGCGGCATCGTGCACGCCGAAGTGTCGCCGCACGGCTTTCTCGAACAGGGCGGCGCGCTGGAGATCCTGCAGCTATGGGTCAACCTCCCCGGCCGCCTCAAGATGAGCGCGCCTGCATATACCGGCCTGCAGCGCGACGCAATTCCCACGCTGAAGCTGGAAGGGGGAAAAGCCACGCTTCACCTGATTGCCGGCAGCATCAACGAGTACCAGGGACCGGTCCAGTCGCTGACCGGTGTATTCATGAGTACGCTAGAAATCCAGGCCGGCGCGCAGCTTCGCCTGCCGATCCCGGCCGGGCGCAAGGTGCTGCTCTACCTGGTACGCGGCGAGCTGCTGATCGGCGCCACGCCGGTCCCGGCCCAGCACCTGGCCGAGCTGTCGGACGACGGCGACGAATTGCTCCTCCACGCCGCGGCCGACAGCGTGTTGCTGTTCGGTCATGCCGAGCCGATCGGCGAACCGGTGGTCGCGCACGGCCCTTTCGTCATGAACACCCGCGCCGAAATCAATACCGCCATCATCGACTACCAGGCCGGACGCTTTGGTCCGCCCATGGCGGGCTAGCGCCTCGCGCGCTTACCGACTTAGCGACTTAGCGGCGACACTTAGCTGCGTCAAGAAGTCATGCGGAACCAAGCACAGCTTTAGACGATCCCACCTGAACCGGCAAAACACTGCCGATCGGAGGGGAATTGCATGTCTGACATACCTGAAAGCTCTGAAAGAAAATTATTGTGCGTCGCGCGCGACGGCTTCGCCATGTCCGCCATGTTGCCGGACTGGGAGGTGCACAGTGTCGCCACCCTGCAGGAGGCGGCGCGCGCCTTGCGCGCTGAGCGCTACCCGGTCGGGATGCTGTGCGGCATCCAAGACAACGCGGCCCTGCAGCGCTTCCTGCGCCAGCACTGGGAACCCTATTGGGTGGCCGTACTCGAGCGCGACCAGCTCGCATCGGCCGCCTGGCGCGAACTGGTCGCCGAGCACCTGCACGACTATCACACGCGCCCGCTCGACATCTCCCTGTTGCGCCACACCTTAGGCCATGCCTACGGCTGCGCGCAACTGCGCGGCGCTGCGCCCGCCAGGCCGGCGGGCGACGCCAGCCTGATCGGCGGCAGCAGCGCCATCGTGCGCCTGCGCACCCAGATCGCCAAGGTCGCGCCGGCCGATGCGCCGGTGCTGATCTGGGGCGAAAGCGGCAGCGGCAAGGAACTCACCGCGCAAGCCATTCACGCCCAGTCGGCGCGCGCGCGCGGCCCCTTCGTACCGATCAACTGCGGGGCGATCTCAGCCTCGCTGATCCACTCGGAATTATTTGGCCATGCACGGGGCGCTTTCACCGGCGCCGCGCGCGAGAAGGTCGGCCTGATCGAATCGGCCGGCGGGGGCACTGTTTTCCTCGATGAAATTGCCGACCTGCCCAAGGAACTGCAGGCCAACCTGCTGCGCTTTCTGCAGGAGAAAACCATCTACCGCGTGGGCGCCACCCATAGCATCCGCGTCGATGCCCGCGTGATCGCCGCCTCGCACGTGCGCTTGCAGCAGGCCGTGGCCGATGGCCTGTTCCGCGAAGACCTGTTTTACCGCCTCAATGTCCTGCCGCTGGACGTACCGGCCCTGCGTGAACGCAAGGACGACCTGGCGGCGCTTGCCATGCAGTTTTTCCGTGCGCACGCGGCCGATCGGCCCGCCCGCCTGAAAGGTTTCAGCGGGGCCGCCCTGCGCGCCATCCGGGCCCATGACTGGCCTGGCAATGTGCGCGAACTGCTCAACCGGGTCCGGCGCGCCATGGTGCTGGCCGAAGGCCGCCTGATCGCACCCGCCGATCTTGGCCTCGAAAGCACGCAGGCTGCCATCGTCACCGGCCTGGACGAATCGCGCTTGCGCGCCGAACGCGACGCCATCGTCGCCAGCCTGGAGCGCAGCGGCGGAAATGTGACACATGCCGCGCGCGAGCTGGCGATCTCGCGCATGACCCTGTACCGCCAGATGGCGAAGCACGGCATCGGCAGCTGAAGAGGCCGCAGTGTCACGCCAGATCGACACTGCGCATTCAGGGCACGCCAGCAATCACGCCCCGCAAAACAGCGAATCACGTACCCAGCTTGCAGATCCGGTGTCACAGATGCGATGCGATCTCCGACCGAAATCCAGGCAGATGCGCGCCACCGATGCATTTCCGCATGCCGGACCGGCTGGCAAACCCTGCCGATTCAAGCACTTGCGCCTGGCCGTCGGCAGCTGGCATCGGCTTTGCAGTAGTCATCTCGTCAGGCCATGTAACGGCCGGCGTATTTCATCCGAACATTTAACCTAAGGGGCATCTATGAAACGTACCATCCTGGCGGCAGCGATCACGCTCGCATTCAGCGCAAGTGCCTTTGCCAACCCGAGCAACACCGCAACCAACCCTTCGGGCAGCAGCGGGGGTGCCTTAACCCAGACCGCAACGACCGACACCACCCAGAGCGGTGCCGGCGCACACGCCAACGAAGGTTCGCTCGCACTGCAGGTTTCCGACATCAACAACGACAAGAGCACCGGGCAAAACAACAGCATGGGCGACGCGTTGAGCTCGGGCTCGGGCGCGGGCACCGCCGTGGCCAATAACGGCGCCACCGCCCACGCGACCCTGTCGAATTCCTTCAACACCTCGACCGCGACGGCCAGCAGCGCCCTGACCGGCGTGGTAAGCGGCAACAGCATCAGCAACATCGGCAACATCGCCGCCCACGTCGGCAATAGCACCGGCGGCGCCGGCACCGGCGGCAACGGCGCCGCTGCCACCGGCGGCAGCGCCATCGGCGTGGGCGGCAGCGGTGGCAGCGCCGTAGGCAGCAACGGTGCGGCCGGCGGCAGTGGCGGCAGCGCCACCAACGGCAATGCCACCAACGGCTTCGCCCTCGCCGGCGGCGGCACTGGCGGCAGGGGCGGCGACGGCGGCAGCGCCGCGGCGGCCAGCAGCGGACCGGGTGGCGCCGGTGGCGCGGGCGGC
>CAMLFK010000348.1 GCA_946479255.1 uncultured Oxalobacteraceae bacterium
GGGCGCCCAGCCGTTCCAGGTGCCCGCCGAAGGCAACCATGCCCAATGCCAGCAGCACGCTATAGCTCCACAGATAGGGAAGGAACCACAGGTGGTTCCAGGTTGGAATCAGCAAGCAGTCATCGCCCCGGCAGAAATCGCCGTATGCGCTAAGGTACAGGCGCATGAAGTCGGCGTAGCTGCCCGTGTAGGCTACTTTCTCGACCACTTCAAAGTACGGTTGAGGCGGCACGATGATCAACATGCCGAATAGCAACGGTACCAGCAGGCGCACGCTGCGTATGCGCACGAATCGCGCACTCCCTAGCTTGCTCAGCAAAAAGCGCGCGGCCACGCCGCCGATGACGAACAGCAATCCCATGCGCCATGGCGCCGACAACATCATCAGGGGCTCAATGGCGCGGGTCGTGAAGGGGCTTTTCACGTGCCAGTCCCAGCTCACGTAATACATTCCTGTGTGATACAAGACCAGCAAAAAGAAGGCCAGGATGCGAACCCAGTCCAGGAAATACAAACGCTGCGCGCTAGCGTGCATGGTGATGTCAATGGCGAGTGGATGAGTCCACAGGCTACAAATACAGGTGGTCGGCGAACAGTGAAAAGGGGCGAGTTGGGCGTATCGAGGGGTGAAGCGGCAAGGCCGCCGGCTTGGACCTCATCATGCGGGCCGCTGCAAGGCCGCCATCACTTCAGCGCGATATTGCCGGCTGCACGGTGCCCGCATACCGCCCTTGAGCAGCAACTGCGCATCGCCCTTGTCCAGCGCCACCACACCTTCGATGCAGCCAAGCTGCACCGCCGCGCGCCGATGGCAGCGCAAGAAGCCGGCGCCCAGCTGCTCAAGCAAGCCGGATAAAGTCTGGCGCAGCAGCGGCTGGCCCTGTTCGGTATGCAGCACCACGTAGTTATCCGCTGTCTCGATCCAGGCAATCTGTTCGATGCGCACCACTCGGGTCACGCCGCGTTCGGTCACCAGCAGCTGGCGCAGCGCATGGCCCGGAACAAAGCCCGGCCGCACGGATGGCAAGCGCCCGGCCAGCCGTTCGCGCACCCGCAGCAGTGAACGCTGGAAGCGGGCCTGGTCGTAAGGCTTGAGCAGGTAATCGACCGCACCGGCATCGAAGGCGCGCAGCGCATACTCGTCGAAGGCGGTGGCAAACACAATCAAGGGCCCGGGCGAGGGCAGTGATGCCGCCACCTCGATCCCGCCCACCTCCGGCATCTGAATATCCAGGAACACCACGTCCGGCGCAAACGCCGCGACCTGCCCGAGCGCTTCGACGCCGTCGCCGGCATGTGCCACCGCGCTCACGTCAAGCTCCTGCGCCAGCAGGCGATGCAGCTTGTCGCGCGCCGGGCGCTCGTCGTCGACGATCAGCACGCGCATGGCAGCCTCAGTTCGGCCCGCACGCCGGGCTGCGCACATTGGTTTAAGGTCAGGCTGGCAGGAGCGGCGGCATCGCGATACAGCACTGCCAGCCGCTCCCGTAAATTCGCCAGGCCGATGCCGGGCGCCGCATCGGCTGCCAGCATCCCGCCATCGTCGAGCACCGACAGCACCAGCATGCCGCCATCGCGACGCGCCGTAACCCGGATGGCGGTGATGCCACGGCGCCGCTCCACGGTATGCTTGAACACATTTTCCACCAATGGCTGAAGGCTCATCACCGGCACCACGCAGGCAAGCAGCGCCTCGTCGATGTCCCAGTCGATGCGCACCCGGTCGGCGTAGCGCTCTTGCATCACGCGCGCATAGCCGCGCGCCAGCCGCAACTCGGTGGCCAAAGGCGCCTCGTGCAGTTCGCTTACCTCAAGCGTCGCACGCAGCACGTCGGCTAATTCGATCAGCACGGCATCGGCCCGCTCGACATCGGAATGCATCAGTGACGACACTGTATTGAGCGCATTGAACAGGAAATGCGGCTGCATCTGCTGGGTCAGCCGGCGCAGCTGCGCCTGGCGCAGGAGCGCATTGGCCTTCTCGGCGCGCAGCTTCTCTTCCAGCAGTTCAAGGTAAGACAGGATGCCGAATTCGATCAGTACGAACATGCTGATGAAAACGGTGAGCTTGAGCGACTCGTACAGATATAGCTCGGCCCAGCCGGCATGCTCATACTGCGCGCCCGCCATCGCATACACGGCATGGCGGATGCCGAAAGCGATCGGTACGAAAGCGATCCAGTACACCGGCAGGAAAGCCGCGCGCACGGCGAACCAGCGCACGGGCGTGGCCAGCAGATAGTCGTAGCGGCGCATGACGCGCCGCTGGAGCAGGAGCAGCAGCGTGGCCGCCGCCATCGACGAGGTCTCCCACAGCACCGGCTGCCAAACCTGGCTGCCGCCGTCGCGCAGATAATCCTGCACGGCGACCGTGACCATCAGGCTCCAGAACAGCAGCCAGGCGACGCCGATGACGATGCGAGTGCGCACACGCGGCAGCACGCGTGCCTCACTGTTCGTCGTCGCTGCCTTCATCGTTGACCTTCCGGGTCCGTTCCAGGTCCAGCTGTGCCTTCAGGCCGCCCACTTTGCCGACGAATTCGTCAACGCTGTGGTCAGGGCTCACGCGCAGCGAGGGCGGCAGGATCACCGCCATGTACAGATCGTCGCCCATCCGGCCGTGGGTCTGCTCATTGCTGATCAGTTTAAGGCCCGAGCCCAGCAGCGCAAGCGCCAGGCAGATGGTGCCGAAGCGGCGCCTCTGGAAAGGCTTGACGGTGCGCAGGTGGAAGTAGACCGCGCCCGCCGCCACCGCGATCGCCACGTGCGAGCCGTAGCGGATCAAGGATTCGAGCGAGAAGGCATACGCCGTCGTGCTCGAGACGATCTTGTATACGGTGATGGCCATCAGCGCGCAGCCGGCGATGAACAGGTGCCGGCCCAGGCGCGCATGGCGGCCGAACAGGCGGTTGGCGAACGCCCAGGCGCCGGCCCACACCAGTCCCGCGCCGATGCCGTAAGCGCTAGACTGCAGGTAGCGGTTCAGCTGGAAGGTCTGGGTGTCGGACAGCCACACGGAAAACAGCGCAAAGGCGGCGATCATGAGCACGCCGATCAGGCCGGGCAGGAAGCCCTCCCAGTCGTGCATGGTGCGGTCCAGTTCTTCCGCGGGTACCGGAAAGTCGGCCGCGCGCACGCGCAGGTTGGTGTGGCCCAGCCGGAATACCGTATCGCCGCTGACCGCCAGCTGCGCGCTGCGTTTGCCGCGATGGATCACACCGTTCTTGCTGCCCAGGTCGCGCAGCAGCAGTTCGCCGTTTTCGCCGGCATCAATGACCGCATGGCGCGGCGCCGCGAAGGCGTCGTCGAGGATGAAGTCATTGTCGTAGCCGCGCCCAAGGTGGATCGGCAGTTCATTGACCTGGTGGCGGTGCAGCACGTCGCCGTTGCGCGCCAGGGTCTCGACGAAGTAGGGGCCGCTCATCGCTTAACTACCTTCGTCACCGCCCGGTCCAGCGACGACAGAAAAGCGCGCGTGGTGCGCAGGCCGTTTTCATACGATACGCCGGTCACGTCCAGCCGGCTTTGCAGGCTGGCCTTGGGGTCGTCCGTGGTGGCCGTCAGCAGGGTGAAGTTATACAGGCCGGCGAACTTGCGGTAGGCGCGCACACAGGTCACCGCGCGCAGCGGCAAGGTGCGCGTCTTGACGAACTGCTCGGTACAGGACGGCCCGGTCATGCGCGAATCCTTCGCGCTGCCCAGCTTGTCGTTTTTGAACAGCGTGCTGGCCAGGGCCGCAAAGCGTACCTGGTCCAGGCTGGTCGAATGCACGTACTGGTGGGTCATCGACACATGGCCGGTCTGCTGGTTGTCCGACACGAAAATGGCCGACTCCATCGCGCAGGCCATGCCGTCGGCGGTGTAGGGCGCGTCCGCTTTCACATTCGAACGCCCCCAGCAGCGCACCTGGTCCGATTCGCGCACCGGCACCAGGTAAGGCCCCATGCTCTTCTGCGTCAACGGGCTGTCGAGCAGACGGTCGATCATCGCGCGCTGGTGCGCCAGCAGCTGCTGGGCGATCAGTGGCTTGAAGTCCTTGGGCGGCTTGGCCTGGCTGGCCGCCGTCTTGAGCAGTTCCTGCGCATAGCGCACCGGCACCAGGAAGCTGACCGACTCGCCGTCGCGCCGCTTCGATACGTTGATGCCGGCCACCATGCCGTCGGCCGTCACGCTCGGCCCGCCGCTCATGCCCGAATTAATCGGGCCGGTGAACATCAGCTGATCGTAAAAGCTGCGCGTGATGATGCCGTTGTACGAACCTTCCGAAATGGCGAAGCCGAGGTCGAGCGGATTGCCCAGCGAGTACAGGTACTGGCCCTGGGTCAGCTTGCCGAGTTTCTCGGGAATGCGGAAAAAACCCGTGCCGTTGCGGTTGATGCGGGCCAGCGCCAGGTCGTGCAGCACGTCCACCGCCAGCAGTTCGATCGGCCCGCTCTTGCCGTCGGTATCGACGAACTCGCCAGTGTAGACGTCTGGCTCTAAGGCCATCTGCGACACCACGTGGTAATTGGTCAACACCAGATTGCTGGTGCCGACCAGGAAAGCCGAACCGACCGAAGACT
>CAMLFK010000349.1 GCA_946479255.1 uncultured Oxalobacteraceae bacterium
CGCGTTGGCGATCGGCGTCATGGCAGCCGTGCGGCGCCGTTATCGGTGAGCTTCAGCCGGCCGCCAGGCGGGTCCTGAAAAATAGCATCCGCCAATTTTGAGTGTCAATTCTCGTCTCGCGCCGTACCCCGCCGGCGCGTTGACACTCAAAAACCAGGGGTGCTATATTGGGTCGATACTGGAAGGCCTTCCACGGGCGGCCGAATAAAAATGAGACTGGCGGGCCACGATCCGCCGACGGGGAAGACATGGGACGAGCAGCAAGGACGGCCGCGGCACTGGGCCTGGCGCTGGCCGCGGGGGCAATGTGCGCGCAGGCGGCCACGTCGCAGGCCGACATCATCCACTGGTGGACCGCCAGCAGCGAGTCGGCCGCGGCCCGCACCGTTGCCGACGCCTACCGCGCCGCCGGCGGGGTGTGGATGGAAAGCGCGATCGCCGGGGCCGACCAGGCGCGCGCGGTGGCGATCAACCGCATCGTCGGTGGCGAAGCGCCGCTGGCGGCCCAGTTCAACACCATGCACCAGTTCAGCGAGATGATCGACGCCGGCCTGTTGAACAACATCGACGTGGTGGCCCAGCGCGAGAACTGGGACAAGCTGCTGCCCGCGCCCTTGCTCGCCATGATCCGCGTGAAAGGGCATTACTACGCGGTCCCGGCCGACATCCATATGCAGGCCTGGATGTGGTATTCCAAGGCCGCCTTCAAGCAGGCCGGTATCGAGCGTGAGCCTGGCAACGTGGACGAACTGTTCGCCGCGCTCGACAAGCTCAAGGCGGCCGGCTTGATTGCGCTGGCGCACGGCGGCCAGCCCTGGCAGGAAAACATCCTGTTCCTGTCGATGCTGGCCAACGTGGGCGGCAGCGAGCTGTATCTAAAAGTGCTGCGCGACCGCGATCCGCGCGCCATCGCCTCGCCCGAATTCCTGCGCGTGCTGGCCACCTTCAAGCGCCTCAAGTCCTATGTCGACGCCGGTTCGCCGGGCCGCAACTGGAACGACGCCACCGCCTTGCTCATCCGCGGCAAGGCCGGCATCCAGGTAATGGGCGACTGGGCCAAGGGCGAGTTCGCCCATGCCGGCCAGACGCCGGGCAAGGAATTCGGCTGCATGCCGGGCCTGGGGCCGCGCGCGCCCTACATCATCCAGAGCGATGTATTCGTTTTCCCGAAGAGCGAGGACCCGCGCCAGCTCAAGGGCCAGCAGCTGCTGGCCAGCGTGATCGCCGCACCCGCCACCCAGCTGGCCTTCAACAAGCTCAAGGGAAGCATTCCGATCCGCAGCGATGTCGATACCAGCAGCCTGGATCCATGCGCGCGCGCCGGCGTGGAGATCATGCGCGACCGCTCGCGCCAGGTGGGCATCGGCGAGACTTACCTTACCCCGGACCAGAACGGTGAAATGCAGGATGTGCTGACCGCCTTGTGGAATACCCGCATGCCGCTGGCCAAGGCCCAGAAGGGCATTGCCAACGCCTTGCGCAGCCACTGAAGGTGCTCGGTATAATGCGCACCACGCGAATTAATGAGAGAACAGACACGTGTCAACGCTGAAGGACGTCGCCGATCTGGCAGGAGTGGGACTGGGCACCGCATCGCGGGTGGTCAGCGGCAAGGGCTCGGTCTCAAAGGCCACCATGGCCAAGGTCAAGGCCGCCATCGAACAGCTCAACTTCCAGCCTTCGCATGCCGCGCGCTCGCTCATGCTCGGCAACTCGCAAACCATCGGCGTCTACATTCCCTACCTGACGGGTACCTTCTATTCGCCCATCCTGGGACTGATTTTCGCCGGCCTGCGCGAAGCCGGCTTGAACATGGTGGTGGCCTTCGGCTCGGGCAAGCTCGATGAACGCAGCCAGGTGCTCGAAGGGATCGACTTTCTCAACAAGCGCGGCTGCGATGGCGTGATTGCCCTCAGTAACACCCTGCGCGAGGAAGACATCGCGCTGATCGGCGTGCGCCAGCAACGCCTGGTGCTGCTCAATCACTACCTCGCACCGATCGGCCAGCAGTGCTTCACGGTGGACCATGAACTGGGCGGACGCCTGGCCGCGCGGGCCATGCTGGACCAGGGACACCGCGAGTTCGCCATCATCACCGGCCAGCGCCACGCGATCGACAACGTCGAGCGGGTCGGCGGCTTCCTGGACGAACTGGCGCAGGGCGGCATCGACATCGACGGCGTGTGGGTGGCCGAAAGCGACTTCTCTTGCGAAGGCGGGCGCACCACCACGCGCGAACTGCTCGCCTGCGGCTACCCGTTCACCGCGCTGTTCTGCGCCAACGACGACCTGGGCATCGGCGCCTTGTCGGCCCTGCAGCAGGCGCGCATCGACGTGCCCGGCCAGGTCTCGGTGCTGGCCTACGACGATACCCCGAGTGCCGAATACGCCGCGCCGCGCCTGGCTTCGGTGCAGATGCCGTGGCACGCGATGACCCGCAATGGCCTGAACCGCCTGCTCAATCTGTGTTACGGCGGCGAGCGCCCGACCGACGAGCCGCATCCGGTCAGCGTCACCTTGCGCGATTCCTTGGGCCCGGTCCGCCAGGCAGCTTAGCTGCGGGCGCGCTATAGTGCTGGCTACCGACCAGCCTTAGCGTGTTTCCATATGACAGAACCGACACTCAACCATGCCGGCGCGCTCGCCGGCGATGACGATGCCCTGATCGCCGAACTGGCGCCCCTGGTTCCCGGCGCGCGCCTGGTCAAGCTTGAAGGACGGGTGTTCGTCCAGCTGTCCGGCGAAGTCGAGGAAGCCGGGCTGCGCGTGCCCTATGCGCTGGTGCCGGCCCAGGGCGTGCTGGCCAAGCCCAGCAAATGGCGCAAGCTCGATGCCGACGCGCGCCGCGCGCTGCTGCGCGAGCGCGTCACGCGCCCGGTGGCGGATGCGCTGCAGGAGGGCGTCCGTGTTTTTGTCCGCGAGATCGCCCTGGAGTGCGAAGACCACAACCTCGACGCCGCCACCTTCCTGCAGGCCCTGTCGGACCTGGACACCTCCGAGCCGGCCGCGCACGTGTTCGAGCGCATCCGCCAGCGCTTCGACCATGCGGTCGAACGCGAACAGGAAGAGCGCCATGCGCTGCGCACCCGCCAGAGCATCAACCTGGCCGAATATCCCGATACCTTCGAGGTGGCGCGGCGCCTGCCGCGCCGCTTCATCGCGCTGCTCGGGCCGACCAACTCCGGCAAGACCCACCGCGCCATCGAAGCGCTGGCCAAGGCCGGCAGCGGCGTGTACCTGGCGCCGCTGCGTTTGCTGGCGCTGGAAAACTACGAGCGCCTGCAGGCCGCGCGCCCGCACGGCGAACCGCTCAAGGTCAGCCTGGTCACGGGCGAAGAACGGCGCCTGGCCGAAGACGCCACCCATGTCGCCAGCACGGTCGAAATGCTCGACACCCGCAACGCGGTCGAGGTGGCGGTGATCGACGAGATCCAGATGCTGGCCGACCGCGACCGCGGCGCCGCCTGGACCGCCGCGGTGTGCGGCGCGCCCGCGTCGGTGGTCTACCTGGTCGGCGCGCCGGAAGCGCGCAAGGCGGTAGAAGCGCTGGCCGAACGCTTGGAGGTACCGCTGGAGGTGCACATGCTCAAGCGCATGGGCCCCTTGTCGATGGAGCCGGCGGCGGTGCGCAAGATCCGCAACCTGCGCCGCGGCGACGCGGTGATCGCCTTCTCGCGGCGCGAAGTGCTGATGTGGCGCGACATGATCACCGAACTGGGTCTGTCGGTGGCCACCGTGTACGGCAACCTGTCGCCGGAAGTGCGGCGCGCCCAGGCCGAGCGCTTCCGCGACGGCAGCGCCGATATCGTGGTCGGCACCGACGCGCTGGCGATGGGGCTGAACATGCCGATCGCGCGCATCGTCATGACCACCACGGTCAAGTTCAACGGCGTCGAGGAAGAAGAGATTCCGGCCGCGCTGGCGCGCCAGATCGCCGGACGGGCAGGGCGCTACGGCGTGCACGAGCAAGGGCTGGTGGCCGGCTTCGACGACGACACCCACGAGGTCATGCGCGCGCTGCTGAAGGAAAAGATCGCCCCGCTCAATGCCGCCGGGTTCTCGGTCGCGCCCTCGCTGGAACACCTGCACCGGATCGCTTCGGTGACGGGCGAGACCTCCCTCGCCAAGCTGCTCAAGCGTTTCATGCACAACATCGATGTACCGGACGGGTTTTTCTTTCCGCGCATCACGGAAGAGCAGCAGGAGCGGGCGGAATGGCTCGATACCTTGCAACTGACGGTGGCGGAAAAGTTCATGCTGTCGCTGGTGCCGGTGTCGACCAAGGTGCCGTCCTTGCAGCGGGCCTGGGAGCAATGGTCGCGTGCGCTGGCAAAAAAGGCGGTGAGCCGTCTGCACCCGGAACAGGGGCAGATGCCGTGGCAGAACTTGCAGGAGGTGGAGGATACTTGCCGCTTGTACTCGGCGTATGCCTGGCTGGGGTATCGGATGCCGGAGTATTTTCCGAGCATCGACCTGGCGCAGGAACTGGCGCGCAGTGCGTCGGAGCGGGTGGATTCGATTTTACG
>CAMLFK010000350.1 GCA_946479255.1 uncultured Oxalobacteraceae bacterium
GATCGACACCGCCAGGCCGATCAGGATCGGCAGTGTCGCGTAGCGCAGCAGGTTTTCGCCCAGGCTCGCGCCCCAGCCCTGCACCGGGAACCAGCCGAGCCGGTACGCCAGGCCGTACTGGAACACGATGATATAGACCAGGATACTGACCGACATGCCGACCGTGCAGGCCACCATCACCGCGCGGTCGGTCAGCGAGCCCGCTACGCGCGCCAGGCCAAGGGCCATGGCCACGGCGAGCACGGTTTCGAGGATGGTCAGGGGAATGAGCACGGTCAGCGAAGGCCCCAGGCGGCTTGCAATAATGTGCGAGACCGGTTCGCCCGTGCTCCACGCATTGCCGAAGTCAAAGCTCACGATCTGCCGCACGAAGATCATCAGCTGCACGTGGTAGGGCTGGTCGGTGCCGAGCTGGCGGCGGATGTTGGCGATGTCCTCGGCGTTCGACATCTTGCCCGCCAACAGATACGCCGGATCGCCGCCGACCCAGTTAAACAGGAAGAACACCAGCAGGATCACGCCGGCCATGGTGGGCAGCATCTGCCACAGGCGGCGCAAGATAAATGCGAGCATGTCGGGACCCGGATATGGCGCGGCAGGCTTGCCGCATGGGCACACCATAGCGCAGATCGGCCGCGCCCGGCGTGCCGTTGGGAACCGCCAACCCTGGGGTCGCTGCCCACATCATTACACGAGCTCATCAGCACGGACAATTAAACAGCCCGCGTCACTCAACCAGCTCATCGGCCTGTATATTCAAAACGCTCTGACGACATTCAGCATCGTCCGATAATCGTAAATTCGATAGCCAGGATCGAGATCGGCCACGGTACCCGGACCACCTCAATGCCCACATTGACATACAAGCTCATCAGGAGCCTGAATATTGCGCCTCCTATCAGCTTAATCTTCCGCCGATAAGCCGAAACATATTCACGGCCGAGCTCGTATATCAATGTGGGCACTGACCCCGGAATTGACGCATCGAAACTTGCGGACAAAAAAAACCCGGGCGGACCCGGGTTTCTCTTACAGCTTAAGCAAGTTCGATTACTTGAACTTGTAGCCCAGCGTTACATAAGCCAGACGGCCGCGCGGATCGTATTGCGTGATGTCGTAGCCGGCCTGGAACTGATTGCTGACCGGGATGAACATCTGCGGCTGCTTGTCGAACAGGTTGCGTACACCAGCCGACACCGTCAGGTTACGGACGCCGCGGTAGGACACGTTCAGGTCATACAGCTGCTGATCCTTGATGAAATGACGATCGCCGTTCAAGTCATTGCCGGTTTCATAGCCTGAGCTCCAGTTCTGGGTCAGTGTCACACCGAACGCGCCGCGGGTGTAGGTACCCGACAGCGCGTGACGCCAGCGCAGAACCACGCCGCCGTCGTCAGCGCCGATGACCGGGTCACCGTTGGCTTCAACGATGGTGCCAACCTTGCGCGACAGGGTGCCGCCAGGGCTGGTCTGGTCGTAACGCTCCATCCAGGTGCCGTTCAGGCCGAAGTCGAAGCGGCCCACGCCGGTGTTCATGCGGTAGGTCGCGAAGATGTCAGCACCACGAACGTCGGCGTTGCCGGTGTTCTTCATCAGGTTGATGACGGAGTCGATCTCGCCGTCAACCAATTTCACCTGGCCCGCATAGGCTGGATCGCCCGAACGGAAACGCGACACCACTTCCTGCGTCGATGGGGTCGACAGGATGTCCTCGACCTTGATCTTGAAGAAGTCCACGCCAACGGTGAAGTTTTCAAACGGCGACAGCACGGCGCCGAACGACAGCTGCTTCGACTCTTCAGGCTTCAGACCCGAATTGCCGCCGGTCAGCTCGTTGACCTGCAGGTCCTGGTTGGTGTTCGGATCGGTGAACTCAGCCGAGGTACCCAGGGTCTGTGGTTCCCACAGGTCCGACAGGGTTGGAGCACGGAAACCAGTACCGGCCGAGGCACGCAGCAGAACCTGGCGGATCGGCTGCCAGCGAGCGCTCAGCTTGGCATTGCTGGAGCCGCCGACGTCGTTGTACAAGTCGCGGCGGAATGCGCCGCCCACGTCCAGTTTCGAGGTGATCGGCACGTTGATCTCGGCGAAGGCCGAGTTGATCGTGCGGCTGCGGGCAACCGGCGGCACGCTGCCACCCAGGCCGGCGATGTCGCCGGTTTCAAGCGCCGGGCTCGGGGTCGTCACGTAGTTTTCGTGACGCGACTGAATGCCGACCGCGTACTGGCTGGTGATGCCGGCAAATTGCGGCAGGTCGCCCGCAACCTTGGCATCGAAGATCTGGCTCTTCGATACAGCGCGCAGGGTGTCGCCGGTGTACTGGGCCGCCTTGAGCTTTTCAGCCAATGCGCCAGTCTGCACCGCGTTCTCGGCCCACGGATTCCAGTTGTTGGCCGGATCGTTGATGATGCGGGCGTACTCCATCATCGAGAAGTAACCACCAGGCACGGAGCCGTGCAGACGGCTCTTGTTGTTGGTGACGGCGATCTCGTAGTCCTGGCCTTCGAAGGTGCCGCGCACGCCTGCAACGACGCGCGACTGCTGGCCTTCGTCCAGGCTCTTACGGCCGCCGTAGTCAAACACGCGCGAGGTAATCGCCAGCGGCTTGCCAACCAGCGCGCCGTATCCCTTGGCGGTCAGGTAAGGAGCTGCAATGCTTTGATAGTTGGGGTTGCTTGGGTACAGAATCAGCGCTGGGTCCACGCCATTCTGCAGGAACAGTGCGTCGGTTTCCATGAAGCTGCGGCGCAGCGGGCTGCCCTGGAAGTCCTGGAGCACGGTGCTCTTCGAATAGATACCATCGGCGAACAGCTCGGCATTTTCGCCCAGCTTGACGGTCAGGTTACCGGTGACGTTGGTCAGCTTGCGCTGCGGGATCAAACCGACGAAGGCATTGCTGTCGAACGCGCAGTACGGCGCGCCGCGGGTGCTTGGATCCGGATTCTTGAACATCAGGATCTTGGCGCAATTGTCCGGGTCTGCCAGCGGGTTGCCGAAGCCGGCACCCGGCGAATTGCCGAACTGGCCGGACACGCGGTCATTCGGATAGGCGCCAGGAATGATCGCGCCTTCGATGTTGCCGTGACCGGTCGCAGCGGCCAGCAGGTATGGTGGACGGTTGCCGGTACGGGCAAATTCGCGGTCTTTGGCGAACAGCGCGGTTTCTTTTTCTTGCGATGCCGACAGGACGACCGAGAAGCCATGCTTGTCGAGGTCGCCGAAGCCGCCGGTGACGCTGGCCTTCTTGGTCTTGCCGCCGCCGCTTTCGAACGGCGAAGCGTAGCCGACAGTGGCTTCCAGACCGGTGAATTTTTTGGAGAGAATGAAGTTGACCACGCCGGCCACGGCGTCAGAACCGTACACGCCGGAGGCGCCGTCCTTCAACACTTCGATACGCTCGATGGCGGCCAGTGGAATGACGTTGACGTTGACGGTGGCGCCGCCGCCGCCCGCGAAGGCAGCCAGACGACGGCCGTTGACCAGGACCAGGGTACGCTCATCGCCCAGGCCGCGCAGGGAAATCGAGGACACACCGTAGGTCGACGAGCCGGCGCCGGTGGAGTTGGCGGTTGCGCCCGAACTCGACAGGGCGGAAATCGAATTCAGCAGTTCCTCGGTGCTGGTGGCACCGGTGCGGGCGATTTCTTCGCGTGTCACGACTTGCACAGGAAGTGCGGTCTCCGAATCGACGCGCTTCAGGGACGAACCGGTGATTTCCACACGGGCCATCGGCTGCTCTTGCGCGAACGCAGGCTGGACAAACATGCCCATACCGACAGCAACACCACCTGCGCACATCATTCTGACTGATCGAGACAGAATTTTTTCTTTTATCATTACTTAGCTCCTGGATAGTAAAAGCGTAAATGCGTTAGCCCACGATTCCCGCGAAATTTTGTTTCAGTAAGGCGAGGCATGCATATCAAAAAACCTTTTGATGCGCACATGGAAACATCTGTCGTATCCACCTGTCAAATTCACACAGCGTACGATGCAAAAATACAACGATTGTTGGTTTACCCAAAAAGTCCAGTGTAAATTTTGTATGGCGCGAGAGAGTCAAGCGATATTTTGTTCAGCATCTTCACGCTTTCACAGAAGCTAATGAGGGAAAAACTGAGGTGTACGTACAACAAAAATTCCTTACCGCAATGATAAGGCTTTGTTTTGACAACAAAAAAGCGGCGCGCCAGCCCGGCGGTGCCGCCCGCGAATAGCGTGTGCGCAGGGTGCGGGATAACAGGGTTTCTCTCATTTCCGACTCCAAGGACGTAAGTGTCACATCGCGTCCGGCGGCACGGCTGACGCGCGTCAAGCTCATGCAAATCGCATGAATTGGGGCGGAGAATATGTGCGAACCACGCAACCGTTCGTCGCGGCGGCGTGTTTGGGCGGGGCGAGAATCTTGGATAAATGCCTTGCCAATTTGCAGGCATTGTTGTTATAGTCGTTTAAACCCTTAACGGATTAGTCATGCGCAACGCTGTATTTTTTACCCGCCATTTTCACTTTAGCAATTCCA
>CAMLFK010000351.1 GCA_946479255.1 uncultured Oxalobacteraceae bacterium
TCGAGCTGCGGATGCCATTCGGGATGGAAGTGCTGGGTCGCCTTGGTGCCCATCCACGAGGCGAAGCCTTCGTTGAGCCACAGCTTGTCCCACCAGGCCATGGTCACCAGGTTGCCGAACCACTGGTGCGCCATCTCGTGGGCGTTGGTGCTGAACGAGCCTTCGCGCACCCGTTCCGGGCTGGTTTTCGGGTCGACCAGCAAGACGTACTCGTTATAGATGATGGCGCCCCAGTTTTCCATCGCGCCGTTGAAGCCGCCCGGCATGGCGATCTGGTCCAGCTTGGGCAGGCTGTAAGGGATGCCGAAGTAGTTGTTGTAGTAGCGCAGCAGGTCCTTGGTCGACTCCAGCGCGAAGGTGGCGCTGGCACCCTTGCCTTCGGTGGTGACGATGCCGATGTCGACCCCGTCATGCACGGCAGCGATGCGTTCGAGCTTGCCGGCGGCCAGCGCCAGCAGGTAGCTTGGCATCTTGGGCGTGACGCCGAAGGCGGTACGCTGCAGGCCGCCGGGCAGCTGTTCCTGCTTGACGACCTTGGTATTGGAGTAGGCCTTGATATCGGCAGGCAGGTCGACCGACAGCTGGAAGGTGGCGCGGAAAGCCGGCTCGTCCCACAGCGGCAGCATGCGGCGCGCGTCGGACGGTTCCATCTGCGAGGCCAGCATCTTGCGCTCCGCCCCCTTGTACTTGTAATTGAGGTGGAACCAGCCGCGCGCTTCGCGGTGCAGCTTGCCCTTGAAGGCAAGCGCCAGCTGGTAGCGGCCTTTCGCCAGCGGCTGGGCCAGCGTGAACGTCAGGGTCTGGTTGGCGCTGTCGATGACCGGCACCAGTTTGATCTCGCCCATGTCTTTGCCGCGCAGGCTGGCGCCGACGATGTCCATCTGGTCGACGTTGAGCATGATGACCGAGGTCGGCTTTTGCACGTCGAGGTCCACCGTTTGCGAACCGCTGAAGGTATTGGCGTCAAAGTCGGGCACGAGTTGGGCAGCGTAGTGCAGCGGGATGACATCTTTGGGAAGCTTGCCTGGGGTGGCGGCAAAGGAAAACGCTGCTTCCGCGTGCGCGGGGACGGCGCCGGCCAGGATGGTGGCGGCGACGGCAGCGGCGAATGGCTTGAACATGTATGTCTCTTTTGTAAAGGTTGGCCGAAACTGCACTGTAGCCGGTCGCGCCGCGCCACGCCAGTGGCATATGGCGCCGCGCCGCAAATCGTAATATAGTCAGCTTGCCGCCCCGGGGCGCAAGGGGCGAAGCCAAGGAGACGCGATGACCATCGAAGCATTGCTGCACAACCCGAACGCCCTGCCGACCGCGCCCAAGGTGGTCGAGGACCTGATCGGCAGCTTCCTCTACCCCAACGTGTCGGTCGACGAAATCGCCCGCAAGCTGTCGGTCGACCCGGTGCTCTCGGCCAAGCTGCTGAGGCTGGCTAACTCGGCCTACTACCACGTCTCGCGCAGCATCGGCACCGTCGACGACGCCGTGCGCATGCTGGGCTTTGCCACGGTGCGCACCCTGGTCATCAGCGCCGGGCTGGTCAGCGGCTTCAAAACCGTGCCGGGGCTGGACCTGAAGCGCTTCTGGCGCTACAGCCTGAACACGGCGGTGTGCGCCAAATGGATCGCCAAACAGGCGGACGACAATACCGAGCTGGCTTTCACGATCGGCATGATGCATGCGCTGGGCGAACTGGTGATCCATACCGGCCTGCCGGAAGAAGCCGAGGACCTGGACAAGGTGACCGGGATTTACGAGCCGGGCCGCAGCGCGGCGGAAATCGCGGCTTTCGGCTACGACTTCGGGGCCGTGGGGGCGGAGCTGGCGCTGCGCTGGAAGTTCCCGGACATTTTCGCCGCCACCATTCGCGCCTTCGCCGATCCGGCCCAGCATGGCGAGTGGAGCCGG
This sequence comes from uncultured Oxalobacteraceae bacterium, assembly GCA_946479255.1. Next base: position 1,906 of record CAMLFK010000351.1, read on the forward strand.
CTGCCGGCCATCGTCCACCTGGCCGTGTGGCGCGCCCAGGCCGAGGAAAACGAGATGGATGCCGAGGAGATGGCGGCGGCGCTGCCGGCCGAGGTGGTGCGTTCGATCGGGCTGGACCCCGAACGGCTGCTGGCGGACATACCGCCGCTGGCCGAACTGGCCGCGGGGCTGGAAGACCTGGTGCGCTGACTATTTCGAAAATAATTACGAATTATTTCAAGTAAACCCTAAAGTTCCCAAAAACCGGGCCGATATAGAGGGACAAGCGGTAATCCGTCACTCATTTTTGGCCAGGTGTGCATATGACCTCCAACGAAGTTCTCTCGATGTACGAAAATATCGCAGGCCTGACCGCCCAGATGGCGGCGGCTGCGCAAAGCGGCGACTTCGAGACCGTGGCACGCCTGCAAACCCAGTGCACCTTGCAGGCGGCGGCCACCGCGACCGGCGTGCCTCCCCTGGCCGGCGCCTCGCGCCTGCGCAAGATCGACCTGCTCAAGCAGATCATGGCCAACGACCGCGCCGTGCGCGAAGTCACCGAGCCATGGAAACTGGAAAACGTGATGGCTGCGGCGCAGGCTGCTCCGCACTAAGCACCCCACCTTACTCTAATCGTAAAAAAAGCGCCGCAAGGCGCTTTTTTTATCCCCGCCGCTTGGCGAAGAAGGAATTCTGGAGAGCGAGCACCAGGTATCTCCTGGCGTCGCCTCGAGCCGGTTGCATCCGGCGTTCGCTGCACACTGTTGGCCCGCGAACCGCTTCCAGAACAGGCGTTTCTTCAACGTATATCTGTTGATCGCGCCACGCTATCGGTGGTGGCTGCGGCAGATCACTGCTCCGTCTTGGTGTGATTCCTCAGAACCACGGAAACGAGTATAGCGCAGTTTTCGAAGTTGTGTAGACGAGTTGTACGCACTGAGGATTGAATGCAACAGCTCGCTTGTCAAGCCATCAATCCGCGCTTGGTTCAAGCGGCGCCGGCTCGCCAGGTGCCGCCTTGTTACGCTTGAAACGGCTGCTCAGTTTGGCCATCAAGCCGCTCTTGACCTTGGGCGCAGCCGGCGCGCCCTTGGCCTTCTTGCGCCGCTTGAGCACGAACAGCACGGCGCCCGCCGCCACCAGCAGAGCAGCCACGCCGCCGCCAATCAGCAGCCACGGCGTTCCTGCTTTCTTCTTCTTCTTTTCCGCCTTGGCCTTGGCTGGAGGAGCAGCCGGCTTGACGCTTGGCGCGGGCAGCGGCGCCAGGTCCGCCCTGCCCTCGAATGCCGTTTGCAGCGCCTTGACCTTTTCTTCCAGCTCGACGATGCGGGCCGACAGCACGCCGTTCTTGTAGTCGAGCGCCGCGCAAGTGCGCAACTGCTCGGCGCTGGCCTGCGGACAGGCCGCCTGCACCGAGGCCGGTGCCTGGATGCGCGGGCGCGGCGCGGCGGCCGGCGCAAGCGGCGGCTCGGCCACGCGCGCCACCGGCGCTGCTGCCACAGGTGCCGGCGCTGGCGGCGGCGCCGGCTGCGGATCGGGGGTCAGCCAGACGGTCACGGCGCGCACATGGCGGCGCCCGCCGTCGTTCAAGTCCAGGAACAGGTGCAGGTAATTGCTCTCGACCGGCCGGGTCGAGGTGATATGCAGGAATTGGCGGTTATCGCGCCGCATGACCGACATGTTCAGGTTCGACAAGATGGCCGGAACGGCAAGCCTGGCGCCACGGTAGACATCGGTATTGGCGAGCCGCACCTGCACCGGCACCGCGGGGTCGGCCATGCCGGTCAGTTCGACGTCGGCAATCAGCGGCTGCCCGATGTGCGAGCGCACCACCGCATCACCCAGTTCGGCGGCATGGACGAGAGATAAACATCCGGCCAGGATCAGGGCACTGCTGAGGCGGGCAATTCGGGAAAATCGGAGCGCAGGCATAATCATTTCAGTGTATAGCGAAAAGCTACGGCGATGCGAATTTGTAGCCTTAACGTAATTAACGCGCGTTGGAGTAAACTCTTTAGTCCCAGCCCCCAATCAATTCAGGATTTCCGATGGAAACTCGCTCAGAGAAGGACAGTTTCGGCCCGATCGCCGTGCCCGCCCAGCGTTTGTGGGGGGCGCAAACCCAGCGTTCGCTTGAACATTTCGCCATCTCCAGCGAGCGCATGGCGCCCGAACTGATCGCCGCGCTGGCCCAGGTCAAGCGCGCCGCGGCCGCGGTCAACAGGTCGCTCGGGCTGCTGCCGGCCGACAAAGCCCAGGCCATCATGCAAGCCGCCGACGAGGTCCTGGAAGGCCGCCACCCGGACGAGTTCCCGCTGGCCGTATGGCAAACCGGCTCGGGCACCCAGACCAATATGAATATGAACGAGGTGCTGGCCAACCGCGGCTCGGAACTGCTGGGCGGCGAGCGCGGCGAGGCCCGCCTGCTGCACCCCAACGACCATGTGAACCTGGGCCAGTCGTCGAACGACATCTTCCCGACCGCGATGCACGTGGCGGCGGCCCAGGCCCTGCTGCAACAGGTGATTCCGGCACTGGCCAAGCTGCGCGGCACGCTGGAAATAAAGGCGCGCGAGTTTGCCGACATCGTCAAGATCGGCCGCACCCATTTGCAGGA
>CAMLFK010000352.1 GCA_946479255.1 uncultured Oxalobacteraceae bacterium
ACAGCTTGATGGCCTTGACGCCCCGTACCGTTTCCAGGAAATGGCTCTGCTGTTTCGCGGCGTGGACGATCTGCTCTTCGGTCGCCTTGAGCAGCGGGCTGTACCAGACCCAGCGCGTCAGCGCGTACAGTGTCATCGTCCCGACGGCGATCCAGCCCAGGAGCGGGCTGTAGATGAACATCACCACCAGCGTCACGACCGACATGACGCCGTCGAGGATCGCCTCGAGGAAGGAGGTCGTCAGCGTGTGCTGGATCTGGTCGACCGTGCCGAACCGGGAGACGATGTCGCCGAGGTGGCGCTTTTCGAAATACTGCACCGGCAGGCGGATCAGGTGGGTGAACACGTTGGCGCGCCATTGCACGTTCAGCGTGGTCGCCATGTACATGATGACCCACGAGCGCAGCGAGCCGACGGCCTGCTGCATGAGCATCAGCAGGCCGAAGCCGAGGGCCAGGGTCGTCAGCAGGTCGCGGTCGCCCGACACGATCACGTTGTCGAGCACCCATTGCAGGAAGAACGGACTGACCAGCGCAAATACTTCGAGCGACATCGCCAGGAGCAGGATCTGGGCGAACGAGCGCGAGAGTCCCGTGACGCGTCCCATCAGGCTGCGCAACCTGATCGATTGGCGCTGTTCCTGCGGCTTGAAGTCCGGGCTTGGCCACAGTTCGAGCGCGACCCCGGTGAACGACTCCGACAGGGCTTCCAGTGAGATCTCGCGGACGCCGGCGGCGGGATCGTGGATCGTCACGCCCTTGGCGCCGACTGCCTTCAATACCACGAAGTGATTGAAATTCCAGTGCAGGACGCAGGGCAGTTTCAACCTGTCTAGTTCATCGAGATCCAGCTTGAGCGGACGCGATTCCAGGTTCAGCCGTTTCGCAATCTTGATCAGGTGCGCCAGCGTGGCGCCCTTGAGCGAGATCGAGAATTGCTGGCGGAGGGTCGCCAGGTCGATACGGTGTCCATGGTATCCCGCGATCATGCCGAGGCAGGCAAGCCCGCATTCGGTCGCCTGGGTTTGCAGGATCGAGGGCAGTTTGGGGCCGAAGCCGAAGTTGATGTCGCCGAGGAAGCGCATGCCGAGTCCGATCAGAGTTTGCCGCTTAGGCTATACAGGGGCTCGAGCACCCATTCGTAGAGGCGGCGCGTTTCCTGCAGGATGTCGGCGTCGAGCAGCATCCCCGCTTGCAGCGGCTGTGGACGGCCATACGCCTTGATCGTCTGGGCCGACAGGTCGACGGTGATCCGGTACATCGGCTCGCCACCGTTCGCCGGGTTGCCCGATGCGTTCATGCCGGCCAGTTCGCTGCCGGATAACGCCACCTTGGACACGAATGCGACCGTGCCCTGAGCCTGTCCGAATTTCTGATAGGGGTAGGGCTGGTAACGCATCAGCACCTTGTCGCCCGGCTTGACGAACCCGATGGCCCGGCTGGGGGCGTAGAGGTAGGCCTGCAGCGTGGCGCCTGCCGGGACGATGCTGACCAGCGGCTTGCTTCCGTCCACCATCTGTCCGACTTCGGCCGTGACTGCGGTGGCGACGCCGGCTTCCGGCGCCGTGATCTCGAGGCGGCGCTTGGCCTCGCTCTCGGTGAACTCCTGTCCGAGGCTGGCGATGTCGCGTTCGATCTGGGCAATCTGGTTCTGGTGACGTAACGGCATGCTGGCCAGGTCGCCTTTCTGACTGGTCAGGTCGCGGCCGATGCTGATGCGGTCGCGCTCGAGGGATTGCAGGCGCGCACGTTGGTCGAGCAAGTCGGCCTGTCGTTGTTGCAACTGCTCTTTGGATATAAAGCTTTGCGCCGCCAGTTCCCGCATGCGCACGACGGCGTCGTCCGCCAGTTTGACGCGGCTGGCCTGTCCCGCAATCTGGCTGTCGATTTTCGCGAGTTCCGACTCCAGGCCGTCGATGCGCTTGAGGAGCGCGGCGCGCTCGTCCTCGTTCAACCTGCGCGTCTTTTCCAACGCGTCTTTCAATGAATTTTGGCGGGTGACGACTTGCCGGCTGATCGTCGCCTGCACACTGCCTTGCGTATCGCTTTGCCGTTCGCTCGAAAGGATGTAAAGGACGTCGCCCTGTTTGACGGATTGACCCTCGACGACATTTTTCTTCACGACGATGCCGAACTGCGGCACGTGGACTTTGACCAGGCCCAGGTCGGGAACTAGCTGCCCCGTTACAGTGGCGCGCTTCGTGTAAGTGCCGAGAAACAGAAACATTAACACGATGGCCGCGATCAGGCCTGCCGCCGAGCACAGTAAGGTGAATGAAACGGGGCGGACCAGGACGATGTCACCGAGCCATTTAATCTGGCGCGCCGATAATGCTTCGGCGCGATATAGCTGTCGAATACTCATGAACAATCTATTTACGTTCGTCCGCAGGACATTTCATCGTCACAGACGATTAAGTCGTAAGCGTTTCTATATGAAACTCGATGCATTATTTCGCTCGACATACGTTAACCAGCGAAATGGAAAACCTGTTGCTGCTCAATAGCTACAGCCGGCACACAGCATTGTCGATTGCTGCGGCGTCCTGATGGCATTGGCTTCGTCAATAGTCGTTTCTTTGTGTCCGATATCCCCATGCATTCCGGATTGCAGCGGAAGACTAGCAACGGGATTCTTGACTGTCAATATAATTTTCGAATGGACAAGTTATATTTTTTTTGCGGCGGTTCCGGGTGGAGGAATCTCACAAAAGATTGCAAATGAGATTTTCCGTTTCTGCGCATCGATAAAATCTATCGAAAATTAACTGGTCCGATCGAGGCGGGGCGCTCACGCTGTCGCGTCGGCGCGATGTAAATGATCGGATGCCGATCGTCCTGACGTCGTGAGCTTCTATTTCAAGCCGGAAGTTAATAGGGTGCCGTGAAGGACGGAAACTTCATTTCTCCCGTCCTCGCGACTGGTCGACGCGGTTATGCCGGAAATGATTTCGATAAAAAGCGGAGCCGGCATCGGATCGCTTGCGCACACTTCCAACGCCTATCGTCGTTTGCGTCGGTTTCATGAAATACCTCGACCTGTTGCATTTCAGGCGGGAGGCCCGTGTTTTTGTACTGGTTTTCAGAGCGGGGGGGCGAGGCCAATGCCCCGTCGTCGATAGACCGCCGACCATGAATCCTGCTGCGTTACCGAAAACCCGATGTCATGTAGATGCCGATGCTGTGACATTGGTTCGATCGAAAAACTATCGAAGTTTCACAGATGGATTGGCATATGGAGGTTGTGAGGTGCGGCGTGACAGCGCTCGATATCCGTGGATTGCCGTTTGCCACGCCCAGAAATCGAGCAATGGATTCGCTCGTCAGGTTGTTTAAATCCGACAGCCTGTGCCCGGTGGTCGACGGCAGGAGGCAATATCTGGTTGCGGCTGATCGGGCGGGAATTGAAGGTCGGGAGAATTGGATAGAATACAGGATTGTTTGTTGTGTAAACTATCTGGAGAAAAGGCGATCGGTTGCTTGTATCTGCGCTTCCAGTCGCGCGCTGGACGGACCATCAAGGGGCGGGGTCATGTCGAAAAAATCGGTAAATGATTGGTGGTATGAACCTTCTAATTTTAATTGTCAGCTCGATCAGGCTGATTCCGCATGTTGTTGTCCTGTTTGTATTGCATGGGAGACGGGATGTAAGTCTTGATATGCGCCGCTGGTCGGAGATTCTTTTGAAGGGGAAGCGGGGCGGTTTGTATTATCGTTTCCTGTATCTCATGACGTTTTATCCCGAATTTCGAAACCTTTTTTACTACAGGGTCGGGAAGTTTTCAATGCCCCTGAATGTGCTCTGTCCGCAGATGGATACGTTGTTCCTTGCGTCGCCGTCGATCGGACCAGGACTCTTTATTCAACATGGTTTTGCAACCATCATCGCCGCCAAGCGCATCGGTGCGAACTGCTGGATCAATCAGCAGGTGACGGTAGGTTATTCGAATGAGACCGATTGTCCGATCGTCGGCGATAATGTCACCATATGCGCAGGTGCAAAAGTCATAGGCGGTGTCGTAGTGGGCGATAACTCGACGATCGGCGCCAATGCAGTCGTGGTGAAGACTGTTCCGCCGGACGTCACCGTGGTGGGAGTGCCCGCACGGATCGTGCGCAGAAATGGCGTGCGGGTCGATGGAGACCTTGTTCCTGACAGTGCGTGCGCTGCAATTCTGTGAAGTTTTCAGGATTGGGCATTCGGCGAATAAACAGGGAGGGCGCATGGTCCCCCCTATTCGAGCGAAACGCGTTCAGCGTCGCGACGCCTGATCGCTCAGCTGCGCCTGCATATGCACGAGATTGGCCTCGAACGCCTGCATCTCGAGCCCGATCGACGTGAGATCGAGCGCCGCCTGCCTAAGTTCGGGGAACAGCTGTTCTTCTTCCTGGCGGATATGGCTCAGGACGGCATCGATGAGTTCGCGTACCAGGGGCTCCGTGCGGGCCTCGTCCATCGACATGCCTTGCAGCGT
>CAMLFK010000353.1 GCA_946479255.1 uncultured Oxalobacteraceae bacterium
CTACACGACGCTCTTCCGATCTCAGGCAAGCCTTGGCGGCGGCGGCCAGCTCGCCACGGTCGGCCAGCCGGCGCGCGCCGGCCAATTGAAAGGGCAAGTCCGGCGCTGGCGGCGCGCTCTTGGCCGGCCCTGCCTTGACGGGCGCCTTGCGCGGCGGCGCGGCGGCGCGCACAGGGCGGAGCAGGGGCAAAGGAGCGGGGGCGGCAGCCGCCGGCGCGGCGGCGGCCTTGCTGAGCGCAAAAGCGCCCGGCGCGCGCACGGTCTGGAAGCCCTGGCGCACGAAGGCCGGCACCTCGGCATAGCCGGCCAGCAGCAGGCCGTCGTCCGCCATCAGGGCATCGAGGCGGGCGATCGCGGCCGCCACGGCCGGCTCATCGAAGTAGATCAGCAGGTTGCGGCAAAAGATCACGTCGTAGCGTCCGCCCTGGGGTTCCAGGGTCAGGATGTTGCCCTGTCTGAAGCTGACCCGGCGCTGCAGCGCCGGCTTGATCTGGAACTGGCCGTCGATCCCGGTGAAGTGCCGATCCCTGAATTCGGTCTCGCGTCCGCGAAAGGCATTGCGGGAATAGCGGCCGGCCCGCGCGCGTGCCAGCGCCACCTCCGACAGGTCGACAGCGTCGATGCGATAGCACGATCCCGCCACGCCGGCGTCCTCCAGCGCCATGGCCATCGAATACGGCTCCTCGCCGCCGGCGCAAGGCAGCGACAGGATGCGCACCGGATTGACGCGGCTGCAGCGCTCCTGCACGAAGGCGGCAGCGGCGGCGAAGGCTTCGGGATCGCGGAACATCCACGATTCGGGCACCACCACTTGTTCGATCAGCGCGTTCATTTCGGCGCCCGCCAGCAGGGCATCGTAGGCCTTGGCACTATCGACCCCGAGCGCCTGCATGCGCCGCGTGACCGCTTGCGCCACCGCGCGCTCGCTCAGCGCAAGGCCGGTGGCGCGGTGCAGCAGCGCGCGCGCCTTCATGCGGCGCTGCCCTCAAGCGGGAACAGCAAGGCGCGCACCGGTTCGCCCAGCAGGTGCGCCAGTTCGACCATTTGCAGCATGCCTTGCGGGGTGGAGGCGACCAGCCCAAGAAAGCCGGCGCTGGAGACGCCCGGTTCGCCCAAGGCATTCGGATCGATGCTGACGATGCCGCTCACATGCTCGGCCAGCAGGCCCAGTGCGCGCACCTCGCCGTTCGGCAATGCATAGTCCACCAGCACGATGCGGGTGTCGAACCAGACCTGGCTGAGCGAGCGGCCGGCCAGTTGCGACAGGTCGATCACCGGCACCGGCGCGCCGTACAGGTCGAGCAGGCCGGCGACAAAAGCCGGGGCCAGCGGCACCTGCTTGAGCGCGGCGGCCGGCAGCACCCGCGCCACCACCGTCAGCGGCAGGGCGTAGCGGTCCGGCCCGATGTGGAACACCAGCACTTTCACGGGCCGCCTCTAGCTGCTTACCGAGAAGGTCGCCACCGAGGACTGCAGGTCGTTGGCCGCGTATTGCAGCTGGTGGACCGCTTCGCTGGTGGCCTTGAGCGACTCGACGGTTTGCTGGGTAGCGTCGTTAAGCTGCATCATGGTTTCCGAGATCTGCTGCGCGCCCACGGCCTGCGACTGCATCCCCTGCAGCACCAGGTCGAACTGCGGCGCCAGCTTCTGCACCTGGTCCATCACCTGCGACAGCTGCTCGCCCACCTGGCGCACTTCGCCCACGCTGCGGCGAATCTCTTCGGAGAATTTATCCATGCCCATCACGCTGGCCGACACCGCCGACTGCATCTCCTTGAGCATCTGTTCGATGTCCCAGGTCGACACCGAAGTCTGGTCGGCCAGGCGGCGGATTTCCGTGGCCACCACCGAGAAGCCGCGCCCGGCGTCACCGGCTTTTTCGGCTTCGATGGCGGCATTGAGCGACAGGATATTGGTCTGGTCGGCCACCTTGGTGATGGTGGTCAGCACGCTGTTGATGTTGGATGCTTTTTCCGACAGCGCGGCCAGCTTGGCGTTGATCGAATCGGTGGCCGACACCATGTGCTGCATGGTCGCGTCCATGCGTTTCAGGTTGGTCTGGGCGTCGGCGGTGGCGCTGGTGGTGTAGTCGGCCACCGAGGTGGCTTCTTCCATGGTTTTCAACAGTTGGGCAGTGTTGGCCGAGATTTCCTTGGTGGTCGAGAGGATCTCCACGCTGGTCTGGGCCTGCTCGATGCCGGTGGCTTCCTGCTGCTTGGCCGAGGCGGCGATTTCGGTGGCCGAGGTGGTCACCTGGATGCCGGCCTTCTGGATGTTATTGAGCAGCACGCGCAGGTTGCCCACCATAGTCTGCACGCCATTGCCCATGCGGCCGATGGCGTCGTCGCCGGTCACGGTCACGCTGCCGGTCAGGTCGCCGATGGCGGCCTTGGACACCACTTCCAGCAGCGAATCGACTTTGCCGCGCAGGGTGTTGGAGGTGGACACTTCCTTGGCCTGGTTGTCCTGTACGGTCTGCGCCATGCGGTTGAACTCCAGCGCGATCTGCCCCAGTTCGTCGCCGGAACGCACCTCGGCGCGCGCCGACTGCTCGCCGGCGGCGATGCGGCGCACCGCTTCGGCCAGGGCCGACAGGGGGCCCATCAAGGCGCGCGTGAGCAGCACGGCCACGACGGCCGACAGCAGGATGCAGACCAGGCCGCCTACGCTGAGCAGCATGTGCATGGTTTCCTGCAGGGCGGCCGCTTCGCTGCGGCGCTTGCCCTGCAGCTCGCGTTCGCGCGCATCGATCTCGTTGAGCAGGCGCATGGCGTTCGACACGGTTTCAAAACCGGAGAGGACTTCCGGCGCGGCCGCGATCTGCGAGGCGGCGGCCGGCGTATTGCCCAGCTCGCGGCGCTTGGCCACCAGCGAATCGACTACCTTGACCAGCCATTCTTCCAGCAGCACGGAGACGCGCTGCATGCGCTCGCGCGCGGCCGGCTCGTCCATCAGCTGCAGACCCTCGGCGATATGGCTGCGCAGCTCGGCCCGTTCATCGACATCGGGCGTCAGGACGCGTTCATTACCGGTCAGCAGGAAGCCGCGCATTTCCGTCTGAATTCTTAAGGCCGCATGGGCGGTCTGGTTGACTTCAACGATGATCTCCAGGGCCTTGCGGTCGCGTTCGCTCGCCGCGGACAAGCGGCTGAAGTTGTTATACGAGAGCACCAGCAGCACCAGGATGATGGCGACGATGGCGGTGAAGCTCCCGTAGAGTTTGTATTTGATGCTGAGGTTACTCATCATGGGCTGTCATCCAGGGCGATATTGGTAAGCGTTAATGTAACAGGGGGAAGATTTCAGGAGTGCACGGCAAATGTCCAGGATATGGTGGTCCCGGGCGTTCGCCAGATCCCGGAACATAATGTTTCCCCGTATAGATATAATTTTCGGCCAATGTAACATTCAGGCGCGCCGAGCGATACACCTGCGCAATAAAAGGCAAAAAAAAGCTGCCCGAAGGCAGCTTTTCTGGAGTCGCAAGCGAGGGTCGCAAGCGCGGGTCAGGAACCGCGCTTTTCGCGCGCCTTGGCGGCGATGCGCATGCGCAGCGCGTTGAGCTTGATGAAGCCGCCCGCGTCGGCCTGGTTGTAAGCGCCGCCGTCTTCGTCGAAGGTGGCGATGTTCATGTCGAACAGCGAATCGGTCTTGGAGTCGCGCGAGACCACGATCACATTGCCCTTGTACAGCTTGATGCGAACCCAGCCGTTCACGGTGGACTGGGTGTGGTCGATCAGGGTCTGCAGCGCGACGCGCTCGGGCGCCCACCAGTAGCCGTTATAGATCAGCGAAGCGTAGCGCGGCATCAGGTCGTCCTTCAGGTGCGCCACTTCGCGGTCCAGGGTGATCGATTCGATGGCACGGTGGCCGCGCAGCATGATGGTGCCGCCCGGGGTTTCGTAGCAGCCGCGCGACTTCATGCCGACGTAGCGGTTTTCCACCAGGTCCAGGCGGCCGATGCCGTGCTTGCCGCCCAGGCGGTTCAGTTCCGTCAGCACGGCGGCCGGGGTCAGCTGCTTGCCGTTCAGGGCCACGATGTCGCCGTTCTGGAATTCGATGTCCAGGTATTCCGCCTGGTCCGGTGCCGCTTCCGGCGACACGGTCCAGCGCCACATCGATTCCTCGGCTTCCGCGCTCGGGTTTTCCAGGTGGCGGCCTTCGAACGAGATGTGCAGCAGGTTGGCGTCCATCGAGTACGGCGCGCCGCCGTTCTTGTGCTTCATGTCGATGTCGATGCCGGCGTCTTCCGCGTACTTGAGCAGCTTCTCGCGTGACAGCAGGTCCCACTCGCGCCATGGGGCGATGATCTTGACGTCGGGTTTCAGGGCATACGCGCCCAGTTCGAAACGCACCTGGTCGTTGCCCTTGCCGGTCGCGCCGTGCGAGATGGCGTCGGCGCCGGTCTCGCGGGTGATCTCGATCAGGCGCTTGGCGATCAGCGGACGCGCGATCGAGGTGCCCAGCAGG
>CAMLFK010000354.1 GCA_946479255.1 uncultured Oxalobacteraceae bacterium
GGAGCAAGCGGCCCTGCAAATGAGATCAGATCCTGACCCAGCGCCGCCCCGCGAGCGATGTGAACGCGACGAGGGTGATGGTGGCGGCCAGGTGCATCGCCAGGTCGAACAATTGCCCTGCCACCGGGTGACACAGCCCCAGCAGCATTTGCGACGTCGCCGCGATCCCCAGGCCCGCAACGGCCAGGCTACGGACCGGATGCAGCGAACGGGTACGCCGGATCGCGGCAACCATGATCGCGACCATCGGCAGGCCGACGACCATGAGGAAGGCGTAACAATAGATCCCGTCTCCGGCATGTCCGATCTTGTCCATCGAATTCGTCACACCGGTCAGGCCGATCAGTAACCAGGCAGCGGTCAGTGCGGCAAGGCCGCGCCAATGCCTGATGCGTTGCCCGGCAATGCTGAGGGCAAAGGCTGTTCCGATGGCAAGCATCCCGAGGCAGAACGACGCCACGACCCATAACCCTGCCCACAACGCGCCCGGGCTGGACCAGTCCGGGCGTGCCTGCGGCAGGATCCGGGAGGCGAGAAAGCCGCAGGGCAGCGCCACGAGCATCCATCCTGCCGCCCGGCGCCAGGACGGTGCGGTCCGCTTCACGGGATGCGCGTCGCGGCACAGCCGTTCGATCAGGGCATCGTGATTATTCATGGTCGGTTTCCTTGTTGCGGCGAAGTGTGGCGAAAGCGCGGTGCAGCAGGGACTTCACTGCCGCCAGCGTCGTGCTGCTGGCCGCCGCGGCGTCGGCGAGGCTCATGTCGGATAAATGGACAAGTTCAACCACCCGCCGTTGACGCGCGGGGAGACGGCTCAGCAAATGATCCACTTGCCGCTGCGCCTGCCCATCCGGGCTGGATTCGTCCGGATGCCCGAGCACGGCCTCGTCATCGCTCACCTCCCAATGTTCCCTGCGGCCGCGCGCACGCAGCGCGTCGATGGCGCGCGCGGCGACGATGGCGGACAGCCACGGCAAGAAGGGCCGATCGGGATCATAGGTGTGCCGGACCCGGTGGACGGTCAGCAGGACGTCCTGCACCACGTCTTCGACCAACGCATCGTCCTGATGGATTTTTCGTCGCACGAGCGCGCGGATGACGGGTACGATCGCCTTCAACAGGCGACAGTACGCCGCCTGGTCGCCGTCCTGGGCGCGGAGCATGAGCTGCGGCCATGCCGCTCTCGAAGCATCGTTCTCGGTTGCGTTGTTCAAGACTTGTTTGCCGAAGCCTTTTTCAAGGCGGACACCACGATATCCGGACTGAGCAGTTGCGGCAGCAGCACCGGTGCGCCCCCATCGGCCGGATACACGACGTACACGGGCAGTCCTCCCCGGCCGAACTGGTTGATGGCCTGGTCGATCTCCGGATTATATGTGGTGGAGTCGGCGACCATGTAGATCGTGTCCGTCCGGGCCAATGCCTCTTTCACGACCGTGGTGGATAACGCCGCGCGATCGTTGACCTGGCATGTGATGCACCAGGAAGCGGTGAAATTGACGAAGATCGGCTTGCCATGTCCGCGCTGCGCAGCGACGGCGCGCGGTGTCCACGCGACCGGCGTCTCCGCGCGCGCCGGCCCGCCCCCGCCATCGCTCGTCGCCGGCAGGCCGGCCAGGGACACGCCCACGCCCGCGACAAGAAGCACGGCAAAGCCCAGCAGCGGCCGGTAACGCAATCCGGCAATCTGGCGCCGTTGTGCCAGGCCGTACACCCAGGCGGCCAATCCCAGTACCACGGCCGCCGCGAGCAGCGCGCCCAGTGCGGCGGAGCCTCCCTGCCGGTCGAGGACCCATGCCAGCCATGCCGCCGCGCCCAGCATCGGGAACGCCAGCACGTGCTTGAGCGTCGCCATCCACGCACCGGGTTTCGGCAAGAGCCGCGCGCAGGCCGGTACGAGCGCCACGACGGTGAAAGGCGCGGCAAAGCCCAGCGCCAGCGCAAGAAAAATCGCCACGCCCTCGGCCGGCGGACGCAGCAGCGCGGCGCCGACGGCACCCGCCATGAACGGCGCGGTGCACGGCGTCGCCACGACGATCGCCAGCGCACCGGTCAACGCGGCCCCGAGCGGCCCCGAGCGGGAGCCGGAGAGGTTACCGAGACGCTGCGCGGCAAGTCCGATCTCGAACACGCCCATCATGTTGAGCGCCAGGGCGAGCATGACGAGCGCCAGGGTGGCAATCAATACCGGCGACTGCAACTGGAAGCCCCACCCGACGGCGGCGCCACTGGCCCGTGCCGCCAACAGCGTGGCGCACAGCAGGAGCATGGTGACCACGACGCCTGCCAGGAACGCGAGTCCCTCCACCCGCGCCGCGCGCCGGTCGTGGACATGACGGATGAGGCCGAACGCTTTCAGCGAGATGACCGGAAAGACGCAGGGCATGAAGTTGAGAATCAGCCCGCCCAGGAAGGCGGCGGCCAGGGTTGCGGGCATGCTCATGCTCATGTTCATTTGGCCGCGTCATGCCATGCCTTGACGGCATCCATGGTTTTCCTGATGTGCTGTTCGGGGTTGGCATCCGTGTAGCTGAGCAGGATCTTGCCGTCGGGTGCGATGACGAAAGAGGTGCGCTCGGACAGCAGGGTGCCGCCCTTGGTCTTGAACTGGGTCTGGTATTCCCCGGCCACCTTGGCGCCGGGATCGGCCGCCACCGCGAACTTGTCGCGGCATTCGAGTTTCGAAAACTCGGCGACGCGGTCGGCATTGCCCGCGGTAACGCCGATCACCGTCGCATTCAGCTTCCTGAAATCATCCGTCGCTTCGGCGAACGCATGCGCTTCCAGCGTGCAGCCCTGCGTGAATGCGGCGGGGAAGAAATACAGCACGACAGGCCCCTGGCGCAATGCTTGCGCCAGCGAGAACGTCATCGGCTTGCCGGCAAGCGCGGCCTGTAATCGGAAATCGGGGGCTTTCGCGCCTTCCGGCAAGGCGGCAAGCGCATGGGATGCCGAAAATGCCAGGATGGTTGCCGCTTGTGCCAGATAGGTGCCGAATCGTGCCATTGTGAACTCCTTGAAAAGTTGGTTGGCGATCCTCTGATCGCCCTACTCCCCAGTTCGCCGATGGCAGCCTGAAAGTTGCGGTCCACCATAAAAAATTTTTCTCACCCGAACAACCCGTGCAAGAACCACTTCGGCCCATCCTCCCCCATGCCGATCCGCTCCCGATACACCCAGTACAACGTGTGATCGAGTCCCTCGGCGATGAAGTAGTCGCGCGTCTCCGGCCCATCCCACCAGCCGGCCTCGATACGCTCCGGATTCGACGCCATCCGCAGCGGTGAGCCATAGAACGGCCGGTGATCGCGCATCAGCAGCGCGATCGGCCGCGCCAGCAGCCATGTGGGACGCGGCAGGCTCAGGACGTCGGGCGGCAGTTGCGCGTTGCGGGCCTTGGCGCTGACCTTTTGCTGCACCGGCACCCAGACGTTGGCCTGTTCCGGGCGGTAGTCGGCCAGCGGCAGCGGTTGCAGGACGTTTTCCGGGCCCAGGCGCGCGGCCAGCAGTTCCAGCATGCGCATGCGGTCTTCCTCGCTGCCGCCCGGCTCGGGGAACAGCGACGCGTTCGGCGGCGCCATCGGCCGCACCTGCAGCGCTTCCAGCGCGAGGCCGATCACGGGCGCCTCCAGCGTCAGCCGGCCCAGGCGTTCCTTCAGCAGGCGCACGAGGTGCTCGTCGCGCCACGTCGGCTCGGCCAGCACGATCTCGACGCCGGTCGGCGGGCGCGCGACCCGGCCCCGCTCGTGCTCCAGCTGCAGGGTGATGCGCTCCACCGCCAGCTGGCGCGCGCACAGCCACCCCGTCAGCTGCAGCAGCAGGCATTGCGCGCCCGCCAGCAGCAGGTCGGCGTCGTCGATGCGGTCGTACAGTTCCAGGCGCGCGCGGAAGGTTTCCGGTGGAGATATCCACTCGTACAGTTCCGGCACGAGGCCGTAGGCGGCGTCGAGCAGGTCGAGCAGCTCGCGGCCGCAGCGCCGCTGCAGGCCGGGGCGCGGCAGGCGGCGCAGGTCGCCCAGCGTGTGGCAGCCGATGCCGTCGAACCAGGCCGCGTACGGCCGGGCCGGCGGCATCAGGAGCACGGCCAGCCGGTCGAGCCGGCGCAGCAGCGCTTCCATGCGCACGGCGCGGCCCGCGCTCGCGCGCGCCAGCAGCCACGCGCCGCGCGCGGTGGGCGCGCACGCGAGCGAGGCCGTGAAGCCCAGCGCGCGCACGTTGGCGCGCACGCGCCGGCACAGCGCGCGGATACCGCCGAACAGGCGCAGGCTGGCGCCCACGTCCATCAGCAGGGTCGATTCCTCCCCTTCCGCGACCTGCGGCGTGTATTGCAGCAGGGCCAGCGCCACCGCCTGGCGC
The DNA here is from genome assembly GCA_946479255.1 of uncultured Oxalobacteraceae bacterium. The sequence goes on from CAMLFK010000354.1 coordinate 4,357, forward strand.
GCGTCCGCCTCCAGCGCCGGCGCGCGCTCGTGGATGCGCGCGTCCGGCAGCAGCATCAGCACGCCGCCGCGGCGCATGCCGGTGCGCACGCCGGCGTCCT
>CAMLFK010000355.1 GCA_946479255.1 uncultured Oxalobacteraceae bacterium
AGTTCAGCCTGTATGACGACGACGGCAAGAGCTACGACTATGAAAAGGGCAAAGGGACCTTGACCAAGTTGAGCTGGGATAACGCCGCCGGCAAGCTGAGCGCCGGCAGCGCCAAGCTGCCCGGACCGGTGTCAGTGATCGGCAAGTAATGTCCTGGCGGGCTAAGTACTCGTCGAGAAGTAAATGTGAAGTTTTGGCGAACAGAACCGGATGCGGTCCAAGGCGGCCGCTGCGCCGCAGTGCGAGCACTGCAAGCAGTGGGCAACGCAGCAACGCGCCGGTTATGGCAGCCAAAAATCACATTTATTTATTGGCGAGTACTTAGACACAGGCTGCCTGGCCTGTTATAGAGCGCTGCCCTTCATTTGTTTGGACGAGCAAAAACGGCATCCCCTGCGGGATGCCGTTTTTGTTTGCTCACTCCCTTAGCCTGGACACCAAGGCCGACTACGATCCTGAGCAGCCGAGCAATCCGGGCGGTTTCACCAGCACCTCGATCGTGCAGAACACCTCGGTCGACGCCAGGAACAGCGACGTGCTGCCAAGCCTGAATGTGGCCACCTGGCTCAAGCCCGGCACCCTGGTCTTGCGCTACAGCGCCGCCAAAACGGTGGCGCGCCCGCCGGTGCAGCAGTTGCTGCCGGCTTCCACAACTATCCGGCGCAGGGTGTGCCTCTGAACACCGCGACTCCGCTGATCTACTCGCCAGGATCGCCAACTTCAAGAGCTGCTACGTTGAGGGCCGGGCCGACTTCATTTACGGCAGCGGCACCGTGGTCTTCGACAATTGCGAGATCAAGAGTAAAAACGGCGGCTACATCACGGCGTCGGAACTGACGGCGCGCTACGTTGAATACAACAGCACAGGCCCCGGCGCCAATCCGGCTCAGCGCGTCAAGTGCGGTTCTCAGCGGTACGGATAACTGGAAGCCTGAGTAAGCGTCAGATGGGCATCCCTTCGGGATGCTGGTAGTTCCGGCGGAGCTGGTGGTCCACTGGCACCGCCAACCCTTACAGCAGGTAAGGCTGCCGTGGAATGGAAAGAAACGTTGAAAAAAAATTCAACAAAATTTAGCCAGTTCAATAACACTGTGCTATATTTCCGACACTTTTGATGTTATGGATAACATCAAACCCGAAAAAACCCAGGACTGAGCGAATACTTCACACCGAATGAAATCATTGCCTATTGTTTTTCTGCTTTGTATGCAATTAGCGGGCGCTCAGGTTGCCGCGCAGGATACGCCGAAACCCAGTGACGGCGAGGGTATTGAAACGACGTCTTCCGTCGAGGTGAAGGGTATCCGGGATCCGGAGTGGAAGTCATATAAATCGATGCTCAGTGGGATGGATGTTTTCGATTCCAAGCACGAGTTGGCACCCAATGCCGAATTGCGGTTTATTCTGTTGCCGCGCCGTCCGGACGTTGTCATGCAAGGATTGGCATTGACACTCGATGGGGGAGACACGAGTATTCCCATCCCGCTTGCCGAGGATAATACATTCGTCTTGCCGCGTCTTGCTGGCGCGAAGAATTCGGAACTCGAACTATATTTGAACCGGAAAGCAAAGTCTGTTCGCTGGTTTCCGCACGTGCGCACTCGCTTACTCCTCCCTACGCAGCGCCGGTTGGGAGATCTCCGCCTCGAATGCGAGGTCTTATGGGGCGTCGACAAAAACACCTTGCCGTTTTTTGCCAGAAATTCCATTCGTGCGCTTGGCGGTCCATGCAACTTCTCGAAGTTTAAAATTTCTTTTCAGGAGCCAAGGAAGCTTGTTTCCGCAACGCTCGTCTCCGGCGATAGGCGATTGAGTCTGCCGGTTTCGAACAACGGCGAGAGTTTTATCCCCCCTCTGCATGACAAAGCGTGGAATGACGACAGTCTGATCGATCTGGTCTTTGAAACAGCTGCGTCAGCGGGCCAGTGATTCTTCCAGCCGGACGAGATCCATGGGTTTTGGATGGCCCCTGGGCCGCCAGCCGCCAAACCATCGTCAACGAAACTTCACCGCAAAACCCAAACGTCCTCCCTTCATGATCATCATCACTTACCTGTTCCGCAACGCGCGGGCCACGCTTTTCTTTGTCACGCTTGCAGGTCTGCTATCCGGATTTTCCGGCGCAGGTCTGGCCAAACTGGTCGGCGACGGGATGACGGGCGGAGGTCAAGGCACCACGCAAGCCCTGCTGTTCTTTGGACTATGCATCGTCTTCATTCTGACAAAAAGTTATGCAGAGATCACGGTGATGAAACTCAGTCAGCGCACCATTTCAGCCTTGCGTATCGATCTGTGCCTGCAATTGCTACGGACCCCCCTGTCAAACTTGCAGTCGATCGGTCGCTCCGAATTATTGGTGATCTTGACGAATGACGTCCCATCTTTCCTGTCCGCCTCACAACGACTGCCGGCCGCATTCGGCAACAGCGTCATCATCCTGGCCTGCTTCGGATATATGGCCTACCTGTCTTGGGAAATGTTTTTGGTGTTCGCCGCATATTTGCTGCTGAGTTCCCTTGCCTATTACCTGGCCGAGCGCAAACCCCGCACGCAACTCGGCATGCTGCGCGAACAGATTTTTCAGCAGTACAAGAATTTCACTAATTTGATCGACGGCAGCAGGGAATTGAAATTGAATGCGCACCGTGGCGCGATGTTTGTCGAACACATCATCAGGCCCGATTCCCAAAAATTCGAAGACCTGTCCATCGACACAAATTCCGCGTACACCTGGGTAGGCAATGCCGGCAATCTGTTGTTTTACTTGTTCATTGGCCTGATATTGTTCGTCATGCCGCGCTGGTCGGCCTTGCCCTCGGAAATGTTCGTAACGTTCATCCTGATGCTGGTTTTTTTGATGCGCCCCATTGGCGAACTGACTTCGACCATTCCACTCATCCGCAAGGCCGAGACCTCGCTCAAGCGGATCTGGAAGCTGGAAGGCGCCCTCGCGTCGGCCGAGCCGGCGCCCGGATCGGGAGAAGCGTTTCACGATAGCGGCCCGGTGCGACTCGAATTACGGGATGTGTGCCTTCGATACCGTGGAAGCGAGGGCACTCAATTCACCTTGGGGCCTTTGAATCTACAAATCCATCAAGGAGAAATCCTCTACATTGCAGGAGGAAACGGTAGCGGAAAGACCAGCCTGGCCATGCTCTTGCTGGGTCTGTATATGCCGGATTCCGGCGCGATGATGTTAAGGGGCCAAGCCGTCACGAAGGACAATCTGTCCGAGTACAGACAGTTCTTTTCAGCCATCCTGGCGGATTTTCACCTGTTCGAGCATGTTGCCGAACCGGGGGCGGGATTGGATGATAAAGCCCAATCCTATATCGAGCAGTTCGGGATCGCACACAAGGTCAAAGTCCACGACGGCAAGTTTTCCACAATCGATCTCTCGACTGGCCAGCGCAAGAGACTGGCGCTGGTATCTGCTTACCTCGAGGACCGGCCAATCTATTTGTTCGATGAGTGGGCCGCAGACCAGGATCCAGTATTCAAGAAGTTGTTTTATACCGAGCTGCTACCGGGCCTGAAGTCGCGAGGTAAAACCGTGATCGTGATTACGCATGACGATTCCTACTTCGGTTTTGCCGATCGAGTGATCAAGCTCGAAGATGGAAATTTGACGAATCTGGACCTGGGCCGCGACCTTCGGACAAACGCAGCGTAGGAAAGAAACAGGCGCAATCCGGTGGTTCCGCCGCGGGAATTGATCAGGAGACGGAAGATAGTGCAGATGCAGACTAAACCTGCCCAGCCAGGGATTCGCGGCGGCCGCCGGACCATCGGACCAGCGCATCTGCTGCGAGCGCGCAGCACATGGGAATGAGATCGGGTGACGTTGACGTATCCTCCCGCCGAACGTACGACGCGTTGCGTTGTACTCAAAATGGCACTGACAATCGCACTTCATCTGCTGTTGGTATTCGGTTTAATCCTGGCCAGCAAAAACGGCCGACAGGATGCAATGAGCGCCCGCAGACAGGCCGCAAGTGCCGAGCGCAGCACCATGCTGATTTTTCCCGTTCGCATACAAGCTCCGTCACCACCGCCAAAACCCGTCGTGCCAACACCGGGCCGGCGAATTACTCCGCCGAGACAAAAGGATGCGATATCGCCCAAGGCGGAAAACGACAGCGACGCCTCGACGCGAAGGCCAACCCATCCGGCAGCGGCCCCGATTGCGCCGGACAAGCTCGACCTTGCAACGGTGCCGGACACCGCGGAGAAAGCGGCCCCCCCCGTGCTCGACGTGAATAGCATTAAACGCGATATCGGCAGGATCGATCGCGAGGTGCGCGGCTCGGCGGCGGCGCTACCTCAGTTCAGGCCGGAGTCGCTGCAGTCCCGGCTGGAACGGGGAATCGCCGCGGCTTACAAGGGCAGTGGCGGTTCC
>CAMLFK010000356.1 GCA_946479255.1 uncultured Oxalobacteraceae bacterium
GGGATGTCGCCGTTCAGGTACAGGGTGTTGTTCTGCACCTTGCTGTCGCCGATGGTGCGCAGGCTGCCAGGGTCGGCGCGGTTGGAGCGGCCGCGGTCCAGGTATTCGCCGGTAATGCCGACCACGCCGCCCGCCACGGACACGCCGCAGTAGGCCGAGGCCAGGAAGTTTTCGCCGTCGCCTTCCGAGTATTCACCAACCCCCATGACGGTTTCGCAGCCGAGCGATTTTTTCAGTTCGACGTTGATCACGCCGGCAATCGCGTCCGAGCCGTATTGGGCGGCGGCGCCGTCGCGCAGCACCTGGATGTTCTTGACCGCCAGCAGCGGAATGGCATTCATGTCGGTGCCGGTATTGCCGCGGTTACGTGCACCGAAGATATTGACCAGCGACGTGGTGTGGCGGCGCTTGCCGTTCATCAGCACCAGGGTCTGGTCCGAGCCCAGTCCGCGCAGCGCGGCCGAATCGACCAGGTCGGCACCGTCGGCGCCGGTCTGGCGGGTCGAGTTGAACGAGGGCGAAATATAGGTCAGGGTCTGGGCCAGGTCGAACTGGCCGCCTTGTTCGGCCACCCGGTTCATGGCGATGGTGTCGACCGGCACGGCGGTTTCGGTGCTCGAAGTGGTCTGCACACGGCGCGATCCGACGATGCTGACGCTTTGCATGTCGCTGGCGGTGGTCTGGGCGAAGGCTGGATTGAAAGCGGCGAGGGTGGCGCCGCCGTACAGGCTGAGGAGGATTGATCGTCGCAATGGGGTGAGTGTAAACACGCTGGGGCTCCTGGGGGATGGGCGAAAAAATGGCGTTGTCCGCGCTTCGTGGGCGCGTCAACCGTTCTCGTTGAACAACTAGCAAATATTACCTTATGCACAATCATCCCCCCAAGCTTGCATTTATGGCAGTGCACAAAAAAGACAGATGTGTACGGCTGACTGAGGGTATATACTGTGTTTTTGTACAGTACTTTTCTGTTCCTGACCTGAGTCCCGTTAATGTCTTCCCTTGTTCCAGCCCAGAGCCTTCCCGATTACGCGGAGCTGTTCTGCCTCACCAATTTCTCCTTCCTGCATGGGGCCTCGCATGCGGAAGAGCTGGTGGCGCGCGCCGTGCAGCTGGGTTATTCCGCATTGGCCATCACCGACGAGTGCTCGCTGGCCGGGGTGGTGCGGGCCCACGCCGAAACCAAGAAAGCCGGCTTGCCGCTGCTGATAGGCGCGCATTTCCACCTGCACAAGCCGGACGGCAGCCCCGCGCTGTCGCTGATCGTGCTGGCGCAAAACCGCAATGGCTACGGCAATCTGTCCGAACTGATCACCTTGGCGCGCACCCGCGCCGCCAAGGGCACCTACCTGCTGCATCCGGGCGACCTGGCCGCGCCGCCCCCGCAATATGCCCACCTGAAAGGCTTGCCCGACTGCCTGACCATCCTGCTGCCGGCCTATCCGGCGCATGAGGCGGCCGATGTCGACCGCCTGCACCGCCAGGCGGCCTGGATGGCGGCGGTGTTTCCGGGGCGTACGTGGATTGGCCTGAACCTGCTGTACCGCGCCTTTGACGACGCCCACCGCATCACCGTCGACGAAGTGGCAGGGCAACATGGCCTGCGCACGGTGGCGCTTGGGCATGTGTGCATGCACGTGCGCTCGCGCAAACCCATGCACGACACCCTGTGCGCCATCCGCATCGGCAAACCAGTGGCCGAGTGCGGCTATTCGCTGGCCCAGAATGCCGAGCAGCACCTGCGCGGGCGCCTGCGCCTGGCCAATATCTATACGCCGGAAGCGCTGGCCGAGACCTTGCACATCGCCAGCCTGTGTACGTTTTCGCTGGAAGAATTGCGCTACGAATATCCCGACGAACTGGTGCCGCCCGGCCAGACCGCGGCCGGCTACCTGCGCGCGGAAACCTATATCGGCGCGCATTACCGCTTCCCGCAAGGTATCCCGGCCAAGGTGCAGGCGCAGATCGAGTACGAACTGGAACTGATCGGCGACTTGCGCTACGAGCCGTATTTCCTGACGGTCTACGACATCGTGCGTTTTGCGCGCTCGGTGGGCATCCTGTGCCAGGGGCGCGGCTCGGCGGCCAACTCGGCGGTGTGCTATTGCCTGGGCGTGACCGAGGTCGATCCGGCCCGCGCCAATCTGCTGTTCGAGCGCTTCATTTCCAAGGAACGCAACGAGCCGCCCGATATCGACGTCGACTTCGAGCACCAGCGGCGCGAGGAAGTGATCCAGTACATCTACAACAAGTACGGGCGCGAGCGCGCGGCGCTGGCGGCGGTGGTGATCTGTTACCGGCCCAAGAGCGCGCTGCGCGACAGCGGCAAGGCGCTCGGCATCGACATCGCCATCGTGGAAAAGGTGGCCAAGTCGCATCACTGGTTCGACAGCAAGAACGATCTGGTCAATCGCCTGGCCGAATGCGGCCTCGATCCCGAATCGGCGCTGGCGCAGCAATGGGCCAGCCTGGCGACGCGCCTGCTGGGTTTTCCGCGCCACCTGTCCCAGCACCCCGGCGGCTTCGTGATTGCCAAGGGCAAGCTGTCGCGCCTGGTGCCGATCGAAAACGCCACCATGGCCGACCGCAGCGTGATTCAGTGGGACAAGGATGACCTGGAAGAACTGGGCCTGCTCAAGGTCGACGTGCTGGCGCTGGGCATGCTCTCCGCCTTGCGGCGCGCGCTCGACCTGGTCAGCGAACAGCGCGGCAATGTGTTCACCATGCAAGATATTCCCGCCGAGGACCCGGCCACCTACGACATGATTTGCGCGGCCGATACCATCGGCGTATTCCAGATCGAATCGCGTGCGCAGATGAGCATGCTGCCGCGCATGTTGCCGCGCACCTTTTACGACCTGGTGATCGAGGTGGCGGTGGTGCGCCCCGGCCCCATCCAGGGCGGCATGGTGCATCCTTACCTGCGCCGCCGCCAAGGCCTGGAGCAAGCCGTGTATCCCAAGCCGGAGTTGAAGATTGCCCTGGAGCGCACCCTGGGCATCCCGATTTTCCAAGAGCAGGTGATGCAGGTGGCCATGCTGGCGGCCGGCTTCTCGGCGGGCGAAGCCGACCAGCTGCGGCGCGCCATGGCTGCGTGGAAACGCAAGGGCGGGTTGGATAAATATTACGAGCGCATCGTGCGCGGCATGCTCGAAAGGGGCTACGAGCTGGCTTTTGCCGAGGCCATCTTCAGCCAGATTCAGGGCTTCGGCGAATACGGCTTTCCCGAGTCGCACGCGGCCAGCTTTGCCCTGCTGGCCTATGCCAGTTCCTGGCTCAAGTGCCACGAGCCGGCCGCTTTTACCTGCGCCTTGCTCAACAGCCAGCCGATGGGTTTCTACAGCCCCTCGCAACTGGTGCAGGACGCGCGCCGCCACGGTGTCGAAGTACGCCCGGTGGATATCGCCATCAGCGGCTGGGACAGTGCGCTCGAGCCATCCGACGGCTTTCAAGCGGCCATCCGCCTCGGCCTGTCCTTGCAGCGCGGCATGCGCAAGGAAGTGGCGGCGCGCATCGAAGATACGCGCGCAATCCGGCCCTTCGCCAGCGTGGCCGACCTGGCCCGGCGGGCCCAGCTGGACCGCCACGATTTGCAGGTGCTGGCCGGCGCCAATGCCTTGCAGTCGCTGGCCGGCAACCGCCGCCAGGCCTTGTGGCAGGCGGTGGGGGCGGTGCCGGACAAGGACTTGCTGCGGCCCACTTCGCCGATCGAAGAAGTGCCGCAGTTGCGGCCGCCCAGCGAGGCCGACGATATCGTGGGCGACTACCGCGCCCAAGGGCTGACCCTGGGCCGCCATCCGCTCGAACTGCTGCGCCCTCAGTTGCTGGAGAAACGCTTCATGCCGGCCTCGGTGCTGGCCGATTACCAGCAGGGCCAGCTGGCGCGCGCCTGCGGCATCGTCACCGTGCGCCAGCGTCCGGCCACCGCCAAGGGCGTGCTGTTCGTTACCCTGGAAGACGAGACCGGCAACATCAACGTGATCGTCTGGCCCAGCCTGGTCGAGCAGCAGCGCAAGGAAGTGCTGGGCGCGTCCTTGCTGGGCGTGTATGGGGTGTGGCAGCGGGAAGGGGAGATACGCCACCTGGTGGCCAAGCGGCTGGTGGATCTGTCGCACCTGCTGGGCCGGCTTGATCCCAGCAGCCGGAATTTTTGCTGAGCGGGAAGCCGCCGAAATTTTAGAACTTCGCAACAGGCCCTTTGCGGCGGCGTGCGCCGGCGCCCGCGAGCAGGCGCTTGAGCGCCTTCTTCTCATCCACGCTGTTTTTCTGCAAAAAGGCGGGATCGGTCGGCAACATCGTGTTGACCTTCACCCCCCATTGCCTTGATGTCGCGCTCGTAGCGCTTGAGGATGTCCTCTGGCGTCAGATCGGCCGTGCCATGCGGGAACGAGCGTTCGT
>CAMLFK010000357.1 GCA_946479255.1 uncultured Oxalobacteraceae bacterium
GCCAGGCGGCGTAGTCGGCATACTGGATCGGCAAGGGGGGCAGGGGATCGGGCAGGCCCTGGGCAAAGGCGGTGTACAGGGTGAAGAATTCCCGCGTCAATATTCCCAGGGACCAGCCATCGGAGACGATGTGATGCTGGGTCACCAGCAGGACGTGGTCATCCGCCGCCAGGCGCAGCAGGCGGCCGCGGATCAGGGGGCCGCTGGCCAGATCGAAGGGCGCGGCGGCTTCTTCCTCGCTTTGGCGAGCGACCGCGGCGGCCTGCGTCTCCCCATCGAGCGTGCTGAGGTCCTGCAGCGTCAAGGTAAAGCCGCAATCGGCCGGCGCGATGACCTGGAGCGGCTGGCCGTCAACGCTGCTGTCGAAGGTCGTGCGCACGCTCTCGTGGCGGGCGGCGATACGGTCCAAGGCCGCCTGCAAGGCCTCGCAATCGAGCTCGCCCCTCAGGCGTATGCCAGTCGGCATATGGTAGGCGGCACCGGCAGCGCGATCGAGCCGGTCCAGGAACCACAGGCGTTGCTGGGCATACGACAACGGCAGGGGAGCGCCGCGGTCTGCGGGAAGAATCGCTCCATGCTGTTGCGTACCACGGTTGAGATTATCCAGGAAACCAATGATCGAGTCCTTGTTTACGCGAATCTGTTCCTGCAGTGCCGGACTGAGTGCGCCTCTGCTTCCATGACTGCGGAGTTTGCCATCGGTGACGCTTAAGGTGACGCCGAGATTGCTAATTTCGAGCAACAATTTCTCAATATTCATTATTCGTTTCTTTGTTCTTTAAAATTCAATGACTTCGTCTAAGTCGGATGAGCCGTCGGCGTCCGATTTTGAGGTAAGGGCTAACAAACCATCGATCCTGGAGGACAATTCTGCAATCGTGGGGGCTTCGAAAAACAGGCGCAAAGGAATCGTGATGCCGAGTGTGGATGCGATTGCGGACATCAAGCGGGTGGCCATGAGCGAATGTCCGCCCAGTTCGAAGAAATGATCGTAACGTCCCACCTGGTCCAATCGCAGCAGATCGCGCCAGATCGCGGCGATGCGCTGTTCGGTGTTGCCTTGCGGTGCTTCATAGGTGTTTGCGGGCACGGCGGATTGATCGGGGGCAGGCAGGGCGCGCCGATCCAGCTTGCCGTTGGCAGAAAGCGGGAAGGCATCCAGGCAGACGAAAGCGCTTGGCACCATGTAGTCCGGCAGTTGGAGGGCAAGCTGCTTGCGTAATTCCCGCGCCCCGGCTTGCACGCCTTCGTGAGGGATGACATAGGCGACAAGCTGTACGGCATCCGTCTGCTTGTCCCCGGCATCGTCGCGCGCGATCACCACGGCATCGCGTATGCCTGGGCAGGCCGCCAGCCTGGTTTCGATCTCGCCCAGTTCAATACGGTGACCGCGGATCTTTACCTGGAAGTCTTTTCTGCCTACCAGGCGGAAATTGCCGTCATCCAGAACGCTAGCCAGGTCACCGGTCCGGTACAGCACATCGGTTTCGTCGCCGGAATAGGGATTGCGGATGAACGCTTCCCGGTTCAGCTCATCCCGTCCGAAGTATCCCAGGCTCCGATAAGGCGTCCTGATGAAGATTTCCCCGACCTCGTCGGGCTCGCAGGGATCCAGATTGTCGTTCAGGACGATCGCTTGTGCGCCGGGAATCGGCCGCCCGACCGGAATGAAGCTATGCGGGGTGATTTGATCCGGCAGCACATAGAAGAACTTCGCCAACGTGGTTTCCGTGGGGCCGTACAGGTTGTTCAATTGAATACGTCCCTTAAAACACCGCAGCCAATGGTTGGCATCCCCCGGCGATAACGCTTCGCCCGCCAGCAGAACGTGGCGTAGCTCAGGCAAATTCTCGGAGGTTAAATCGTTATTCAACAGAAGTTTAAAGACGGAGGGGACGCAATGCATTAAGGTGACTTTGGCTTCCTGAAGCCAGGATAACAAGGCCCCACTATCAAATACTTGTAACGACGGTGGAATGCATACGGTACCGCCCGAGCATAAACCCGCAAAAATATCCCGCAAGTATACGTCGAAGCTGGATGATGTCAACTGACTAATTCTTGAAGAAGAATTAAGGTTGAATTGCGTGATCTCCCACTCAATAAAGTGGGCAAGTCCTTCGGTGCGTCCGAGTACCGCCTTGGGTATGCCGGTCGATCCGGATGTAAAGTAGACGTAGCAGGGATCGTCCGGAAGCAGCTCGACATGGACTGCGGACATGCTTTGCAATTCCACATAATCCAGGTGGAGGCAGTCGGCCGGCGGCGCGGCGGGGAAATCGGCTGGCAGCTCTGCCCGGTCCATGACCAGTGTGTGCAACAGCGGCGAGTTGCCGTCGAACAGCGCGGGCAACTGGGGAATGCAGCCGGTTTCGCTGATCAGGAATCGTGGTGAAATCACAGCGATGATGTCACGCAAGCGCTGTTTCGGATGCAGCATATTCATCGATGCGAATACGCAGCCGGCCTTGAGCACGCCGAGTGTGGCGACAATCTGCGACACCGGGTCCGTCAGCAGGAGGGCAATCATTGTGCCCTTTGGAAGCTGCAGCGCGACGAGCCAGTTGGCCACCTGGTTGGAACGGGTGTCCAGTTCAGCATAGCCGATTCGCTTTTCGCCCCAGTGGACAGCGTCCTTGGTGCAAAATTCCCGTGCCGCCTTGGCAAACATCGACGCGACGTCGTGGTGCGCCAGCGGAACCCTGAGATCGGCGTCGCGCATATCGGTAAACCCTGGTTGAATCCGGTTCCACTTGGCCAGTATCGAATTCTTTTGATCCAGCGGCAAGGCATGGGCGATATTCGGCAGTTCGATGCGTGCCATGTCGAGCGATGGATCGGCTGCCAGAATTTCGAGCACGCGTGCATACGATTGGATAATATATTCAATCGTATGCGGCTTGAAACACGCGGTCCGGTAATGGCAATTCAAGCTCAGTCCGGCGTCGGTCTCGTCAATATAGATATTGAGGTCGAATTTGACTTCAATATCCAGTTTGGCATGGCCGCCGGCGAGCGAAGGCGCGGCGGCCGGGGTCGCGCCCATTTTCAGGAAATTCAGGAAAACGGGAGATATCGGGAAGCGCTGCAAGTTGCGTGGCACACGCAGTTCTTCGAGCAGTTTCTCAAACGGGTAGCTTTGATGCGCGAGCGCCTGCAGGATATTTTTCTTCACCCGCTCGATGATCCCGGTGAACGGTTCGTGCGCTCCAATGGTATTACGCAGCATCACCGTATTGAGGAAGCAGCCGATCAGGTTCTCCGTATCGGGATGTTCGCGCCCGGACACCGGGGTGCCGATGATGAGATCCTGCTGGCCGGTGAGTTTGGAAAGCAGCACCAGGAAACCGGACGTCAGCAGCATGAACAAGGTCGCGTTTTGTGCTTGGGCCAGACCGTGCAATTGCGCCAGCACCGATGGCGATAACATCATCTGGAAGCCGGCGCCTCTGGCATGTGTGTGGCGCGCCGGTGGATAGTCGTAGGGTAGATTGAGTTGAGGAAGGTCTCCCGCCAGGAGCTCATGCCAGAACGATTTTCCACGCTGGGCATCCACGACAATCGCTTTTTCTTGCCAGGCAGAAAAATCGACGTATTGAATCGGCAGACGGCTAAGCGGATCCGCCTGGCCGTTCTGGTAGGCGGTGAGCAAGGCAGTGACCTCGCGATTCAAAATGTCGAGTGAAATGCCGTCCGAGATGATGTGATGCATATTCCACAGCAGTATCTTCCTGCCGTCGGCGGTGACGGCAATGGTCGCGCGGAACAAGGGACCTGCCTGCAGATCGAAGGGACGGGTGGCATGTTCGAGTTTCAACGCGGACAGCGCGGCGTCCGACGCCACGGCAATGACGGGCAGCTCGAATGTCAACTGCGGCATGATGATTTGCCGCGGCTGGCCATCGACGGCGATGAACACGGTCCGCAAGGAGGCCTGGCGTTCTACCACGGCCGCCAGCGCGCGGTAAATGAGCGCGGGGTCGGCCTCGGGCGCTAACTGGATGATTCCCGGCATGTGATAGGCAATGTTATCGGGGTCAATCTGCTGGAGTATCCACAGCCTCAGCTGAGCGTGCGACACCGGATAATCGGGCGCGGGCGCGGCCAGCGGAATCGCATGGTAAATCGACGTGTCGCTGTGCTCGATCCAGTGCGCCAGCGCGGCGATGAACGGCCGGGTAAACAACGCGGTGAGCGGAACCAGGATATTGAAGCGCTGGTGCAACCTGGCGATGAGTTGGACCGCCAGCAGCGAGTGTCCGCCCAGTTCGAAGAAGTGGTCGTTGCGACCGATTTTCTCCATATGCAGCAAATCCTGCCAGATGGCGGCGATGGCGCTTTCGACTTCGCCCTGCGGCGCTTCGTAGCCGC
>CAMLFK010000358.1 GCA_946479255.1 uncultured Oxalobacteraceae bacterium
GAACATGGCCGCTTCGAGCGAGATGTCGTGCTCCGGCGGGCCGCTCTGGCGCGCGCTGTAGACCACGCAGCGGGATTTACCGGTTTCCTTGGCACGGCCCATGGCGGTATCGGCCAGCGCCACCAGGCGCACTTCGTCTTCCGCGTGCTGCGGATAGATGGCAAGACCGATCGAGGCGCTCACGTAAATCGTATGGTTGTCGATTTCGAAGGGCGACTGCAGGACCGCCAGCAGGCGGCCGGTGACCAGCTTGATCTGCGCTTCGGTATAAGTGCCCGGCAGGACCGCGACAAATTCGTCGCCGCCCACGCGCGCCATGGTGTCGGAGTCGCGCAGGGTCTTGCGCAGGCGCGCCGCGGCCATCTTCAGTACCGCGTCGCCGACCGGGTGGCCCAGGCCGTCGTTGACTTTCTTGAAGCCGTCCAGGCCCACGGTGGCGACCGAAAAGCCCTGGCCGGAGCGGCGCGCGTGTGCGATCACCATGCGGATGCGGTCCGACAGCAGCAGGCGGTTGGGCAGTTCGGTCAAGGCGTCGTGCGTGGCCATGTGGCGCAGGCGCTCTTCGGTGGCATGCTGCGAGGTCATGTCGCGCCCGATCACCACCAGCACGCCGGCTTCCATGCGTACCACGCGCAGTTCGTACCAGACGTCGCACTCGACGGTCTTCAGGCGGGCTTCCACCTTGATGGCGTCTCCGCTGGCCGCCGCATCGGCGATGGCGTTGCGCAGCATGCCCTGGTCGGCGTCGTCCACCAGCGCAAGCAGGCTGACAGTTTCCGGCGGCAGCGGCAGGCGCACCTGGCGCATGGCGCGCTGACTGGCGAACAGGACGGTGCAATTGCCATCGATGCGGAAAACCACGTCGCCGGCCGCCTCCATCAGGAGATCGGACTGGGAGCGCGGCTCGGACTTCAGCTCGGATGGTTGCGGGGAGCGCATCGTTACATTACTTTCGTATTACTTTCGTTGGCATGCCAAAAAAACTATTTCAGCGTCCAGTATGGCGTCCGGAATGGCGGCTATGCCTGCTTAACCATGTAAGTTTACCAAACCAGAGAGAAATGTATCATTTAAAGATGCCCAAATTCATTAAAAGCCGGCAATTTCAGTATTGATTCCACGAAATTTGAGCCAAGTCAGAAGGAAATATGGTCCGGGCGTCGCTCGGGTCCCACTTCTGTGTGTTTCTTGCGTTGTCAAAGGGTTTGCGCTAGCCTCGACCGCCAATCCCGCCCATCCTGCTGCGCATTATCAAAGAACTATCATGAATGCATTCGATACCCATCAGGTGTTCAACCAGGCCGCGCCGTTTGAAGGCCGCAATTTATACGAGGCCGACCCGGCCCTGATGGAAGCGCTTCAGCGCGCGGCGCCGTGGGCCGATGCCGGCTTGCGCGAACTTGGCGCCCGCCTGGGCCAGCCGGAAATCCTCGACCTGGGACGCCAGGCTAACCAGTATCCACCGCGCCTGCACAGCTTCGACCGGGCCGGCCAGCGCATCGACGAGGTGGAGTTTCACCCGGCCTGGCACCGGCTGATGGAGTTGATGATAGGCGCAGGCGCCCATGCTTCGCCGTGGGACAGCGGACGCGAAGGCGCGCAGGCGGCGCGCGCGGCCCAGTGCCTGCTGTTCGGCCAGGTCGAAAACGGCGTGCAGTGCCCGGTCACGATGACCTATGCCTCGGTGGCGGCGCTGCGCCATGCGCCGGTGCTGGCGGCCGAGTGGCTGCCCAAGATCCTGTCGCGCCAGTACGATCCGCGCCCGCTCCCGCTGAACCAGAAGAACGGCGCGCTGATCGGCATGGGCATGACCGAGAAGCAGGGCGGCAGCGACGTTCGCGCCAACACCACGCGCGCCGAAGCGCTGGGTGACGAAGCGGGGCCTTGGCGCATCGTCGGCCACAAGTGGTTCTTCTCGGTGCCGCAGTCCGATGCGCACCTGATTCTGGCTCAGACCGTGGCGCAGACCGGAGAGGCGGGGCTATCGTGCCCCGGCCTGTCGTGCTTCCTGGTGCCGCGCTTCCTGGCCGACGGCAGCCGCAATGCGATCCGCGTGCAGCGCCTCAAGGACAAGCTGGGCAACCGCTCCAACGCCTCGTCGGAAGTCGAATTCTGCGGCGCGCACGGCTGGCTGGTTGGACCCGTGGGCCGCGGTATCCCGACCATCCTCGAAATGGGCGGGCATACGCGGCTCGACTGCGTGCTGGGCAGCGCCGGCATCATGCGCGCCGCGCTCACGCATGCGCTGCACCATGCGCGCGGCCGCCAGGCTTTCGGGCGCGCGCTGGCGCAGCAGCCGCTGATGGAAAACGTGCTGGCCGACCTGGCGCTCGAATCGGAAGCCGCCACGGTGTTCGCCATGCGCCTGGCGCGCTGCTTCGACAGGAAAGATGACCCTGCGGAAGCGGCGCTTGCGCGCATCCTCACGCCGGCCGGCAAATACTGGATCTGCAAGCGCGCCCCGGCATTCACCTTCGAAGCGATGGAGGTCATGGGCGGCAACGGCTACGTCGAAGATGGGCCGTTGGCGCGCCAGTACCGCGAGGCGCCGGTCAACTCGATCTGGGAAGGTTCGGGCAACGTCATGTGCCTGGACCTGCTGCGCGCGCTCGCCAAAAGCCCGGCGTCGGTCGATGCGCTGGCGGCCGAACTGGCGCTGGCGGGCCAAGCCAATGCGGCGTTCAGCGCGTGCCAGGAGCGGCTGCTGGCGGACCTGCGCCAGCCGCAGGCCGACGAATACGGCGCGCGCCGCCTCGCCGAGCGGATCGTCGTGGCGGTGCAGGGCGCCCTGTTGCTGCGCCATGCGCCAGGCCATGTGGCGCATGCGTTCGCCGCCTCGCGCCTGGCCGAGAACACCGGCGGGGCGTTCGGACGGCTGCCGCCAGGGATCGACTGCCCGGCCATTCTGGCGCGCGCGCTTCCGCTTTAAAAAGTTTCGGACAAACTTAGGCCTGGGCTGGGATAATAGCCAATGAGTATCCAATCAATACCCACTCAGGCTATCCGCCCACTCTTTCGCCACAAGCTGAAAAAACCACGAGCACACATGAAACAAGACCCGCGCTTTCCTAATCTGTTCATCCTCAACCACCCGCTGATCCAGCATAAGCTGAGCCATATGCGCGAGCGCGACACCTCGACGCGTACTTTCCGCGAGCTGCTCAAGGAGATCACGCTGCTGATGGGTTACGAAATCACCCGCGACCTGCCGCTGACCACCCGCAAGATCGAGACCCCGCTCGAAACCATCGACGCACCCGTCATCGCCGGCAAAAAGCTGGCGATCGTGCCGATCCTGCGCGCCGGTATCGGCATGAGCGACGGCCTGCTGGAACTGGTGCCGTCGGCGCGGGTAGGGCACGTGGGCGTGTTCCGCGACCCGGCCACCCACCTGCCGGTGGAATACCTGGTGCGCCTGCCCGACACCACCGACCGCATCTTCATCCTGTGCGATCCGATGGTCGCCACCGGTAACTCGGCGGTGCATGCGATCGACGTGCTGAAAAAGCGCGGCGTATCGAGCGAACAGATTATCTTCCTGGCGCTGGTCGCCGCACCCGAAGGCGTGACTGTGTTCCAACAGGCACACCCGGACGTCAAGCTGTATGTGGCGTCGCTCGATTCGCACCTGAATGACCACGCGTATATCGTGCCGGGACTGGGCGACGCGGGCGACCGTATCTTCGGCACTAAATAAACTACTTACTTCAATAGAGAATGGCGACCCCAATCGATCAGGATTTTTTCGCGCGGCTCAATGCGCTGAACGAGAAGTTCGCCGCGGGCATCCCTGCCACCATGGGACGCCTCCAGGATGCGCGCACGCGCTTTCAGAGCGCCGCGCCCGATGCGCAGCTGATCGCCGAGATGCACCAGGTGCTGCATACGATCGCCGGCTCGGCCGCCACCTTCGGCTTTCGCGTGCTGGGCCAGGAGGCGCGCCAGCTGGAACAGCGCATGCGCGTGCTGATGGCGTACGACGTCATCGCGGCTTCGGCCTGGGACGACTGGCTCGATGCACTCGGCGAGTACATCGAATGGGCTTTGCGCAACCCCAAGGCCGCCGACTATCCCGCGGTCCCGCGCGCGGGGACTGATGCTTCAAAGTAAAGACTGCAGTTGGGAAATAATCAACTCGAAGAGAAGTTTGATCTAGCGCAAACTTTAAGGGCAAGCAGGCCTTATATTCACCGTACTGCCGCAGTAAACACCGGGCTGTAAATGTTGAAAATTTGAATGTTTGCAGAGGGTCGCACGATTATTTTGTGTGGCACGTGCTTTTTGTGTTTTATTGGGTATAATGCGGGATCGTTGGATTCGAGGTAGTAGTGCAGTCTGTCTGTCATTTC
>CAMLFK010000359.1 GCA_946479255.1 uncultured Oxalobacteraceae bacterium
GACATGAGAAGTCGATTCGCGAAATACGCGGTCTCGTCCGACCAGATCAGGCAGCGGCAGCTGGTCTTCTTTCCAAAAGTGACCGATATCCGCATTTCCGATGGCGACGTGGTGCTGGCAGAACCCACGCAGGAGCATCTGCGGCTGTTCGCCGGCCCCGACGATACGAAGGGGGCCGACCTGAAAACCCGCCACCTCAGCTATGAAAGAATCGTGAACGACTGCGTCACGGACATGTACTCCGATACGATGACCGGACCGGACGACCTGATCCATGTTACCAGTTCCGGCTACCTGGCACCCAGCCCGGTGGAACGGGTGGTCGCACACAAGGAATGGTTCGATACCGCTGTAACCCATTGCTACCATAAACACTGCTATGGAGCGTTTCCCGCAATCAAAATGGCGCACGGCTTCCTGTCCTCGTCGCTTACCGGTGCCGCTCCACCCAAACGGCGGATCGATATCGTCCATACCGAGCTCCTGTCCGGTCATCACAACATCGAGGACAGCGGTATCGAAAACATCATCGCCATGACATTGTTTGCTGACGGCTTCATCAAGTATTCGGCGTGCTCCGAGAGTTACGCGCGCGAGCACGGCCTGCGGGGCTTGCGCATCCTCGCCCTGAACGAGCAACTCCTGCCCGACGCCGCCGATGCGATCACAATGATGCCGACCGACCACCAGTTCCAGGTGACCCTGTCTGTCATGGTGCCGGTTGTGATCAAGCGGCATGTCTACGCTTTTGCCACCGACCTGATGCGCAGGATCGGCATGGACTTCGAGCGCGACAAGGACTCGATGATGTTCGCGATCCACCCGGGGGGGCCGAAAATCGTCGAGCATGTCCAGAACGAACTGCGCTTGCGCGAAGATCAGGTCTCGTTCAGCAAGTCGGTCTTTCACGAAAACGGCAACATGTCCTCTGCGACCATTCCGCACATAATGAAAGCGATTCTGGACGAAAAAGCCATCCGGCCAGGAACACGCGTGCTGTGCCTGGGTTTTGGACCTGGGTTGACGGTGTCCGGCCTGATACTGGAGAAAGTCTGATTCCGGAGGAATAAGGAGACGTCACCTATCCTGTCTCCTTATTCCGGTAAAAAGGCCAAGCGCACCGCCACGGTATCGGCGATCGCCGCGCCACTTCAACCGCTACGCGCGGCGGTCGAAGGCCGCGAGAACCCACACCAGGCCGCCAGCTGCTTCATACCATGGTGCCGTGCCGACCGGGCGCCACCAGCGCGCATCTGTGGCGGGTCGGCACGGACCATCCCCCCGTTCGCTTATCCAGGTGCGCAGCCTCCCGTAACGATGGACGTGCCCGATCCCTGCCCCGCCGATGTCCTTGCCGCGGCGGCCCGGCATTGACGATCGAAAGCGATCGGTCATCAAGGCACAACCCACTTCCACGTTCGCGTCCACGAATGAGCAATTTCCCGAAACACTGCCCGCAAGGCCGAATTCAACGATCCCATGCTTCATCCGGGCAAAGCGCAATTCACAAGGTCGGCCGGTTCATTCGGATAATTCCAATTCTTTAAACTTAGATTCCTTGAATCATTAAACGGCCTGAATGGAATGGCATATCCGGATTTGCGCTTTTTGGCAAGCTCTGCATTACCTGAAACCAGCCATCGACCCGCCCCCATCAAGTCATCTCCGAATGCATGGTGCGTCGCAGCAAAAATAGATATATTCTTCCGCCTTATTACCAACGCGACGCACCAAAGTTGTGCTTTCACGACATGTCCTGGAATATCGCGCCGCCGTCTCTTTACGCGCGGCCGAGCTTATCCGCCGGTTTGACTGCAATCAAACAGCCACATTCGACAGGTGATAATGTCTAATTAAGGTTTATGGCAATGATTACAAGCGCACACACTGGACTCGACAATCATACGCACGACATATGAGTGTAGTTAGCAGGAATCACGGGAATAACTATTGTCAGCCGGCATGAATTCAATTAACGACAGTAATCACGCCCCACGTCATTCACCATCGAAAACATAATAATCATCAGGATGTATAAGTCGGATGCTGAATAATCTTATGAGGATGCCATGATGCTGAGTGATAAGACCGCTTCCCGGTTAAGGGAAGAATTCTCTCGCTTCTCGCCCGAAGGGAGCATGAAGGAGTGTCTCGATGCCCTGTCGGAGGTCATTGCCCGAATACTCTCCGCGAAAGGCTGCAGCATCCTGATCCTGGCCGAGTGCGATCTTTCGCAGACGCCACTCGATAGCGGGCCTCAATTCGGTCCACTGCCCGAGCTGCTGGCGAATCAGAAACCCGTGATCTATGCAGCGACCGTCAGCGAGACCTCCGCCGGTCCGGAGCGCGCCTATGATGTCCACGGCACGACCGAAAGCATGGTATCCGCGATTGTTTTACAAGGAAAAATCGTTGGAGTCATCCATGCATCACTCTCATTGCAGCCGGGCGGATTCAAAGAAGAAGACCTGCAACTTTTCAGTGTTCTCACACCGCTGGTGACGAAGTCCATTCAGGTGATCCAACTGCAGAATATTCTCAACTCGAGATTTGCCCAATTGGCGATCGCCCAATCCAATGACTCGGCAGTCAAGCAGTTAATGAATGGGATCATGCAAAATCCGAACCAGTTCGCGCGCATGCTGGCCCGCGCTTTCTATCGCGAGATGCTGCATACCGGCCTCAGTGTCAATCAGATCATTTTCGTGGCCACGGAACTGATTTCGGAACTCAGCAACAGCCTGAAGAAACGCAGCGTCAAGCACAAAAAACAAACAGGAGAATTGCCGCTCGCCGCCTCCATGCCAGCGCAAGTCGCACCAGAACAACTCGTGCCAGAACATGCCATCAAGCAATGAAAGAGCCGTCCTGTAGAGTCGTGAACCAAGCGCCCATGGAATGACCGGGAGAGAGAAATGCACGTTGGACTGGAACTCGCAAGAATACCGGCCCGGGGTAATATTTCATTATTCCTCGATGACGACACTTTGTATACTGCACCGCAATATGGAAGTGAATTAGACATCCTCAGAAAATTATGCAGGGCACTGCATCCATCGGATTACGGATGCGTGACGATAAATAATCTGCATTCACTTCCCTTGCAGCGCCGCTTCGAAGTGAATGCCCAGACATTCCCTGGTGCGCCTGCAGTCAAGGCAGGCAACCAGCTGCTGACCTATGGTGAGCTCGACCATCAGGCCGACGAACTCGCACTGTATTTGCAGCGTCGTGGCCTGCACGCGGGATGCTTCTGTATCGTCAGACTCGAACCTTCGATCGCCGAGGTGCGCGCAATCCTGGCGATCCTGAAAGCCGGGGCGGCTTACGTGAAGTTCGATCCCGGCCTCGGCCCACAGCTCGAAGCAGCGGTGTTCGATGTCCTCGAGCCTCCGTTCCTGTTCGTGCCCGTCACCGAAGCACTGCGCCCGGAGGCCGGCAGGCTGCAGGTGGTGGGTTGCGACGACGGACCGATGCATTTGCCCCATGGCTGGCCGGACGAGGCCAGGGTCGACGCGCGCACGCCGGCGTGTGCGCTGGTGTATCGCGAGCCCGGCGGCGGCGTCTGCATATCAATGCGCACCCATCAATCGTTGGCATTTCCGGCCCGCGTACCTGCCAGGTCCCGCCGTTCCACGGGCGGCCGATCTTCACGCGTCCGCCATGATCCAACGAATTTCTGGCAGGTATTTTCCAAAGGGGCGTTGATGGTCATCCCTCATGCCTGAGCGGGCGGTCAACCGCCTATTTGAAGAGACACCGTGGAGATCCTCATGAATGCGTCAAACGCGGTAAAGACTGAACTACCAACGATTATCGCGCTCAGCCCGCAATTCCGGCTGGCGCCGCAGATTGCCATCGCAGCGAGCCGCGCGGGCGCGCTTGGTATCCTCGACCTCGGCATCAGGACGCCGCCTGCCGACATGGCGGCGGCCGTTGCCGAAGTCGTACGTTGGTCGAGTCAGGCGACGAATTGGGGGCTCCGATTCGACCTGCTCCAGGCCAGGCATGACGTCCTCAACCACCTGGCGGGGGATATCGGCCTCGAAACACGCGCGCCCGTGCTGCAGTTGGCTGGCGTGCGTTCCGGGGACCTTCGTGCCGCAGCCAGGACCGGGCGCAAAATCGCCCGCGCCGTCCTGCTGGAAGCATGCGATCTTGCCGAGGCCCAGGCGGCGCAGGACGCGGGCTTCGACGGGGTGGTCCTCAAAGGCAATGAGGCGGGAGGCCACGTGTGCCGCCGCTCGGCGTTCATGCTGACGCAGGAGTGCGCGGGAAAGCTGGCAATTCCTTACTGGATCCAGGGCGGTATCGGTCCGCACACGGCGGCGGCCGTCATGC
>CAMLFK010000360.1 GCA_946479255.1 uncultured Oxalobacteraceae bacterium
CTGTGGGGCGTGCCGCAGCCGCCGGCGCACCATCCGGAAGTCGACACCGGCGTGCACATGATGCTGGTGATCGACTACGCCGCCGCGCGCGGCTTTCCGCTGGCGGTGCGTTTCGCCGCGCTGATGCACGACCTGGGCAAGGGCGTCACGCCGCCGGAAACCTGGCCGGCCCACCATGGCCATGAAGCCCTGGGCGCCAAACTGATCGACACCTTGTGCAAGCGCCTGAAAGTGCCGAACGACTGCCGCGAGCTGGCCATCATGACCGCGCGCGAACACGGCAACATCAGCCGCGCCCAGGTGCTGCGCTCGAACACCATCGTCACCCTGTTCGAACGCTGCGACGCCTTCAGGAAGCCCGAGCGCTTCGCCCAGATGCTGCAAGCGGCCGAGTGCGATTTCCGCGGGCGCGGCGGCGCCGAGGACGATTTCCTCACCCGGCCATATCCGCAGGCCCCGCATTTGCTGCTGGCGCTGCAAGCCGCGCGCGCTGTCGATGCGGGTGCCGTGGCGCAACGCTATGCCGAGCAGCGCGAGCGCATCCCGCAAGCCGTGCACCAGACCCGCGTCAGCGCCGTCAAGCGTGCCCTGGCGAACGCGCCGCGCCCGTAGAGCGTTTCCTGCTATTCTGAGGACCAGTTAGTCCGACGGGAGGCGGCAATGCGCTGTGCATCACGCTGGCTTGGCCTGGTGCTGGTTTTTGGCAATGTCGTTGGCACGGCAGGCGCGCTGGCGCAGGAACCTTTACGGCCGCTGCCGCAGAAGACCGGCAGCGAGCCGGTCCGTGCCGCGCTCGGCAAGGCGCTGTTCCATGACCCGCGCCTGGCGGGCGACCGCCGCAACAGCTGTGCCAGCTGCCACGACCTGCGCAAAGGCGGCGCCGATGGCCGCCCGGTGGCCCATGGGCGCGGCCAGAAGGCCGGCCTGTTCAACACCCCCAGCATCTACAACAGCAGCTTTAATTTCCGCTCGTCATGGATCGGCCAGCGCGTCAGCATCGACGCGCTGCCGCAGCACGTGGGCGCCGCCAGCTGGGACGAGATGGTCGCCGGCATTTCGCAGGACCCGGCTTTGGCATCGAAGTTCAACGACGTCTACGGCGACGAGGCCACACCGGGCGCCGCGCGTGATGCTCTGGTGCACTACATTCGTTCGCTGGTCACGCCGGCGCGCTTTGACCGCTACCTGCGCGGCGACAAGAGTGCGCTCAACGAGGACGAAAAAGCCGGCTATGCCCGCTTCAAGCGCTACGGCTGCGTGGCTTGCCACCAGGGCATCAACGTCGGCGGCAATATGTTCGCCCGGCTTGGCGTGCTGCACGAGGTGCCGGGCCTGAAGGATCGCCCCGGCGGGCTGGGGCGCTTCCAGCTGACCGGGCGCGAGGAAGACCGCCAGGTGTACCGCGTGCCCAGCCTGCGCAATGTGGCGCTGACGGCACCATACTTTCACGACGGCAGCGTCCCCACGCTCGAAGAAGCGGTCAACCTGATGTTCCGTTACCAGCTCGGCCGCAGCGCCCCGCAGCAGGACAAAGACCTGATCGTGCGTTTCCTGCATACGCTTTCCGGCGAAAAGCTGCCGCCGCCGGGAGCGTTGCCATGATCCGGCGAAAGAGACTGGCGGCGGCCGTTTTGCTGCTCGGGCTGACGCTGGTGCTGGCATTCCTCTTCAACCGCACCCAGGCAGTCGATATCGAAGCACAGAACCGCATCATGCTCAATCTGCGCGAGTTCGAAAAGCTCGATGCAGAATGGAATGTGAACCTGCTGCGCTCCCACATCGGCATCAACCCCGATTACGATCCGCTGGGCGCCTCGCTGCCGCGCATGCACGTGCTGCTGGACCAGCTGGGCAAGTCGCTGCCGGCCAGCCAGGAGCACGCCGCCCAGCGGGCCTGGCGCGAGCTCGAACGCGCCCTGCGCACCAAGGAAGAACTGGTCGAACGCTTCAAGTCGTACAACGCCATCCTGCGTAATTCGCTGATCTACTTTCCGGCCGCGCTGACCGACCTCAAGACCGAGCTGGCCGACGAAAGGCGGGTGCCGCCGCGCACGGTGCAGGCCCTGGATGCGGCCCTTAACTCGCTGCTCACCGAAACCCTGCGCTACAACCTGGCACCGGACGCCGCCGGGCGCCTGCGCATCGAGCGCACCATTGCCGGCGCGCTGGCCATGCAAGGCGCGTTCGGGCCGGAAGTCCAGCAAGACCTGGAAGAACTGGCCGCGCATGCGCGCGCGATCCTGCGCTACCGCCAGCTGGAAAACGAGGTCGAAGCGCGCATCGCCAGCGCCGGCACGGCCCAGGCTACCGAACAGCTGGCCTACCTGTTCGACCGCGCCTACGACCAGGGCGAAATCGAGCGCCAGCGTTTTCGCAGCTACCTGTTCATGTATTCCGGCGTGCTGCTGGTGCTGCTGATCTACGCCGCCTGGCGGCTGCGCCGCAGCTACCGGATTATCGGGGTGGTCAACAGCAGCCTGAAGGCCGCCAACGAAACCCTGGAAATCCGCGTGGCCGAGCGTACCGCCGAACTCGAAGCGCAGTCGGCGCGCCTGCGCCAGATGGCCCAGCACGATGGGCTCACAGGGCTGATCAATTACGCCGAGCTGACCCGGCTGCTGGAGCACGCGCTGGTGCGCGCCGCGCGCCGTCATACCATCGTGGTGGTGATGTTCATCGACCTGGACGGCTTCAAGGCGGTGAACGACACGCACGGCCACGCCACGGGCGACCTGGTGCTCAAGGCGGTGGCGAAGCGGGTGCAGGACAAGCTGCGCAAGGAAGACGCGCTGGCGCGGCTCGGGGGCGACGAGTTTGTGGTGCTGCTGGAAGAAGTCAACTCGCGCGAGGGTGCCTTGCGGGTGGCCGAGCAGACGCTCGACCAGATCCGCTCGATTACCGAGGCGGATGGGCACCCGGTCAAAATTTCGGCCAGTATCGGCGTGTCCAGTGCCAAGGGTGCCGAGGGCGCGGCACGGGGAGCGGCGGCCCTGCTGGCCGATGCGGACCATGCGATGTACCAGGCCAAGCAGTCGGGCAAGAACGGGATCGCGGTGAGCCCAAAGGCGAAATGGGGCGTGGAGACCGCGGCGATGGCGGGGTGACCGGACTTCTTGATCAGCGCTAAACCAGCGGCAGGGCCGTCGTATCCTTAATTTTCTGCAGCGCGAAACTGGACTTCACATCGGCCACCGCCGGGTGGGTCAGCAAGGTCTGCATCATGAAGCGCGAGAAGTGGTCCATGTCTTCCACGTGTACGCGCAGTAAATAATCCATTTCGCCGGTCATCGCGTAGCAGGCCACCACCTCCGGCCAATCCTCCACCGAGCGGGCAAATTCCGTATGCGGCGAACTGGCCGGGCGGCGCGCGCCGGCGGCCCCGGCCGAACCATCGCTATGCTTCTCCAGCCGCACGTTCACATAGGCCAGCAAGCCCAGGCCGATCTTGGCGGCGTCGAGCAGGGCCACATACTGGCGGATCACCCCGGCTTCTTCCAGGCGCTTGATGCGCCGCAGGCAAGGCGAGGGCGACAGGCTGACCCGGTCGGCAATGTCCTGATTGGACAGCCTGCCGTCCTGCTGCAAGATGGCGAGAATTTTGCGATCTGTTTTATCTAGCTCAATAGCCGACATAAATCCTCTGAAATGGCGATTTTGACGCAATATTATTGCGCAAAAACCGAAAGCTGGGGTAGTGATTGAAATTTAATGCCCGCCCCTCCGGACTATACTGGCCTCACCAAAAGAGCAGGAGACAGCTTATGCAAACCCAGCAATTTCAGCCCTGGGACAACCCGATGGGAACCAAGGGATTCGAGTTCGTGGAATATGCCGCGCCCGATCCCAAGGGCCTCGGCGCGCTGTTCGAACAAATGGGTTTCACCGCCATTGCCCGCCATCGGCACAAGGATGTCACCTTGTACCGTCAGGGCGAGATCAATTTCATCATCAACGCCGAGCAAGATTCCTTTGCCCAACGCTTTGCCCGCAAGCACGGGCCGTCGGTCTGCGCGATCGCCATCCGCGTCATTGACGCCGCCCACGCTTACCGGCGCGCGCTCGACATGGGCGCCTGGGGTTTCGACAACAAGACCGGCCCCATGGAGTTGAACATTCCCGCAATCAAGGGCGTGGGCGACTCGCTGCTCTACTTCGTCGACCGCTGGCGCGGCAAGAGCGGCACCGGCGGCATTGGCGACATCAGCATTTACGATGTCGATTTCGTGGCGATTCCGGGGGCTGAATCCAATCCGGCCGGCAATGGCCTGACCTATATCGACCACCTGACCCACAATGTGCACCGCGGCCGCATGAAGGAATGGGC
>CAMLFK010000361.1 GCA_946479255.1 uncultured Oxalobacteraceae bacterium
TAGCACGTCTGCTCATAGGTGGTATGGATCCCCGCCTGCGCGGGGACGACGGTGGGGGGGCGAAGTGATGTAGTGGCGGCGGAGCTACTGGCAAGCCTTGCGTAATTCGCTCAACTGCTCGCGCGCCTTCTGATCCAGCGCATTCACACCCCGCCCCCTCTCCATTTCCACATACCGCGCCTCGGCCAGGTCCAAATACCCGCAAGCCGTATCCTTCTGGTCCGCGCGCAATCCAATCTCCCCGGTCTGCCGCCACGCCATGGCCGCATCGCGATCCGACGCCCCGGCCAGCACCACCGGCAAGGCCTTTTGCGCTGCCGCGTACGCCCGCGCGGCCGTGCCGCCTGGTTGAATCAGCGCCTCGAGCAGCGCCGCGCGCGCCGCCATCTGCGCCGTTCCTCCGGCAGCGAGCTGCACGCGCAGCGCACGCACGATCTGCCCGGCCGTTTTGCCATGCTTGCGCAGATAAAAACCGTAGGCGCGCGCCAGGTCGATCTCGGCCAATGCGGCCGTATCGCCTGCCAGCGCCGTGCGCGCCGCCATGAATTCGGTCTCGGCCTCGGCGTAGGAAGCCGTCTTCACCAAGGCGTCGGCCAGCGCAATCCTTGCGGTAGCAATTGCGCGTGGATCGCCTTCGCCCACGCGAGTGCTCAAAGCTTCGCGCAACCGGCTCAGCGCCGCATCCGCATTGCCTGGTTCAAGCTGCGCCTGCGCACTGCTAGCCCGCGGTGGCTCGTCCGCCGCTGCCCTTGCCACCGCGGTTTTGATTGCGGGACGGGCGCGGAACTTGTCGATCTGATCGAGAACGCGCCGGTGCAGTTGCGGGTCGGTCGCCAGCTGATGCCAGCCGACCGCCGCACCCACACCCGTGGCCAGCAGCACCAGCGCGGCGGCCGCGCTGGCAAGCGGATGGCGGCGCATCAAGAGGCCGGTGCGGCGCAGGCCTGAGGTATGCGCCGCCATGATGGGGCGCCGGTCCAGATAGCGCTGCACATCGCGCGCCAGCGCATCCGCCGACGCATGGCGCTGCGCCGGATCGGTGGCGCATGCCATCAGGGCGATGCGCAGCAGGTCGCCGCTCAAGCCGGCCGGCGTCGATGCGAACAGCGCGCGCAGCACCTCGCCCAGCGCGTAAATGTCGGAGCTGGTGGAGACGCCGAGACCTTCAAGCTGCTCGGGACTGGCGAACGGGCCCAGGGCTTCCTCGTCAAGCAGGCTGGCGATGCCGAAGTCGCTGACCTTGAGCGCGCCGCCCCGGTCCACCAGGATGTTCGATGGGTGCAGGTGGCGATGCGCCACCAGCCGCTGGTGGGCATGGTGCACGGCCGCGCACACGCGCTGGAACAGCGCAATGCGGGCGCGCGCCGGCAGATTGGCTTCGGCGCAGAATTCGTCCACCGGGATGCCGTCGCTGTACTCGACGACGAAGAATGGGCGCCCGTCGGGCAGGCTGCCGCCGTCGATCAGGCGCGCGATGTCCGGATGGGTGAGGGTGGCGAGCAGCTGGCGCTGGCGGTGGAACAGCGCCATGTCTTCCAGGCTCAGGGCGTCGTCGTCGACGATCTTGAGTGCGGCGATCTGGCGCGCGCCGTCGGCGCCGCTCCTTTCGACCAGCATGATCGCGCCCAGCCGGCCGCGCTGCAGTTCGCGCACCACGCGCCAGCCGCCCAGCGCTTCGCCGGCCTGCGGGCGCAGCTCGGCCACCGGCACCGCCGGCGTACTGGCCAGCGCGAGCGGCTCTTCCAGGAAGGCGTCGAGCTGGTCGATATGCGACAGCATGGAATTGACCGCCTCAAACAGGTCGGGGCGGCCATGGCAGGCTTGCTTGAGGAATTCGGGCCGCGCGCCAGCTGCCTGTTCGAGTGCTTTGTAGAGAAGGGCGTTGGCTTGCTGGTGTAGGGATGAAGTCATGGTCAGGCGTCGACGGCGTGTCAGCGGCGCCAGCGGCACGCCTGCGCAGCGCTGTTTCAACGCAGGGCGAGTATAGTAATTAAATTCAAATTCAACAACTAATTTTGACCTGGAACATCGTCAATACGGTGTGGCGTTTTTAGCCCTCGCCAAACTGTTGCGCATTTTTTAAGTACACTGGACATCCTTTATTGATGTTCAAGGAAGTTCCATGCAAGCTGCATCCTTGCGCAAGGATGCGCGCGTCATCGGACTGGTCAGTCTGGCGCACGGCGTATCGCATTTCTATCACCTGATCCTGGCGGCACTGTTCCCGTTCATCAAACCGGAGTTTGGCCTGTCGTATGCCCAGCTCGGCCTGTTGATGACGATGTTTTTCGTGGTCTCGGGCATCGGCCAGGCGCTGGCCGGCTTCGTGGTCGACCGGGTCGGCGCGCGCCGCGTGCTGTTCGCCGGACTGGCCCTGCTGGGCGTGGCGGCGCTGGTACTGGCCGGCGCGCGCAGTTATGCGATGCTGGCCTTCGGCGCCATGCTGGCGGGCATGGGCAATGCGGTGTTCCATCCGGCCGATTACACCTTGCTCAATCAGCTGGTCAGCAAGCAGCGCATTGCCCATGCGGTTTCCATGCATGGCATCAGCGGCAGTTTCGGCTGGGCGGCGGCGCCCGTCTTCCTGGCGGGAATTGCGGCGGTGGCCGGCTGGCGCAGTGCGCTGGTGGCCGGGGCTGCCATTCCCTTCCTGACCCTGGCATTGCTGTTCGTCCAGCGCCACCTGCTGCAAGCGCCGGCGGCGCCAGTTCCCGCCGCCGGCGCGCAGGAGGGCAGCGCCTTGGGCTTCCTCAAGCTGCCGGCGGTGTGGATGAGCTTTACGTTTTTCTTCTTGATCGCGGTCGCCCTGGGCGGCGTGCAGAGCTTTGCCGTCAGCACCCTGGTGACACTGTATGGGGTGTCGCTGGCATCGGCCACCACGGCGTACACGGCCTACATGCTGTGCTCGGCGCTGGGCATGTTGGCGGGCGGCTTCTTGGCGGCGCGCACCGCGGCCCATCAAAACACCATCGCCGTGGCGCTGTGCGCGACTGCGGCGATGGCGTTGCTGCTGGCGCTGGCCGTGGTACCCGGGCCGATGGCGCTGCTGCTGATGGGAGCGATCGGCTTCGGCGCCGGCGTGGCCGGTCCGGCGCGTGACCTGTTGATCCGCGCGGCGGCGCCGGCCAATGCCACCGGCCGCGTTTTCGGCATCGTCTATGCCGGCCTGGATAGTGGGTTGGCGCTTGGTCCGGTGCTGTTCGGCGCCTTGCTCGACCACGGCCACCCGGCCTGGGTGTTCGGCGGCATCGCGCTGTTCCAGTTGCTGGCGGTAGTAACGGCGCTGGGCGTGGGCGGGCGAAGCCGCGCTCCGCTTCCGCAGAAGGCATGATAAATTGACAGCACCTCAACTCAGCCATGCCTTCCAGCCCATGCTTCCAGCACCGCAATTCGCCACCACCGACCTGTGCGACGATCACGGTCTTTTGCTTGAAGACGGGCGCCTCTCCGTCCTGCCGCCGGTGTTTCGCCACTTCGGCCAGCGCACCAGGTTCAGCGGACGCGTCACCACGCTCAAAGTGTTTGAAGACAATGGCTGGGCCGGCATCGTGGTCGACCGCTGCGTGCGCGACAGCGATGAGATCAATGCCTGCGACATCGGGGTGCGCGCGCTGGCCGCTCATCCCAAGAAGAGCAGCAAGAGGAACGTCGGCGAACGCAATGTGCGGGTGCTGAGCTGACGCAGCAAGAAATTGACGGGCGGCAAGCCAAGTTCAGCATTCCCTGTCTATCATCAACAGTGATCGGATTTACGCTCGCTCAAACGGGCGGCATTTTTCATGTTGCGAGCAAGGCGTTTCACGATGCGAAACGATGTTGAGCTTGACGCTCGCAGGCTCTTCCATTTTGAGAAATTGCGTCCCGTATCATGGAAATTAAGTTATAACTCATTGAATTTAAATAGAAAAAACATGCTTATGTGTCTTATATAAGACCCGTGGTGCTGCGCACAAATGGGCCTATGATTTGTTTAACGGACTATGTTTTTTAACTGAGCTATCCCTTAGGAGAATCACCATGGCAACTCGTGAACAGCAAGTAGCAGACCTGCAAGCCGATTGGGACACCAATCCGCGCTGGAAGGGCGTTGTGCGCAACTACACCGCCGCCGATGTCGTCCGCCTGCGCGGCTCGCTGCACATCGAGCACACGATCGCCAAGCGTGGTGCGGAAAAGCTGTGGGATCTGGTCAACAACGAGCCCTTCGTCAACGCCCTGGGCGCGATGACCGGCAACCAGGCCATGCAGCAGGTCAAGGCCGGCCTGAAAGCCATCTACCTGTCGGGCTGGCA
>CAMLFK010000362.1 GCA_946479255.1 uncultured Oxalobacteraceae bacterium
CACCCAGGGATTGTTCATCGGAGAACCGCTGGCGGCGCCGTATCGACGTTGATGCTTAGGCCATACGGACTAATGGGCCGTCATGACATTGTCACTTAGCGCAATTACTATTCATTTTGCCAATGGAAATAGTCTTACCTATGAGGCAGGCTAGCCGCAATCGACCACCATGACCCAGGATGTTTCGCCCATGAAAACTCTCGCTGCAATTCCCCTTACTCCCGGCAAGCTGACCGTGCTGGCTGCCTTCATCGCCGGCCTGTCCTTGCCGGCCAGCGCCTCCGACCTGGTCATCAGCCAAGTCTACGGCGGCGGCGGCAATTCCGGCTCGGTCTACTCCAACGATTTCATCGAGATTTTCAACCGCGGCAATGTGGCGATCAGCCTGTCCGGCAAGAGCGTGCAGTATGCCTCGGCCACCGGCAGCACCTGGGCTGCCACCGCGCTGCCCGACCGCATGCTCGAACCCGGCCAGTACCTGCTGGTACAGCAAGCCATCGGCGCCGACACCAGCAAGCCCTTGCCAACGCCTGACGCGAGCGGCACCCTGGCCATGTCCGGCAGCGCCGGCAAGGTGGCGCTGGCCGGCGTGACGACGCCACTGACCGGCACTAACCCGACCGTCAATGTGCTCGACAAGCTGGGTTATGGATCCACCTCGACCGGGGCCGAAGGCAGCCCGACCGCGGTACTCACCAACGGCACCGGCGCGCGCCGCGTCAACGCCTGCGTCGACACCGACCAGAACAGCGCCGACTTCGTGCTCGGCACGCCCACCCCGCGCAATAGCGCTTCGACCCTGGCGCCGTGCGGCCCCGGCGGCGCGGCGCCGATCGTGCCTTCGTGCCCAGCCACTTTCGCGGTCCAGAACGGCGTGGCCGGCAGCGTCAACCTGACGGCTACCGACAGCGACAGCATGGTCAACGGCGCCGCCGTCACCAGCGGCGCGGTGGCCGGCATCACGCTCGGCACCCTGACGGCCGCCGGCGCCAACGGTGCCATCGCCAGCGTGGCCTTGAGCGCCAGCGCAACACTGGCACCAGGGGTGTACGCGATCGGCATCACCTTCACCAACGGCGCCGGCCAGCAAGCCAGCTGCACCGTCACGGTCGGCGTGGAAGGCACCCAGACCATCCCGCAACTGCAGGGTTCAGCGCCAGGCAGCCCTTACGCCAACACGGTGCAAACCACCGAAGGCGTGGTGACCCATAAAGTCAGCAGCGGCTACTTTTTGCAGGACAAAAACGGCGATGGCAATCCGGCCACCTCCGACGCCATCTTCATCTTCACCGGCGGTGCGGCCAGCATCAGCGTGGGCGACCTGGTGCGCGTCAAAGGTACGGTCACCGAATACAAGCCAAGCGGCGCGCCGCGCACTTACACCGAACTCAAGGACCTCACCGCCACCCAGGTACTGAGCAGCGGCCACACCGTGGTGCCGGTCAACCTGGCCTTCGATGGCAAACTCGAGCACGTCGAGGGCATGCTGGTCAACTTCACCAATGCGCTCACCGTCAACCAGACCGCGTACCTGGGCGATCGCGGCGAACTGACCCTGTCCGTGGGCCGCCGCGAAACCGCCACCAACCGCTACCGTCCGGGCACGCCGGAAGCGCTGGCGCTGGCCGCCGCCAATGCCATCAACCACATTACGCTGGACGACAGCATCTTCACCACCCCGGCCACCGTGCCTTACCTGGGCGCGGACGGCACCGTGCGCGCCGGCGACACCGTCACCAGCCTGACCGGCGTAATCGACTATGGCGCGCTGGGCGGCGGCGGCGCCGGCTTCAAGCTGCAGCCGACCGCGGCACCAGTGTTCTCGCGCACCAATGCACGCATCGCGGGGCCGCAGCTGGCGGCCGGCAACTTGCGGGTGGCCAGCGCCAACGTGCTTAACTTCTTCACCACCTTTACCGATGGCACCGACGCCTGGGGCGGCACGGGGAAGGGCTGTAAACTGGGCGCCAGCACTAGCAAGTCGAATTGCCGCGGCGCTGACAATATGGTCGAATTCGTGCGCCAGCGCGACAAGATCGTGGGCCAGCTCAAGGCCATCGACGCCGACGTGGTCGG
The DNA here is from genome assembly GCA_946479255.1 of uncultured Oxalobacteraceae bacterium. The sequence goes on from CAMLFK010000362.1 coordinate 2,077, forward strand.
CCTGATGGAAATCCAGAACAATGCCGACATCGCGGTCGAGTATCTGGTGCAGCAACTCAATGCGGCCATCGGCAAGCCGGTCTATTCCTACGTGCCGCAGCCGCCGGCCACCGGCACCGACGCCATTCGCGTGGCCATGATCTACAAGCCGGCCTCGCTCAGCCTGGTCGGCGGCGCACTGTCCGATGCGGATGCCGTCAACAACCGTCCGCCGATGGCCCAGACCTTCAAGGCCAGCAACGGCGCGACCTTCTCGTTGATCGTCAACCACCTCAAATCGAAAGGCGGCTGCGGTTCCGGTCCTGACGCCGACCTGGGCGATGGCCAGGGCTGCAACAACGCCACCCGCGTCAAGCAAGCCCAGCGCCTGGCCAGCTATTTCATTCCGCAAGTGGTGGCAAGTTCAGGCGACCCCGACGTGCTGGTCATCGGCGACATGAATGCCCACGGCTTCGAAGATCCGATCACCCTGCTGAACGGCCCCGCCGCCAAGCTGGTCAACGAGCTGGAGCGCTTCGTGCGCCCGGCGAGCATCCCTTACTCCTATGTGTTCGAGGGTGAAAGCGGCTACCTGGACCACGCGCTGTCCACGCCATCGCTGAGCGCCCAGTTCGTCGACGCCACCGAATGGCATGCCAACGCCGACGAGCCGACCGTGATCGACTACAACCTTGACGGCAAGAACGCCGCCGCCCAGGCGCTGTACGCAGGCGATGCTTTCCGTGCCTCCGACCATGACCCGGTGGTGATGACCCTGAACCTGACCCCGACCTTTATCGATGCCAGCACCAGCTTCGCGATCCAGCGCTCGGGCCTTGTGCTCAACCGCGCCACCGGCAAGTACAGCGGCACCATCATCCTGACCAATTCCAGCACCAATACGCTGGCCGGTCCTTTCCAGGTGCGCTTCGACAAGCTGCCGGCCGGTGTCACCCTCGACGCCAGCAAGGGCTTGCACAATGGCGCGCCTTTCATCACGGTCAGCAGCGCCAGCCTGGCGCCGGGCGCCAAGATCAGCCTGCCGGTGGTATTTACCAATCCATCGAAGGCGGTCATCAGCTACAGCAACACCATTTTCAGCGGCAATTTCTAAGGATAATAATTATGTCCAACTTCACTTCCTTCCTTCGCCAGGCCGCGCTCGCCCTGCTGCTTGCCTGCGGCGCCGGCGCCGCCCTGGCCGGCCCGAGCTATCACGTCACCATCGACACGGTCGGCATGAGCGGCAGTGGGTATCTGGATTTCTCCGTGGTCGGCACGCCCGGTTCGGCCAGCGCGATGGCCACCGTGTCGAACCTGGCCGGCGCCTTCGGCGCCGAGTACGAACGGATCGGCGCGGTCAGCGGCAGCATTCCCGCCGGCTTCAGCCTGGCCAATGGCGACGGCGACAATTACCTGACCCAGATGGTGACCCTCGGCGGCCTGTTCGGCTTCGACATCAGCTTCGCCGGCGACTACCAGACCATCGAAGGCAGCGACGGTGCCACTTTCGCTATCGGCCTGTTCGACGAACTGTTCTCGCAATACACGGTTGCCGCCACCTTCGCGGCCCAGCCGGCTTTCAATGGCGAAGCGGCGAACCTGGTCGCCAGCGCTGAAATGGATGCGGTGGACATCGCGCCGGCCAGTGCCGTGCCTGAGCCTTCCCAGCTGGCGCTGATGCTCATGGGACTGTGCGCAGCCGGTTTCGTAGTGCGCCGCCAGCGCCGCTGCAGGAGGCCCATGCCAGCCCACGTCCTCGTCGTCGATGCCTCCTCGCGCGCGAAGCGGAAATCCTGCAGTGGGTGAGGGCGGGCAAAAAGCAATCAGGATATTGCCTCTATAGCTGGCCTCAGCCCGCTCACCGTGAAGAATCATTTGCATCGAATTTACCGCGTGCTGGGCGTGGCGAATCACGCAGGCGGCGCTTATCCAATAAAGAACCGGGCGATCCCCGTCAATTCCCGTATACGATTCTGGACAAACAGAAGTTGTCGTCCGCATAGCGGACGTGGTAGTCTTGCACGCCAAAGTCAGCAATATGAGGAGTCGGTCGGATGTTTGCAGCAACGAATCAAGGCATCACCCAGCGCCCGCGCGGAGCCGGATTTACCCTTTTGGAACTTTTAGTCGTTATCGTTATCATAGGATTGCTCGCAGCCTATGTCGGTCCCAAGTATTTCAGCCAGCTGGGCAAGTCCGAAGTGACCATCGCCAAGGCGCAGATCG
>CAMLFK010000363.1 GCA_946479255.1 uncultured Oxalobacteraceae bacterium
GAGACTGTCAGAAATTTTGTGTGTAGGGCATATCATGTCAGCAATTAAAAGGACTATGAATGCCACGCAAGAACAAGAACGACGGCGCAGTTGACGCCACTTTGCCCGAGATCCCATCGGAGCTGCTTGACCAATTCGTCACCGGTCCGATGACGGCCGAGTCGGTCGAGGCCGTGATGCGGAAATTCAAGAAGGCCATCATCGAGCGCGCCCTTGGCGCCGAGATGACGCACCACCTCGGTTACGCGCCCGGCGCCGACAAGCCGGCCGGCGCGACCAACCACCGCAACGGAAGCAGCGGCAAGACCGTATTGACCGACGACGGCCCGATGCGCATCGAGGTTCCGCGCGACCGCCATGGCGCGTTCGAGCCGCAGATCGTGGGCAAGCACGAGCGGCGCTTCACCGGGTTCGACGACAAGATCATCGCCTTGTACGCGCGCGGTCTGACGGTGCGCGAGGTGCAGGCGCACCTTCAGGAAATGTACGCGGTCGACGTCAGCCCTGACCTGATCAGCAGTGTCACGGACGCCGTCATGGCGGAGGTAACAGCGTGGCAGAGCAGGCCGCTCGAGCCCATGTATCCGGTGGTGTTCTTCGACGCGCTGCGGGTCAAGATCCGCGAGGAAGGCGTCGTGCGTAACAAGGCGATCTACCTCGCCCTGGGCGTGCTGCCGGACGGCTCGCGCGACATCCTGGGGCTGTGGATCGAGAACACGGAGGGTGCCAAATTCTGGATGAAGGTGTTCACCGACCTCAAGACCCGCGGCCTCGGTGACATTCTGATTGCCGTCACGGATGGCCTCAAGGGCATGCCCGAGGCGCTCGGGGCGGTGTACCCGGAAACGACGCTTCAGACCTGCATCGTGCACCTGATCCGCAACAGCCTTGACTATGCCAGCTGGAAGGACCGCAAGGCCCTGGCAGCGGCGATCAAGCCAATTTACACGGCGGCCAGCGCGGACGCGGCAGCGGCGGAACTGGACGCCTTCGCGGAAGGTGCATGGGGGAAGAAGTTCCCGACCGTTGTGGCCAGTTGGCGCAGGGCTTGGACCCACGTGATCCCGTTCTTCGCCTTCCCGCCCGAGGTCCGGCGCGTGATCTACACGACCAACGCCATCGAGAGCGTCAACGCCAGGCTACGCAAGATCCTCAAGACGCGCGGCCATTTCCCGACCGACGACGCCGCCACCAAGTTGATCTGGCTCGCACTGCGCAACATCACCGCCGAGTGGGGGCGCGCAGCGAATAACTGGAAGACCGCGATGAACCAATTTGCGATTCTGTTTGAGGATCGATTCACACGAATGATCGGGTAGAATGCAAGCCGACTTTACCACCGCGCCGCACGCTCGTGCCCTGCGCATTGGGCGGCGAGCGGCGCCATGGAAAAGTCTCCGAGGCCCCGCACACAAAAATCCTGACACTCCCAGCTCGCGAGGCAGCATCCGCGGCTGTCGCGTTCGGTGACCGCCACCGCCGTCAACTCTGGCCTTGCAGGCAAATCGGAAGGCAAGCGAATCTGCCAAACCAATCCGAGTCGCCGCAATCCCTGCAAGACCCACCAACCCGGGTCCCATTCCCCGTTCTCCAACCCGAGTTTCGCCGATCCCGGATACGCGTGGTGATTGTTGTGCCAGCATTCCCCCATCGTAAGCAGCGACACAAAGCGGATATTCTTGCCTTGAACGGCTGCTGGGTATTCCGGCCCAACGTGACCGCTCATTCCGGCCTATCGTGACCGGTCATTCCGGTCCATCGTGACCGCCGATTCCGGCCGAACGTGACCGATTTTCGCCCCTGACCGGAATCACCGGTCACGATGCCGGAATGGGCGGTCACGATGCCGGAATCGCCGGCCACGCTGCCAGCCCGGCGGCGTACGGCGCCGGCACGGTGTTACGCATTTGACTGACCAAGCGGGTACGCTTCCAGCTTTTTGCCTGGAGACAGCATGCCCGCGCCAAGGATCGCAATGCGTAAAATCAGAGATGTACTACGTTTGAAACTGGACGCGCGCCTGTCCCACGAGCAGATCGCCGCCGCGCTCGGGCTGTCGAAGGGCGTCGTCACCAAGTACGCCGGCCTGGCCGCGGCAGCCGGGATGGACTGGGCCGCAGTGCGCGAGCTGGACGAGAGCGCGCTGGAACGGCGCCTGCTGGCCGCGCCGCACAAGCCCAGTGAGTTCGTGCAGCCCGACTATGGCCGCGTGCACCACGAACTGCGCCGCAAGGGCATGACCCTGATGCTGCTGTGGGAGGAGCACCGCGCCGAGCACGCAGGCAGCCAGACCTACAGCTACTCCCAGTACTGCGAGAATTACCGCCGCTTCGCCAAGCGCCTGAAGCGCTCGATGCGCCAGGTGCACCGCGCCGGCGAGAAGCTGTTCATCGACTACACCGGGCCGACCGTGGCGCTGACCGACGGCAGCCGCGCCCACATCTTCGTGGCGGCGCTGGGTGCTTCGAGCTACACCTATGCCTGCGCGACCGCGCGCGAGACGATGGCCGACTGGCTCGACGGCACCGCCGCGGCGCTGGCCTTCTTCGGCGGCGTGCCGCAACTGATCGTGCCCGACAACCCGAAAGCGCTGATCTGCGACGCCAACCGCTACGAGCCGCGCGCCAACGATACGGTGCACGACTTCGCGGCCCACTACGGCACTTCGTTCCTGCCGGCGCGGGCGCGCCACCCGCAGGACAAGGCCAAGGTGGAATCGGCGGTGCAGGTGGTCGAGCGCTGGATACTGGCACGCCTGCGTCACCAGCGCTTCGCCAGCGTGCACCAGGTGAACCAGGCGATCGCGCCGCTGCTCGAGCGGCTGAACGCGCGCCCGTTCCAGAAGCTGCCCGGAAGCCGCGCCAGCACCTTCGCCCAGCTCGACCAACCGGCCTTGCTGCCGCTTCCGGCGCAGCGCTACGAACTGGCGCGCTTCAAAACGGTGAAGGTGCACATCGACTACCACGTCGAGGTCGAGCGGCATCGTTACAGCGTGCCGCACGCGCTGGTTGGCCAAGTGCTGGAGGCGCGCGTGACGCGCACGATGGTCGAACTACTGCATCGCGGCCAACGCGTAGCCAGCCATGCGAAGAGCGAACGCCAGGGCGGCTTCACGACCGCCGCGGCGCACATGCCTGCGGCCCACCGCGCCCACATGGAATGGACACCGCAGCGCCTGATTCACTGGGGCGAAGGCATCGGCCCCGCAGTCGCGCAAGCGGTGACTCGGCTGCTGGAGGAGAACAAGCACCCCGAGCACGGCTACCGCGCCTGCCTCGGCTTGCTGTCGCTGGCCAAGCGCCACGGCAAGGAGCGGCTGGAGGCGGCTTGCACGCTGGCCCTGCAGATCGGCGCCTGCCAGTACCGCCACGTGCGCGACATCCTCGCCAACAACCGCGACCTGCAAACGCCCGGCCAGAGCGGCGAGTGGGTCAGCCCTGACCACGCGCACGTGCGCGGCCCCGCCTACTACCAGTGAGAACAACCATGATGATGAACACAACCATCGCGCAGCTGCGCGAACTGAAACTGGAAGGCTTGGCCACGGCGCTGCAGGAGCAGCTGGCGCAGCCCGACATGACGGCGCTGAGCTTCGAAGAGCGGATCGGCCTTCTGGTCGAACGCGAACTGCACCACCGCCAGGACCGCCGGCTCGAACGCCTGCTGAAGAACGCGCGGCTGAAGTATGGGCAGGCGACGATCGAGGACATCGACAGCCGGCCGGGCCGTGGCGTCAACCGCGCCGAACTCATGAGCCTGGCATTGGGCGACTGGGTCGCCAGCGGCCACAGCATCCTGATTACCGGAGCGACCGGCGCCGGCAAGTCGTGGCTCGCGTGCGCGCTGGCGCAGTACGCGTGCCGGCGCGGCCACAGCGCGCTTTACCAGCGCGTGCCGCGCCTGCAGGAAGAACTGCGGATCCGGCACGGCAGTGGCGCCTTCGGCAAATGGCTGCTGCAGCTGGCCAAGACCGACGTGCTGTTGCTGGACGACTGGGGCATGGGCGCGATCGACAGCACCACGCGCTCGGACCTGCTGGAGATCATCGACGACCGCGCCGCGCACAAGGCCACCATCATCACCAGCCAGCTGCCGATCGAGCACTGGCACGCCTGGATCGGCGACGCCACCGTGGCCGATGCGATCCTGGACCGAATCATGCAGCGCCATCACCGCATCACGCTGACCGGCGACTCGCTGCGCCAGGCACGGCCAAAAACAGCCAGAAAGGAGAAAAATATCGACCCAACGTGACCGCTGAGCTTAGAATTTAACCGCGT
>CAMLFK010000364.1 GCA_946479255.1 uncultured Oxalobacteraceae bacterium
ACCTTTGCGATGGCAACGTTGCATCAATTTGAGGGGAGACCTCAGGGTCTGTCCCGGGTCTGTCCCGATTTTAGGGGCAAGACTCGATTTAGTTGCTAAACAGTTCGTCGCGGGTGACGGTGGCGGTGCCGAGCTTGCCGACGACGATGCCGCCGGCGCGGTTGGCAATGGCGATCGCACCGGCCATCGGCATGCCGGCCCCGAGCATGGCGGCCATGGTGGCAATCACCGTGTCGCCGGCGCCGGAGACGTCGTACACTTCGCGCGCGTCGGCCTGCATATGGACGATCTCGCCGGCCGTGTAAAGGCTCATGCCCTCTTCCGACCGGGTCAGCAGCAAGGCGTCCAGCCTGAGCTCTTCGCGCAGGCGCTGGGCCTTGGCGGTCAGCTGTTCCTCTGTCGACCAGCTGCCGACAATGCGGCGCAGTTCGGATTTGTTTGGCGTGAGCACCGTCGCGCCGGCGTAGCGCGAGAAGTCGTCGCCCTTGGGGTCGACCATGACGATCTTGCCGGCCGCGCGCGCGGCTTCAATCATGTGGGCGACATTCACCAGGCTGCCCTTGTTGTAGTCGGACAGGATCACGACGTCGTAATCGGGCAGCAGCGCGTTGAACTGGGTGAGCTTGTCGCGCAGGACCACATCGGTGGGGGCATCTTCGAAGTCGATGCGCAGCAGCTGCTGCTGGCGGCCGATCACGCGTAGCTTGATGATGGTGGAGATGGCTTCGTCACGCTGCAAGTGACTCTGGATGTTCATTTCGGCCAGCAGCTGCGCGACCTGGGTGCCTGCTTCGTCGGCGCCGACCACTCCCAACAGGGCGCAGTGCGCGCCCAGCGCCGCGGCGTTGCGGGCGACGTTGGCGGCGCCACCGAGGCGCTCTTCGCGCTTTTCGATGCGCACCACCGGCACCGGGGCTTCCGGCGAGATGCGGCTGACGTCACCGAACCAGTAGCGGTCGAGCATGACGTCGCCGACGATCAATATGCGTACGCGGGCCAGGTCTGGCGCGGTGGTGATGGGCTGGGTTGCCGGGGTCAGTTGCAGGGTCGTCATAGGGCCACGCTGTTAGTTCATTACGTTGAGTTCTTCGGTGCGGCGCGGCGGGTAGGTCTCCCAGCGGCTGCAGCCCGGGCAGTGCCAGTAGAACTGGCGCGCCTTGAAGCCGCAGTGGCTGCACTGGTAGCGCGCCAGCTTCTGGGTATAGCCGTGCACGAGGTTCTTGACCATCGAGAGCTCGGCCCAGATGTCGGGCGGCGCATCCATCAGGCGCGCCTCTAACAACTTGTCGAGGCCGAGCAAAGTCGGATTGCGGCGCAGCTCTTCGAGCACCAGCTGCTTGGCGGCGTCCACGCCATCGAGTTCGATCACGGCTTTGAAGACGACTTCGATCAGGTCGATCGAGGAGGCTTCGGCCAGGTAGGAGCGCAGCAGGTTGACGCCTTCCTGCGGGCGGCCGACAGTGCGGTAGCCGTCCATCAGGCGCTTGGCGACCAGCGCCACGTGCGGCACGCTTTGCTGCTCGACGCGGCGCCAGGTCAGCAACGCGCCTTCGACGTCGCCGGTGGCGATCTGGGCGTCGCCAGTAAGCATCGTGGCACGCACGTTCTTGCGGTCCGCATGCACCGCCTTGTCGAGCAGGGCCAGCGCTTCGGCGTGCTGCATGTGGACCAGGGCGTCCTGCGCCAGCTCGCAGTAGAACTGGGCGATTTCCTTCTGGCGCGCGCCGGCGCCGGATTCCTGCAGGCCGACGGCGGCGTCGATGGCGCGGTTCCATTCTTTTTCGCGCTGGTAGATTTCCAGCAGCGCGCGCCTTGCCTGCACGCTGTAGCTGGTGTCGACCAGGCTGTTGAAGGTCTCTTCGGCGCGGTCCAGCAGGCCGGCCTTGAGGTAGTCCATCCCGAGTTCGTATTTGGCGTGGCCCTGCTGTTCGAGCGGCAGGTCGGGCCGCGCAAGGAGGTTCTGGTGGACGCGGATGGCGCGTTCGATTTCGCCGCGGCGGCGGAACAGGTTACCGAGGGCGAAGTGGAGGTCGGCGGTTTCGGGGTCGAGCTTGACGATTTCGATGAAGGCGTCGATGGCCTTGTCCGGCTGGTCGTTGAGCAGGAAGTTCAGGCCCTTGAAGTAGCCGCGCGGGAGGGTGCGCGATTCGGACACCAGCTGCTTGATGTCGACCCGGGCGGCGATCCAGCCCAGGCCGAAAAAGACGGGGATGCCAAGCAGCATCCAGATTTCGAATTCCATGCGCTTCTTCTTGTTGGTTTTATGGGGGACAGCTTAGTGCTGCGTGTTCACGGCGTCCGGCTGCGGCTGGCCGCTGCCGCCGCGTGCGACGTTCTGCAGCGCTTCGATGGTGGTGCGGGACTTGCGGCGTTCGCGGCGATGCCGGAACACGGTGGGCGTGACGGCCAGGATGCCGAGGGCGGCGCCGGTAATGAAGAAGGCCAGCAGCATCAGCACCAGGGGTCCGCGCAGTTCATAGCCAAGGAAGAAGTTGAGGTCGACTTCCTGCGTGTTCTTGAGCGCGAAGCCGAAGAACAGGACGAACAGAATAATGCCAACGATGGTGGAGACTAATTTCATCAGGCCGGTCCAGTCTGAAAGTGGTGCGAGTCTGGCATCTTACACCATCTGCCCCGGATAAAAAAACGGCACCCGAAGGTGCCGTTCTTGTGCGTCGCCAGACGACGTGAATTACAGTCCTGACCTTTAGTCCTCAATGATCGGTTGCCCGACCATCGCATCAACGCGCTCGCGCAGCTGCTTGCCCGGCTTGAAGTGCGGTACCCGTTTTTCAGGGACCATCACCTTGTCGCCGGACTTCGGATTGCGTCCGATGCGCGGCGGACGGCTGTTGAGTGCAAAACTGCCAAAACCGCGGATCTCGATGCGCTGACCAGTCGCCAGGGCGTTGGTCATGGCATCGAGAATGGTCTTGACGGCGTACTCAGCATCCTTGGCCACCAGCTGAGAATAACGCTCAGCGAGGCGGTTGATCAGCTCAGACTTCGTCATCTGGTGCGATTCCGCTCAGTCTTAGTTCTTGTTATCGAACTTTGCTTTCAACAGCGCGCCCAGGCTGGTGGTGCCCGATGCCGCGTTGTTGTCGGCCGAAGCGGACAGCTTCTGCATGGCTTCCTGGGTCTCGACATTGTCTTTCGCTTTGATCGACAGCTGGATGCTGCGAGCTTTGCGGTCAATGTTGATGACCAGGGCTTCAACGCTGTCGCCAACCTTCAGGTGGGTGCCAGCATCTTCAACGCGGTCACGCGAGATTTCGGAAGCGCGCAGGTAGCCTTCAACTTCTTCGGACAGGCCGATGACAGCGCCTTTAGGCTCAACCGACTTGACCGTACCCGTTACCAGGGAGCCCTTGTCGTTCATTGCCGCGAAGTTGTTGAATGGGTCACCTTCGAGCTGCTTGACGCCCAGGGAAACACGCTCGCGCTCAACGTCGATCGCCAGCACGACTGCTTCCAGTTCGTCGCCCTTCTTGAAACGGCGGACAGCTTCTTCGCCGGTTTCGGTCCAGGACAGGTCGGACAGGTGCACCAGGCCGTCGATGTTGCCGGCCAGGCCGATGAACACGCCGAAGTCGGTGATCGACTTGATCGCGCCGCGGACTTTGTCGCCCTTCTTGTGGGTAACGCCGAAGTCATCCCATGGATTCGCTTTGCACTGCTTCATGCCCAGCGAGATACGGCGACGCTCTTCGTCGATCTCCAGAACCATTACTTCTACTTCGTCGCCCAGCTGGACAACTTTGTTAGGAGCAACGTTCTTGTTGGTCCAATCCATCTCGGACACGTGCACCAGACCTTCGATGCCCTGCTCGACTTCAACGAACGCGCCGTAGTCGGTCAGGTTCGTGACTTTACCGAACAGGCGGGTGCCTTGTGGGTAACGACGCGACAGGCCGGTCCAAGGATCGTCGCCCAGCTGCTTCACGCCCAGCGAGACACGGTTCTTTTCCTGATCGTATTTCAGGACCTTGGCAGTGATTTCCTGGCCAACGGTCAGCACTTCCGATGGGTGACGCACACGACGCCATGCCAGGTCGGTGATGTGCAGCAGGCCGTCGATACCGCCCAGATCCACGAACGCGCCGTAGTCGGTGATGTTCTTGACGACGCCGGTAACCACGGTGCCTTCTTTCAGGGTTTCCATCAGCTTCTGACGCTCTTCGCCCATCGATGCTTCGATGACAGCGCGGCGCGACAGCACCACGTTGTTGCGCTTGCGGTCGAGCTTGATGACCTTGAATTC
>CAMLFK010000365.1 GCA_946479255.1 uncultured Oxalobacteraceae bacterium
AGCCGCCGCGCAGGATGGTGGCGTTGCCGCTCTTGATGCACAGGCCCGCCGCGTCCACGGTCACGTTGGGGCGGGCTTCATAGATGATGCCGATCACGCCCAGCGGGACGCGCATCTGGCCCACCTGGATGCCGGTCGGGCGGTACTTCATGTTGGAGATTTCACCGATCGGGTCCGGCAGCGCGGCGATCTGGCGCAGGCCTTCGACCATGGTGTCGATGGCTTTTTCGGACAGGGCCAGGCGATCGAGCATAGCGGGAGCCAGGCCGTTGGCGCGGGCCGCGTCGAGGTCGAGCTGATTGGCCTCTACCAGCAGCGCGGCATCGCGGCGCACCGCGTCGGCGATCAGCTGCAAGGCGCGGTTGCGGGTGGCGCTGTCGGCACGGGCCATGCCGCGCGATGCGCTGCGGGCTTGCTGGCCTACCTGGGTCATGTATTCGGTGATGTTCATTTATTATTTCCGTAGACTTCCAAACCGTCATTCCCGCGAAGGCGGGAACCCATATCACCTATGTTTAGTGATTGCGCATCTAATCGTAGATGCTATGGGTCCCCGCCTTCGCGGGGATGACGGATCAAAATGTAACTATTCGCTCCAACGTCTGCTAACCACGGGCCACTCTCAGTGCCAGCTGCAGCATTGCATCCCACGCGTCGCCGGCGAAGGCTTTGGCGCGCAGGCCTTTTACCATTTTGTCCACTTGCGCCGCTTCGCGCATGGCCGTTTCCAGCGTGGTCAGCGAGATGCGCCGCAGGGCCGGGTCCATCATCCGCTCGCGCGGACCCCAGATCCGGTACTCCTTCAGCAGCGCCGCCAGCGGCCTGCCCTGCGCCATGGCGGACTTCAATTTTAACAGCGTGCGGATTTCTTCGGCGACGGCCCATAAAACCAGTGGCAGCGCTTCGCCCTCGCCCTTCAGGCCTTCGAGCATGCGCACCAGCCGCGCCGCATCTCCGCCCAGCATCGCTTCCGACAGCTTGAACACGTCGTAGCGCGCCACATTGAGCACCGCGTCGTGGATCTGCTCGAAGCTCAACTTGCCCGGCTCGTGCAGCAGTCCGAGCTTCTGGATTTCCTGGTGCGCGGCCAGCAAGTTGCCCTCGACCCGGTCGGCGATGAAGTCCAGACTCTGGCGGTCGGCGCTCTGCCCTTGCGCCGCGAGGCGAGTGCCGATCCAGTTCGGCAGCGCTGCGCGTTCAACGGCCGGGATCTCGATGTACACCGCGGCTTGCTGCAGGCTGGCGACCCAGGCCGCCTTGGCGGTCTGCCAGTCCAGCTTGGGCAGGGTGATCAGGGTCAGGTTGTCGGGACTAAGATCCTTGGCGTAGCTTTGCAGCGCCGCGCCGCCATCCTTGCCCGGCTTGCCGGTCGGGATGCGCAATTCGATCAGCTTTTTGTCGCCAAACAGCGAGAGCGCCTGGTTGGCCGCCAGCAGCTCGCCCCATTTGAAGGTGCGTTCCACGGTCAGCACATCGCGCTCGGTGTAGCCGTTGGCGCGCGCCGTGCGGCGGATCTTGTCGGCCGCTTCCAGCGCCAGCAGATGCTCGTCGCTGGAAATCACATACAGCGGAGCGAGCGTCTTGGCGAGATGGCCTTCGAGGGCGTCAACGCGCAGCTGCATATCAGACCGGCTTGACCGCCGCCAGGCGGCGCATGATCTGCTGTACCAGGTCGGTTTGCATGTCGCGGTACAGCAGCACTTCTTCCGATTCCTTGGCCAGCACCTGGGTTTCGTTGAAGGTGATCGGGCGCTTCAGGTTGATTTCGGTCGGCCCGAGCAGCTCGGCGCCCTTGGCATCGCGCACGCGAAACACCAGCGTGTAAGTCAGCAGGTATTCGCGCACCCGGCCCTGGCTGTTGAGCGAGAGGATCGATTTGCCGCGCGTCTCGGACAATACGTCGAACAGGGCTTCGGCCTTGACTGGATCGGTCACCACCTCGACGGTATCGCCGGCGCGCAGGTTGCGGCGCAGTTCCGTACCCAGTGCCGAGGTATCGCTAAAGGCCAGGTAGATGCTGCGGAACGGCATGCGGTACTGGCCGTCGGCGCCGCGCAGCTGGAAGCCGCAGGCCGCCAGCATGCAGGCCAGCGCCAGCAGCGCAACCACGCGGGGGAGGATCGATCGGGCGCTCATGGTCAGGCCACGATATTAATCAGCTTGCCCGGCACGACGATAACCTTCTTCGGCGTGCCTTCGACGAACTTCTGCACCGCTTCGCTGGCCAGCGCCAGCGCTTCGATGGAAGCCTTGTCGGCATCCTTGGCGACCTTGATCGAGCCGCGCAGTTTGCCGTTCACCTGGATCATCATCTCGATTTCGGACTGCTCCAGCGCGGCCGGGTCGACCTCCGGCCACTTGGCGTCGAGGATGTCGCCATGCACCGCTGCGTAGCCGAGTTCCTGCCACAGCGCGTGGGTGATGTGCGGCGCGACCGGGTTCAGCAAACGCAGGAAGATCGACAGGCCTTCGGCAATCACCGCGTCGCCGGCGGCGCCTTCAGGCAGCTTGGCCGACTCCAGGGTGTTGAGCATCTTCATGCAGGCCGACACCACGGTGTTGTACTGGATGCGCTTCAAGTCGTAGTCGGCCTGCTGCAGAATCTTGTGCACTTCGCGGCGCAAGGTCTTGTGGGCGTCGCCGGCGGTCTCTTGCACGGTCGCGGCCAGTGCGGCGCCAATGCGGCCCGACTGGGTGTACCCGTACGCCCACACGCGGCGCAGGAAACGGCTGGCGCCTTCGACGCCGCTGTCCGACCATTCGAGCGTCTGCTCAGGCGGCGAAGCGAACATGGTAAACAGGCGCGCGGTGTCGGCGCCGTACTGGCCGATCTGCGCGGCCGGGTCGATGCCGTTGTTCTTCGACTTGGACATCTTCTCGGTGCCGCCCAGCTGGACCGGCTGGCCGTCGGCCTTGAGGGTGGCGCCTTGCGGGCGGCCCTTGTCGTCCAGGGTCAGGTCGACATCGGCCGGATTGAACCAGGTCTTCTTGCCCGCTTCATCTTCGCGGTAATAGGTTTCGTTGAGCACCATGCCCTGGGTGAGCAGGTTCACGAACGGCTCGTCGAACTTGACCAGGCCCAGGTCGCGCATCACCTTGGTCCAGAAGCGCGCGTACAGCAGGTGCATGACCGCGTGTTCGATGCCGCCGATGTACTGGTCCATCGGCATCCAGTAGTCGTTGCGCACGTCGACCATGGCTTCGCTGCCGGCCGGCGAGGTATAGCGCATGTAGTACCAGGACGAGTCGACGAAGGTGTCCATGGTGTCGGTCTCGCGGCGCGCGGGTTTACCGCACTGCGGGCAGTCGCACTTGAGGAAGGCTTCGTGTTTATTGAGCGGGTTGCCGGTGCCGTCCGGTACGCAGTCTTCCGGCAGCACGACCGGCAAGTCCTTTTCAGGGACCGGCACGGTGCCGCAGTCGGCGCAGTGGATCATCGGGATCGGCGTACCCCAGTAGCGCTGGCGCGAAATGCCCCAGTCGCGCAGGCGGAAGGTGACCTTCTTGTCGCCCAGCTCCAGGTTGGCGACGTCGCCGGCCACCGCGTTCACTGCCGCGATGTGGTCCAGGCCATCGTACTTGCCGGAGTTGACGCAGACGCCGTTCTCTTTGTCGCCGTACCACTCCTGCCAGCCGTCCAGCGAGAACTCCTTGCCTTCGACGGCGATGACCTGCTTGATCGGCAGATTGTACTTTTTGGCGAAGCCGAAATCGCGCTCGTCGTGCGCCGGCACGCCCATCACGGCGCCGTCGCCGTAGGTGATCAGGACGTAGTTGCCGACCCAGACCGGCACCTGCTCGCCGGAGATCGGATGCGTGACGAACAGGCCGGTCGGCATGCCCTTCTTTTCCATCGTCGCCATGTCGGCTTCGATGACGGAACCCTGCTTGCACTCGGCGATGAACGCCTGCAGTTCCGGATTGTCCTTGGCCGCGTGCTGCGCGAGCGCGTGTTCCGGCGCGACGGCGCAGAAGGTCACGCCCATGATCGTGTCGGCGCGCGTCGTGAAGACGTACAGCTTGCCGTCGTTGATGAGCTCACCCTGCTCGTCCATGATCACGTGCGGGAACGCGAAGCGCACGCCGGTCGACTTGCCGATCCAGTTGGCCTGCATGATGCGCACGCGCTCCGGCCAGCCCGGCAGCTTGTTGTCGACGTAGTCGAGCAGCTCTTCGGCGTAGTCGGTGATGCGGGCGTAGTACATCGGGATCTCGCGCTTTTCGATCAGCGCGCC
>CAMLFK010000366.1 GCA_946479255.1 uncultured Oxalobacteraceae bacterium
AGATCACAGGAAGTGACTGGAGTTCAGACGTGTGCTCTTCCGATCTTGGAACATGCGCAGGTGTCGGGTGTGGAAGTGATCCGCCGGATGAAGCGCGGCGGCGGCGGACTGCCGGCCATGCCGGTGGTGTTCGCCAGCACGCTGGGGCTCGATGCCGTCGCGCCGGCGCACACCCACCGTGACCTGGGCTGGACGGTGCACGACGGCGCGCTGCATACCCCGCAGGTCTGGCTAGACCATCAGGTGTACCTGGATGAAGACCAGCTGGTGCTCAACTGGGACAGCGCGCAAGGCGTGTTCCTGCCTGGCGTGATCGAACAGATGTTCGCGGTGTACGAAGCGCATGTGCGCGCCCTGCTTGCCAGCTGTGACAGCGCCGCGCTGCTGCCGGCTTTGCCCCAGCGTATGCTGGCGGCGCGCCAGGCCGCGAATGAAACCGCCGAGCCGCTGCCGCGCGGGACCTTGCATGCCTTTTTTGAGGCGGCCAGGCGCGCGGCCCCTGGGCACACGGCGATCCTGTCAGGCGCGCGCACCCTCAGCTACGAGGAGCTGTTCGCGCTGACCACCCGCCTGGCCGGCCGGCTGCGCGGGCATGGCGTGGGCAGCAACGACCTGGTGGCGGTGCTGGCACGGCGCGGCTGGCGCCAGGTGGCCGCCGCCGTGGGCGTGGTGCAGTCGGGCGGCGCCTACCTGCCGGTGGCGTCCGACCTGCCGCAGGCGCGCCAGCTGCACTTGATCGGGCAGGCCGGCGTCAAGGTGCTGCTGGCTGAACGCGAGCTGCTCGATGGCCTGGCACTGCCGCCTGGCGTGGTGGCGATCGCGCTGGAAGACGGCCTG
Source organism: uncultured Oxalobacteraceae bacterium (assembly GCA_946479255.1). Next base: position 838 of record CAMLFK010000366.1, read on the forward strand.
CCCGATGGGCCGGTGGGCAGCCCCGCCGAGCTGGCGCCGCTGGCGCTTGAGGACGACCTGGCTTACGTGATCTTCACTTCTGGCTCGACCGGCAACCCGAAAGGCGTGGCGATCACCCACCGCGCCGCCGTCAACACCGTGCAGGACGTGATGGCGCGTTTCGGCATGGGCGCGCAGGATCGGGTGATCGGCATTTCCGCCTTCAATTTCGACCTGTCGGTCTACGACATCTTCGGCACGCTGGCCGGCGGCGCCACCTTGGTGCTGCCGCAGCACAGCCCCACGCCCGACCCGCAGCACTGGGCCGCGCTGGTGCGCGAGCATGGCGTCACGGTATGGAACACCGTGCCGGCGCTGCTGGAAATGCAGCTCGAATACTGTGGCGCCGGCGCGGCGGAGCAGCTCGCATCGCTGCGGCTGGTGATGCTGAGCGGCGACTGGATTCCGGTGTCCTTGCCGGGGCGGCTGGCGGCGCAGGTGCCGCAGGCCATGCTGGTGAGCCTGGGTGGCGCCACCGAAGCGGCGATCTGGTCCAACTACTTCGTGGTCGGCGAGGTCGACCCGGCCTGGAAGAGCATTCCGTACGGCTGGCCCCTGAGCAATCAGGAATTCCATGTGCTCGACGTCCGCTTCCAGCCGGCGCCGACCTGGTGCGCCGGCGAACTGTTCATCGGCGGCAGCGGCCTGGCGCAGGGCTACTACAACGATCCGGAGCGCACGGCGGCCAGTTTCGTGTTCCACCCGCGTACCGGCGAGCGCCTGTACCGTACCGGCGACATGGGGCGCTACCACGCTTCCGGCCACATCGAATTCCTGGGCCGCAGCGATACCCAGGTCAAGATCCGCGGCTACCGCATCGAACTGGGCGAGATCGAGGCGGCGCTGGAACGCTGTCCGGGCGTGCGCGGCGGCGCGGTGGTGGTGCGCGCGCAGGCCAACGACCGCCAGCTGGTCGCCTTCTTTACCGCGCACAGCGCGCAGTGCAACGCCCAGGCGGTACGCGCCGCCTTGCAGGCGGCGCTGGCGCCCTACATGGTGCCGGCGCTGATCGTGCCGCTCGACCAGCTGCCGGTCACGGCCAACGGCAAGGTCGACCGCAAGGTGCTGCAGGCGATGGCCGTGGCGCTGGGCCAGGCCGATGTGCGCAAAACCGCGCCGCGCACCATGGCCGAGCGCCAGCTTGCGGCGATCTGGGAAGACTTGCTGCAGACCGTCGATGTGGGCGTGGACGACGACTTCTTCCAGCTCGGCGGTACCTCCTTGCTGGCGGTGCGCCTGCTCAACATCCTCAGCGCGACCTTCGGCAAACAGCTGCCGCTCGCTTCGCTGCTGCGCAACGGCACGGTGGCCGGCCAGGCCCGCCTGCTCGACGGCGACGCCGAGCACGGCGCCGCGCGTGCGCCGCTGGTGCCGATCCGTGCCGGGCGCCAGCCGCTGCTGGCGCTGGTGCATCCGGTGGGCGGCAACGTGCTGTGCTACCGCGGGCTGGCAGCGCTGGCGCCGCAGGAGATGGAGGTGGTCGGCCTGCAGTCGCCGGGCGACGCCGGCGCGCGCGACGTGCCGTCGCTGGCCGCTTCCTATGTGGGGGCGCTGGCCAAGCACGCACAGGACTCAGGCACCCGGGGCGCACGTCCATTGCACCTGATGGGCTGGTCGATGGGCGGCGTGGTGGCGCACGAGATGGCGCGCCAGCTGGAGGCGCTGGGCAGCCCGGTGGCCTCGCTGACCATGATCGACAGCTGGAGCGGCAAGCTGGAGGCGGGGTTGGACGACCGGCTCGAGCAGTTCGCGCTGCTGGAGAACTTCATCCGTGACTTCCTCAACGGCGGCGCCGCGCCGGCCGGGTTCGAAGCGCTGGCCGGGCAGCGCGAACCGGAGCGCACCATGGCCGCACTGGACCTGCTGCGCGCGGCCGGCTCGGTGGCCGGCTATTTCAGTCCGGAGCAGTTCGCCGCCCTGCGCGACGAGTATGCCGCCAACTTCAATGCGCTGATCCGGCACCGGTCGGGCGCGGTGCGCGCGCCGGTTCACCTGTACCGCGCAACGCGCGCTAGGACCTTCCCGTTCCTGGCGCCGTTCGACCTTGACAGGTACAGCGCCGGCGGCGGAGAGACGGTGCTGGACGAGGACCATTTCTCGGTGCTGAACGCCCCGGCACTGCGGCGCATCCTGCGCGAGCGCTTTGGCACCTGAGACGAGCACTCATCGAAAGACATCATGAACAAAAAGATCGATACGATTATCATCGGCGCCGGCCAGGCCGGCCTGGCCACCAGCTATCACTTGTCGCAGCTGGGCCGCAGCCACCTGGTGCTGGAGCGGGGCGCGCAGGCGGCCGGCAGCTGGCGCGAAGGCCGCTGGGATTCCTTTACGCTGGTCACCCCGAACTGGTCCTTCCGCCTGCCCGGCGCCGCCTATGACGGGCCGCAGCCGGACGACTTCATGGGACGCGACGAAGTGGTGCAGCGTCTGGAACGCTACATTGCCGACCATGCCATGCCGGTCTGCTGCGGCACCGAAGTGACGGCGGTGCGGCGCAATGCCGCCAGCGGCAGGTACACGGTGGAGACGCCGGACGGCGCGTTCGACGCCGCCAATGTGGTGGTGGCGACCGGCTTGTTCCAGCGGCCGGCCGTGCACGCCGCCGCCGCGCGCTTTCCGTCCGATGTGCTGCAGCTGCATTCAAGCCAGTACCGCAATCCGTCCGCCTTGCCCGCCGGCGCAGTGCTGGTGGTGGGCAGCTCGCAATCGGGGGCGCAGATCGCGGCGGAACTGCGGCGCAGCGGCCGCACCGTCTACCTGTGCGTGGGCGGCGCGGGACGCGCGCCGCGCAGCTACCGGGGCAAGGACAGCTCGGCGTGGCTGGAACTGATCGGCGTCTCCGAACGCACGGTCGACATGCTGCCTTCACCGGCGGCGAAATTCGCCGCCAACCCGCATGTGGTGGGCAAGGCGGGCGGGGGCGACCTCAATCTGCACCAGTTCGCGCGCGGCGGCATGCAGCTGCTGGGACGGCTGATCGATGCCGGCGGCGGCCGCATCCGCCTGGCTGCCGACCTGCACGCCAGCCTGGCGAAAGCCGATGCTTTCGAAGCGCAGTTCACCGCGCTGGTGGACGGCTACATCGCGCGCAACAGCCTCGCTATTCCAGCGCAGCCGCTGCCCCAGCTGCGCGACGGCTTCGAGCTGGCGCAGCGCGAGGAGCTGGACCTGCGCGAGGCGGGCATCGGCTCGGTGGTCTGGGCGGCCGGCTACGGCTTTGATTTCAGCATGGTCAAGCTGCCGGTTTGCGACAGCGACGGCTACCCGGTCCAGCAGCGCGGCGTGAGCGCTTATCCCGGCCTGTATTTTGTGGGCCTGCCCTGGCTGCACAAACAGAAGTC
>CAMLFK010000367.1 GCA_946479255.1 uncultured Oxalobacteraceae bacterium
GCCGTCGGCCTTGATGACGATCGGCGCGCCGTTGGCGTCGATGTAGGCGTGCGCCGCTGCGGCGTCGGCGAAGGTCTGATAGCGCGCGGTCGGAATCGCGTGGCGCTGCATGAAGGCCTTGGCGAAGTCCTTCGAGCTTTCCAGCTGGGCGGCGGCCTTGGTCGGGCCGAAGATCTTCAGGCCGCGCCCGCGGAACAGGTCGACGATGCCGGCCGCCAGCGGTACTTCCGGACCGACCACGGTCAGGCCGATGTTTTCTTTTTCGACGAAGTCGGCCAGCTGGGCCGGGTCCTTGATTTCGATGTTGATCAGGCGTGCGTCGCGGGCGGTGCCGCCATTGCCGGGCGCGACGTAGACCATCTGGATACGTTCGGATTGGGCCAGTTTCCAGGCCAGTGCGTGTTCGCGGCCGCCAGAGCCGACTACCAGGATTTTCATAGGCTTTATTCTTCGATCAGGGCGTTGGTATAGACTTCCTGCACGTCGTCGAGGTTCTCGAGCGCGTCCAGGAGCTTTTGCATTTTCAAGCCGTCTTCGCCGGTAAACACGGTTTCGGTGGCCGGCTTCATGATGATCTCGGCCACTTCGGCCTTGAAACCGGCTTTTTCAAGCGCTTCCTTCACGCCGGCGAAGGCGAACGGGTCGCACAGCACTTCAAAACCGCCTTCTTCATCCGGCACCACGTCGTCGGCCCCGGCTTCGAGCGCCGCTTCCATCAGCTTGTCTTCGCTCACGCCGGGCGCGAACAGGAACTGGCCGCAGTGCTTGAACATGAAGGCGACCGAGCCTTCGGTGCCCATGTTGCCGCCGTTCTTGTTGAAGGCGTGGCGCACTTCGGCCACGGTGCGCACCCGGTTGTCGGTCATGCAGTCGACGATGATGGCGGCGCCCCCGATACCGTAGCCTTCGTAGCGTACTTCTTCGTAGTTGACCCCTTCAAGGCCGCCCGAACCGCGGCCGATGGCGCGGGTGACGTTTTCCTTCGGCATGTTGGCGTCGGCCGCCTTGTCGACCGCCAGGCGCAGGCGCGGGTTGGATGCAATGTCGGCGCCGCCCATGCGTGCCGCGACCGTGATCTCCTTGATCAGGCGCGTCCAGATCTTGCCACGCTTGGCATCGGTAGCGGCCTTCTTATGCTTGATGTTGGCCCATTTGCTGTGTCCAGCCATGTCGACTCTTCCTTTGAGGGGGTAAAACGGTATTCGGGAGGCCGATATTTTAACATAGCGTCTATTTCGGAATCCGCCCCGGCAAGCCGGTCCGGGCGATTCGTTTTACAATCGCACAATGAGTAAAAGTACAACAGCAGCCGCACCGGCCATCCCTCGTCCCGCATTCCTGGCCGGCCTGGCGATTGCCATCCTCGGTGCCATCCTGTTTTCCGCCAAGGCGATTGTGGCCAAGCTGCTGTACCGCTATCAGCTCGACGCCGTCACCGTGCTGGCCTTCCGCATGCTGTTCTCGCTGCCGGCCTTCGCCGCCGTGGCGCTCTGGAAAATGCGCACCGAAGCGCCGTTATCAAGCGCCGACCGCTGGCGCCTGCTGGGCCTGGGACTGGTCGGCTATTACCTGTCCAGCTTTCTCGATTTCCTCGGCCTGCAGTACATCACGGTTGGACTGGAACGCCTGATCCTGTTCCTGACCCCGACCTTCGTGCTGCTGATTACCGCGCTGGTCTTAAAGCGCCACATCACCCGGGCCGAGTGGCTGGCGCTGGTCACCTGCTATTGCGGGGTCGTGCTGGTGTTCGTGCACGACCTGGACGGCGGCTCCAGCAACGCAGCGCTGGGCGCCTTGCTGGTGCTCGGTTCCGCGCTGGCCTACGCGGTCTACCTGCTCGGTTCCGGCGAAATGGTCAAGCGCATCGGCTCGCTGCGGCTGGTGGCCTACGCCATGTGCGTATCGAGCGCGGCCTGTATAGGCCAGTTCTTCGCGCTGCGCCCGGCCGCGATGCTGATCCAGCCGGGGGCCGTGTATTGGCTCTCGCTCGTCAATGGAATCTTCTGTACCATTCTGCCGGTATTCATGACGATGGCGGCGGTGCAGCGCATTGGCGCGCCGGTCGCCTCGCAGGCCGGCATGATCGGCCCGGTGTCCACCCTGTTCCTCGGTGCGGCGATGCTGGGCGAGCCGATCACCGCCGTACAATTGGCGGGAACGGCGCTGGTGCTGGCCGGGATCTATATGCTGTCGACTAAAAAATAACCATCACAAGGGAAGCCCGGAATGAAACCACGTATCGCACTGATCGCGCACGATAAGAAAAAAGACGACATGATCACCCTGGCGGCCGAATACCTGAGCTTTCTGCAGACCTGCACCCTGGTCGCCACCGGCACCACGGGCGGGCGCCTGATCAACGAACTGGGCTTGACGGTCGAGCGCAAGCAGTCCGGCCCCTTCGGCGGCGACTTGCAGATCGGATCCGCCCTGGTCGACGGCAAGATCGACGCGGTGATCTTCCTGCGCGACCCGATGACCCCGCAGCCGCACGAACCGGACATCAACGCGCTGGTACGCGCCTGCGACGTGCACAACGTGGCTTGCGCGACCAACCTGTCGAGCGCCCACCTGGTGCTGTCGCAATTGCAGTCGGCCGCCAAGTAAATCATAGGAGTAGTCATGCCAAAAGCGATTCGCATCACCAAAACCGGTGGACCGGAAGTGATGGAGTATGTAGACCTTGAAGTGGGCGCACCCGGTCCGGGTGAAGCGACCGTGCGCAATCACGCGATCGGCCTGAACTTCATCGACGTGTATTTCCGCACCGGCCTGTATCCGCAGCCGCTGCCTGCCGGGCTGGGCATGGAAGGCGCCGGCGTCGTGGAAGCGGTCGGCGAGGGCGTTACCGATGTGGCGGTCGGCGACCGGGTTGTCTATGCCGGACGGCCCAACGGCGCCTATGCGGAGCTGCGCAATATGCCGGCCGAACAGCTGGTGCACCTGCCGGACGGGATCGCCTTCGACACCGCCGCCGCCATGATGCTGCAGGGCCTGACCGTGCAGTACCTGTTGAACCAGACCGTCAAGCTGCAGCGCGGCGACACGATCCTGTTCCATGCGGCTGCCGGCGGGGTGGGCCTGATCGCTTCGCAGTGGGCGCGGGCGATGGGCGTGAACATGATCGGCACGGTCGGCTCGGACGAGAAGGCGGAGCTGGCGCGAGCGAACGGCTGCGCGCACGTCATCAATTACAACACCGAGAATTTTGTCGACCGCGTGCTGGAGATCACGGACGGGAAGAAGGTGTCGGTGGTGTACGACTCGATCGGCAAGGACACCTTTTTCGGCTCGCTCGACTGCCTGCGCCCGCGCGGCATGATGGTCAGCTTTGGCAATGCGTCCGGCCCGGTGCCGCCGTTTGCGCTCACTGAACTGTCCAATCGCGGCGCGCTGTTCATTACCCGGCCGGCGCTGGGCGCGTACGCCGACACGCGCGAGCATCTGGTCGAGATGGCGTCGGACCTGTTCGCGATGGTGCAGAGCGGGAGTGTGAAGATCGGGATCAAGCAGCGCTACCAGCTGGCCGATGTGCAGCAGGCGCATCGTGATCTTGAGGCGCGCAAGACCACCGGTTCGACGGTGATCCTGCCATGAGCGGCCCGGACGATTCGCCCAAGTTCGGGCGCTTGCTGATTGTGCTGGTGCTGGCGGTGCTGCTGGTGGTGGCGATTACGTTTGCTTCGGAGGCGTATTTCACCTAGAACACGCATGCAGTACCACTAGCCTTCGCGCTTCAGTTCCACAGTCCGCGCAACTCCGCTCACTCCAGGGAAGCCCTGAAACGCGCTGACCACCAGCGCCGGCATGACCTGCGGCGTCGAGCGCTCACCGCTCTCGTTATGCACCGTCACATCGAACAGGCGTTTGCCATCGGCCGCGGACTTGATTGCCACCTGCAGCTCACGCTTGTACAAGTGACGGATCACTTCCTGGTAAGCCGGCATATCCCAGAACGGATCGTAGAAACGGCTGCTGTACCAGCCGCCGCCCCAGTAGCGCCGTCCACGCCAGTACGGGCGGTAGAACGGGCTGCCGTAGAACGAACGCGCGCCGTAGTATCCGAACGATGGCGCATAGTTCGGCAGCAGGTAGCGTAACGGAATATCGGTGGTGGTAAAACGCATTGTGACCTTGAGCGCAGGCTTTTCGTTCGGCCCCGCATCGCGGAAACCCAGCTTGGCCAGCTCGCCGCGCA
>CAMLFK010000368.1 GCA_946479255.1 uncultured Oxalobacteraceae bacterium
ACTGGTAGTGGCCCCAGTTCGAAGACCAATTATCAGGCGGTGGTGGGGGCTTCGGCGCCGTGATGACGACGACCGGGATCTCGCCACTTTCTGCTGAGGAAGGGACATGGATTTGTGCGAGCAACAATAGCGGTGCCAGGCGCCACAGGCGTTGGAATGTCATGATGATCGAAGTTTGGGTTGGCGTGGGGTTCCAGGCACGAGCTCGCCTGGTTGCCCGAACAGGTGGATATATCGAAGTTCGCGGGCTCGCAGATATTCTCCGATCCAGCTAACTCGGCAGTTTGCGCACACTCAGGTGTGCACGGCATCGGCACAAATTTCTTCTTCACTCAGCGCCGGAGCCGGGGTGATTTGCCTCAGTGGATCTGGATTCTCTTCGATTGTGCAGGCGATTGCCTCGCCCCACTCGAAGCTGCGCAACCATGATTTCGCCGCTTCAAGGCTCCAAAGTCCGGTTCGAATTTGCATGTCAGTCCTCCTTGAGATTGCTTCAAGTAAGACAGGCTCATGCATCTCAGGGTTCAGGCTGCCTTTCCACTTGTTGTGCTCGCTCAATCAACGGAAGGCGCGCCGGAATGATGCTGCACGCATGTCAGCAGAACATCATGCGCGTGGCGGTCGAGACCTCCGCGAGGGCGGGAATGACAGCGGTTTGGTCGCGATTTCTCTCCCGGATGTTGCGCACCGCCCAGCACAGGGTAGAATTGCCCATTCTTCGATTCAACAGATCCACAGGTCTGCTCCGCGTGACGTATCTCCAAGATAAACAATCCCGTTTGATGGCCCTGGCACTGGGCGGCTCGCTGCTGTTCCACGCCGCCTTGCTGGCAGTGCGCTTCGTGGCGCCGGATGCCTTCGTGCTCAAGCCGGTCGATCCCGGCCTCGAAGTCATCCTAGTCAACGCCAAGCACGCCAAGGCGCCGTTAAAAGCCGATGCGCTGGCCCAGGCTAACCTGGACGGCGGCGGCAATGCCGAAGCCGGCCGCGCCACTTCGCCACTGCCCGACCTGCGCAAGATGGAAACCGGCGAGAGCGTCAAGGCCGCCCAGCGCCGCATCGAAGAATTGCTGCAAAAGCAGAACGAGCTGATGACGAAGGCGAAGCAGTCGCAGTTCCGCGCCGCGCCGGTCACCGAAAAAGACAAGCCGGACCCGGCCCGCACCGGCGCCGACCTGATCGAAAGCAGTAAGGCGATCGCCCGCTCCGCCGCTGAAATTACCCAGCGTATCGAGGACGAGAACAAGCGGCCGCGCAAGACCCAGATCACCCCGAGCACCCGGGAAGTCGGCTACGCCATGTATTACAAGGCGTTCCAGAAACGGGTCGAGGAAGTCGGCACCCTGAATTTTCCAAGCAAGGATGGCCGCAAGCTGTACGGCGAGCTGACCATCTACATTCCGATTTATCAGGACGGCACCATCTACGAAAAAGAAGGTCTGAGCGTGGAGAAGAGTTCGGGCAATCCGGCGCTGGACAAGGCCGCCCTTGCCATCGTGCGCCGCGCGGCGCCGTTCGGGAAATTTCCGCCGAATATGCGCTCGACCGACAAGGATGACCTGTGGGTCATCATCACCACATTTAAATTTACTCGCGAGGAAAGAATGGAAGCAGATCTCAGGAGTAAGGGCCAATGAGCAAAAAATATTGCGTCATCGGCAACCCGATTGCACATAGCCGCTCCCCCGATATTCACGCGGCTTTTGCCGAAGCTACCGGGCAAGACCTGGTCTATGAGCGCTGCCTGGCGCCGCTCGACGGCTTCATCGGCACCGTGAGCCACCTGATCGAGCGCGGCTACGGCGGCGCCAGCGTGACCGTACCTTTTAAATTGCAAGCCTTCGTACTGGCCGGTGTGCGCAGCGAACGGGCAGAAGCGGCCGGCGCAGTCAACACGCTGGTGTTTGCCGACGGCGAGGTCCGCGCCGACAACACCGATGGCGTCGGCCTGGTCAACGATATCGTCAGGAACGCCGGCGTGCCGATCACCGGCAAGCGCGTGCTGATGCTGGGCGCGGGTGGCGCGTCGCAAGGCTGCCTCCTGCCCCTGCTGGAGCAGGAGCCGGAGCAGATCGTAATCGTCAACCGCACCCGCGCCACCGCTGACGCACTGGTGGCGCGCTTTGCCGTGCAGTCGCAGGGACGCTTGTCCGCCGGCGAGTTCGCCGACATCGACGGCCCCTTCGACATCGTCATCAACGGCACCTCGGCCAGCCTGGCCGACAGCATGCCGCCGGTACCATCGCAAGCTTTCTCCACAAACACGCTGGCTTTCGATATGATGTACGGCAACAAACCGAGCCGTTTCATGTCGTTTGCCCTTGCCAATAACGCCACTGCGCGCGATGGCCTGGGCATGCTGGTCGAGCAGGCCGCCGAGGCGTTTTTCCTCTGGCGTGGCGTGCGCCCTGAAACGGATACTGTCCTGTCCAGACTGCGCAGCAGTTTGTAGGTCGCGCTTTATTCGTCTTTCGTTATGGCCAAGAAGAAATCGGCCGGCGGCGCCCACGGGCGCCGCTGGTTTCTGTGGGCACTGTTCGGCAGCTTGATGCTGGTGTTCGCCATTCAGTTGTATTTCTTCCTGATGGTCTGCTGGTATGCCAGCTTCAATCCGGGCGTGACCAGCATGATGAGCCAGCAACTCGATGTTCTGCAGGAAAAGAATCCCCGGGCGGTCCTCAAGCAGCAGTGGGTTCCCTACAATCGCATCTCCAACAACTTGAAGCGCGCCGTGATCGCGTCGGAAGACGCCAATTTCAACGAGCACGACGGGGTTGACTGGGAAGCGTTGCAAAAAGCCTACGAAAAAAACAACAAGCGCCACAAAGTGGTCGGCGGCGGTTCTACCATTACCCAGCAACTGGCCAAGAACCTGTTCCTGTCCGGCTCGCGCAGCTACCTGCGCAAGGGCCAGGAACTGGTAATTGCCTTCATGCTGGAAACGGTGATGAGCAAGGAGCGCATCCTGGAAATTTACCTGAACGTGGTCGAGTTCGGCCGCGGCGTGTTCGGCGCCGAGGCCGCCGCGCGCCACTATTACAAAACCAGTGCCGCCGGCCTGAACGCGGCCCAGGCCGCCAAGCTGGCCGTGATGCTGCCCAATCCGCGCTACTACGACCGCAACCGCGATACCCGTTACCTGGCCCGTCGTACCAACCTCATCGTCAACCGCATGAGCTCGGCTGACTTGCCTTAATCATTCATTTACTGGAGTTACCCATGCTACATCGTCAACGCGGCGTTCTGAACCTGTACTGGGTGGCCATTTTCTCGGCGGTGTTTGCCGGCCTGGCCATGGCGGCGCTGTTTTCCATGCGTTATGAACGCAAGCTGTTTGCCGAAGGGGCGGCCAAGATCAGCCAGCTGTTTAACAGCAGCCCGGCCGCGCAAATGGTCGATTCGGCCAAGGGCGCGGCCGGTGGCAACGATGGCGCGCTGCGCAAGTGCGTGATCGACGGTAAGACCGTGATTTCCAACAGCGATTGCAAGGACAGCAATCCGACCTCCAAGAAGCTGGACATCCAGGACACCAAAGGCTTCGAAGCGCCCAAGGCGCCTCCGAAGGTCGAGAAGGCGCCGACCTCGCAGCCGGCGCTGGACAAAATGATCGAAAAACAGCTGCACTAAGGCAAATTTAAGGCGGGCGGGGTGGTTTCGCCGATGCCTAACGGGTACACTTGCGCTGTTTCTGAATCCGGCCGAGAAAGCGCATGATCAACGTATTTGTCCTCCAAAATGGCCGACTCAATCAGGTACCGATCGACACGCGCGAAGACTTGGAAAACGTCGCGCCGGTGTGGGTCGACCTGACCGATCCCAACAACGATGAGCGCGCCTGGGTCAAGGCCATCTATGGCGTGATCCTGCCGGGCGAGGATGAAGTCAAGGACATCGAAGCCTCGGCCCGCTATTACGAAGCGGAAAACGGCGACCTGCACCTGCGCACCGACTTCCTGCTGGAAGAAGACGACGGCCCTTCGCGGGTGGTGACGGTGGCCTTCATCCTGGCGCGCAAGATGCTGTTCTCGGTACACACCGACGACTTGCCGGTGTTCCGCCTGGTGCGCATGCGCGCGCGCTCGCGGCCCGGCTCCATCGCCGATTACATGGACGTGCTGCTGGACCTGTACGCCACCGACGCCGAGTATTCGGC
>CAMLFK010000369.1 GCA_946479255.1 uncultured Oxalobacteraceae bacterium
ACGCCTACGCCAAAGGTGCCGGGCGCGGCATCTCCATCATCATCGGCAGCAACACGCAGGAAATGGGTTCGGACCGCAAACCGGAGCAGATCCCGGCCATGCTGGCCGGCGCATTCGGTCCCAAGGCAGCCGCCGCCATGCCGCTGTACGGCTTGCGCGATGGCAAGGCCCCGGCCGACGATCCGCTGCTGGGCAACGTGCAGTCCCAGGTGCTGACCGACGTCTGGTTCCGCTGCCCGGTCAACTGGCTCTCCAGCCAGATGCTCAAGGTCACACCGAAGGTGTGGCGTTATGAATTCGGGCTCGGTGGGCCGGGTTCGAACAAGCCGCCCGAGCACGGCTCGGAAACGGACTACGTCTTCAAGACAGCGCCGGCCGATGCCACGCCGAAGGAGTGGCCGCCCCTGCAGCGCTACTGGGCCAACTTCATCCGCAACGGCGACCCCAACCGGGGCGGCCTGCCGCACTGGCCGCAAGCCGGCAAAGAAGCCGCCTACCTGTGGATCGACGGCAGCGGCACCCGCGCCGCAAAGGGGCTGCGCAGCGCCGTGTGCGATCTGATGAACAAGGACAATGACGGGCCGCAATCGCCGGTGATGCCCATGTAAGGGGCTTTTGGCCTGCCCACACCCGCCCTTGTTCTGGGCATACTTTGGAATTTTGAATGGTAAATTACTCACGTGTCGCTGTACGTCTCACCGGCCTCTTTGCCGGTCGCCAAATGGATGCTGGACCAATCAGCGGGCGGCTCCTGCTGCGCGCCGGCGCGCTGGCCTGTGCGCTGGCCTTGCCGGCGGCGCAGGCGCATGAAGTCGCCGTCAGCGGCGGCAAGCTGGCCGGCCGGGCCATGCCCGATGGCAGCGCCATCTTTCACGGCATTCCTTATGCGGCCGCCCCGACCGGCGCGTTGCGCTGGAAGCCGCCGGTGGCGCCCACGCCATGGCAAGGCGTGCGCGATGCCACCAGCCTGGCACCGACCTGCGTGCAGGATGACACCGGCTGGAACAAGAGCTCCCTGGAAAATGTCAGCGAAGACTGCCTGACCTTGGCGGTGCGCACGCCGGACCCGAGCGGCAAGGCACGCCTGCCAGTGTTCGTCAATATCCACGGCGGCGCGAACGCCTACGGCGGCAATGGCGAACTGGACGAGAACGTCCTTCACCGCGAAGGCGTGGTGATGGTCAATATTCAGTATCGGCTGGGCGTGTTCGGCTTCCTGGGCCTCGATGCGCTGCGCAAGGAAAGTCCGCACAAGGCTTCGGGCAACTACGCGCTGCTCGACCAGATCGCCGCGCTGAAATGGATCAAGGCCAATATCGCCCGCTTTGGCGGCGATCCAAACAATATCACCATCGGCGGCAACTCGGCCGGCGCACTCGACAGCTTGTTCCTGTCGATCTCCCCGCTGGCCAAGGGCCTGTTCCAGAAAGCCATCATCCAGTCCGCGGCGCCGGGCAAGCCGCGCACCGCGCTGGAGAATGAAGCGTTCGGCAACACCCTGCTCGACCGCCTCAAACTGCCGCGCGGCGCCAAGGGACTCGATCAGCTGCGCGCCTTGCCCGCCGCAAGCGTGATCGCGGCGGCCAAGAATTTCCCGGTCTCCGAGGGTGTCGATCCCAGTTTCTGGGCGGAACAGCAGACGCTGGACGGCTACGTCATGCGCGACGCCTATGCCGACGCCTACGCCAAAGGTGCCGGGCGCGGCATCTCCATCATCATCGGCAGCAACACCCAGGAACTGGGCTCGTGGTACAAACCGGAGCAGATCCCGGCCATGCTGGCCGGCGTATTCGGTTCCAAGGCCGCCGCCGCCATGCCCTTGTACGGCTACCGCGACGGCCAGGCCCCGGCCGACGATCCGCTGCTGGGCAGCGTGCAGACCCAGGTGGTGACCGATGCCTGGTTCCGCTGCCCGGTCAACTGGCTCTCGGGCCAGATGCTCAAGGTCACACCGAAGGTGTGGCGTTACGAATTCGGGCTGGGTGCGCCGGGCTCGAACAAGCCGCCCGAGCACACCTCGGAGATGGACTACATCTTCAAGGCGATGCCGGCCGCTGCCACGCCGAAGGAGTGGCCGGCCCTGCAGCGCTACTGGGCCAACTTCATGCGCAACGGCAACCCCAACGGCCCAGGCCTGCCACACTGGCCGCAGGCCGGCAAAGAAGCCGCCTACCTGTGGATCGACGGCTCCGGCACCCGCGCCGCCAAAGGCCTGCGCAGCGCGGTGTGCGACCTGATGAACAAGGACAATGAGGGCCCCCAATCGCCGTCCATGCCTTAGGCCTAATCGCTGCGCATGTGAGCCTGCGACACGGTGCTGCCGGGCGCGACGCTGTCGGTCAGCCAGACGTTGCCCCCGATGGTGGAGCCGGCGCCGATGGTAATGCGTCCAAGGATGGTGGCGCCGGCGTAGATCACCACGTCGTCTTCGACAATCGGATGGCGCGGCAATCCCTTGACCAGCGCGCCGCTGGCGTCGGCCGGGAAGCGCTTGGCGCCCAGCGTGACGGCCTGGTACAGGCGTACGCGCTGGCCGATGACGGCGGTCTCGCCGATCACCACGCCGGTGCCGTGGTCGATGAAAAAGCTGGGGCCGATCTGCGCGCCCGGGTGGATGTCGATGCCGGTCAGCGAATGGCCGATGTCGGCCACCAGCCGCGCCAGGAAAGGCACGCCGAGCTGGTGCAGGCGGTGCGCAAAGCGGTGGTACAGGATCGCGATGGTGCCGGGGTAGCACAGCATGATTTCGGCGACGGTGGTGGCGGCCGGGTCGCCCGCCAGCGCGGCGTGCACGTCGGACACCAGCAGTTCGCGCACGCGCGGCAGGAAGGCGGCGAAGTCGCGCGTGATGGCGGTGGCTTTATGCAGCAGCTGCTCGTCGCCGATCTCGTCGGCATCGCTGGAAAACAGCAGCGCGCGGCGCACTTGTTCGACCAGTTTGTTGAGCGTCGTGGTGAGTGTGTCGCCGACGAAATAGTCGATGCTGTCGTCGGTCAGGTTGGAGCGCCCGTAGTGGGTCGGAAACAGCGCGGCGGACAGGCCGTCGATGATCTGCGTGAGCACTTCGCGCGAGGGCAGTTCGCGCACCCGGCCGTGATGGCGGATGTTGTGGGTCGCTTCGCGCGAGATGCGCAATTGCTCGATGACGGGACCGAGCTGCCAGTGGGGCGCACGGGCGCCGGGATAGTCGTTTTTCATGTGACCAGCCTAGCGGATGAGCACTGCAAATCCAAAGACTTAAATCAAATGAAGTTATATCGTTTACAACATGTGGCGCGGCAGTTGCAGGATGGCTTCGGCGTTCGATGAGGAGAAGCAGCGGTCGGCCGCTGCCCTATAGGGCAGCCAGGCATGCTGCACATGCTCGCGGGCACTGAGTGTGATCGGGATGTCGCGCGGCACGCAGACGCTGAAGACGTGCTCGGTGTTGTGGGTCACGCCGGGTCCGTAGCGGTGCCGCCAGACCGGGTAGATTTCGTAGATGTTGGAGAGCTGCCAGTCGCGCAGCACGATGTGGCTGCCGTCGGCGGCGATGCCGGTTTCCTCGAACAGTTCGCGGGTGGCGGTCTCGAGCAGGGGTTCGTCGATGCGGTCGAGCGAGCCGGTGACCGATTGCCAGAAGCCGGGCCGGTCCGCGCGCTCGATAAGCAAGACTTCAAGGTCGGCCGTGTGAATGACGACCAGGACGGATTCGGGGATTTTGTGCAAGCAATGCTCCGGGTCGTCACGGGCATTGCCCGTGACGACGGCTTTACTTAAGCGACCTTCGGCTCGGCGTTACGCAAACGGATGTGCAATTCGCGCAGTTGCTTCTCGTCGACTTCGGACGGCGCGTTGGTCAGCAGACACTGTGCGCGCTGGGTTTTCGGGAAGGCGATCACGTCGCGGATCGAATCGGAACCGGTCATCATGGTCACGATACGGTCCAGGCCGAATGCCAGGCCACCGTGCGGCGGCGCGCCATATTGCAGCGCGTCGAGCAGGAAGCCGAACTTGAGCTGGGCTTCTTCGGCGTCGATCTTGAGCGCGCGGAAGACCTTGCTCTGGACTTCTTCGCGGTGGATACGGATCGAGCCGCCACCGAGTTCCCAGCCGTTCAGGACCATGTCGTAGGCCTTGGCGATGCAGGCGCCCGGATTGGTCTC